>DASVVJ010000989.1:0-3041 GCA_036389955.1 Myxococcaceae bacterium
TGGGGCGCATGTCCGCGGAGCAGGCGGCGCGTGTTCACCTGAGCCGCCTCGCCGAGCTCTACAAGCTGTCCCCGCAGGCGGCCTCCACGCTGCAGGCAGTGACGCAGGAGTCCGTCAAGGGGCCTACCCTCGTCACCTTCCGCAACAGCGTGGACGGCGTGGAGGTCTTCCGCGAGTCGCTCACGCTGCTGATGAACGAGCGCCGGCAGCTCATCTCCGCCTCCGGCTACCTCCGCCCGCACGTGCCGGCCGCCGTGAGCGCCAGCAAGCTGCGCTTCACGCTGGATGCGCCCCGCGCCATCGCCGTGGCCTTCGAGAACCTCAACGGCGAGAAGCTCGACGTGGCCAGCCTCGAGCAGGCTGGCAAGGCCCAGGGGCCGTACACCTCCTTCGACTTCGCTCCGGCCGCGCGTGCCCAGGGCTCGGTGCGCATGGTGACGCCGGCTCGCGCCAAGCGCGTCTTCTTCCCGCTGGCGGATGGGCTGGTGCCCGCCTGGTACGTGGAGCTGCACACCGGCCCGCAGGGCCAGTCCGACGCGGACTACTACTCCTACGTCATCTCCGCCCGGGATGGCCGGGTGCTGTTCCGCAACAACCTCACCGTCGCGGACGCCTTCACCTACCGCGTCTGGGCGGAAGGCGGGCCCCACTTCATCCCGCATGACGGTCCTCAGGGGCTCAACGGCACGCCCCATCCCACCGGCCTGCCGGATGGCTACCAGGCGCCCTTCATCGCTCCCAACCTCGTCACCCTGCAGAACGCTCCCTTCAGTCAGAATGATCCCTGGCTGCCTCCGGGTGCCACCGAGACGGTGGGCAACAACGTGGACGCGTACGCGGACATCTCCGGCGCTGACGGCCGGGATGCCAACGACTTCCGCGCCAACACCACGGCGCCCAACACCTTCGACCGCGTCTATGACGTGACGCAGGAGCCCTTCAGCTCGCAGAACCAGGCGAAGGCGGCGGTGACTCAGTTGTTCTACGTGAACAACTTCCTGCACGACTGGTTCTATGACGCCGGCTTCAACGAGTTCTCGGGCAATGCGCAGGACGACAACTTCGGCCGCGGCGGCTTGGATGGCGATCCCCTGCTGGCCGAGGCCCAGGACAACAGCGGCCTGAACAACGCCAACATGGCCACTCCGTCCGACGGAGATCGGCCGCGCATGCAGATGTACCTGTTCGAGCCCAACGTGAAGATCACCCTCACCGTGCTCGCGCCGCAGTCCATTGCCGGCACGTACCAGCCGAACATCGCGGCCTTCGGTCCCGCGGGGTTCGATGTGACGGACAACATCGTTCGCGTGCAGAACGCGAACGGCACCGCCACGGACGGCTGCACGCTCCCCTTCGCCAATGAGGCTCAGCTGGCGGGCAACATCGCCCTCATCGATCGCGGCACCTGCGACTTCACCGTCAAGGTGAAGAATGCGCAGACCGTGGGCGCCGTGGGTGTCCTCATCGTCAACAACCAGCCTGGGCCCGCGCCGGGCCTGGGCGGCTCGGATCCCACCATCACCATTCCCACGCTGTCGCTGAGCCAGAGCGATGGCGCGCTCATCATCTCGGAGCTGCCCGACGGCCCGGTCACCGCGCGCATGTACGCCGAGACCGCGGTGTTCCGCGATGGCGCACTGGACAACGGCATCGTCGCCCACGAGTGGGGCCACTACATCAGCAACCGCCTGGTCGCCGACGCCAACGGCCTGGGGAACAACCAGGGCCGTTCGATGGGTGAGGGCTGGGCCGACTTCACCGCGCTGCTGATGATGGTGCGCGAGGCGGACCAGCAGGCGCCAGGCAACAACAACTTCCAGGGCGCGTACAGCGTGGGTGGCTACGTCTCCAGCGGCAGCGACAACAACGGTTACCTCTTCGCTGTGCGCCGCTATCCGTACTCCACGGACTTCAACAAGAACCCGCTGACCTTCAAGCACATCCAGGACAGCGCGCAGCTGCCCACCAACGTGCCCAGGAACCCGAACCTGGACGGCATCGAGAACTCCGAGACGCACAACTCCGGCGAGGTGTGGGCCTCGATGCTGTGGGAGTGCTACACGGCGCTGCTGCGTGACCGGCCGCGGCTGACGTTCGCCGAGGCCCAGGAGCGCATGAAGAAGTACCTGGTGATGGCCTACAAGGTCACCCCGGCATCGCCCACCTTCATCGAGGCGCGCGACGCGCTGCTGGCGGTCACCTACACGTACGACCCGCAGGACTTCCGGCTGTTCCACGCGGCCTTTGCCCGCCGTGGCGCGGGGCTCCGGGCCCGGGCGCCGAACCGCGGCTCGTCCAACCATGAGGGCGTGGTGGAGAGCTTCGTCACCGGCAGGGACGTGCGGTTGGCGGACATCGAGCTGGTGGAAGCCAACGGCTCGTGTGATGGCGACGGCGTGCTGGACAACAAGGAGGCGGGCATCCTCCGCGTGACGGTGATCAACCGGGGCACGGAGCGGCTGACCCGGACCACCGCGACGGTGTCCACGACGGCGCAGGGCGTCACCCTGGCCAACGGCGGGCTCATCACCTTCCCCCCGATGGAGCCCTTTGACGCGGGCGTCGCCGAGGTGGCCGTGAGGCTGGACGGTCCGGCGAGCATCCGGGTGGTGGACTTCAACCTGGCGTACCGCGACGCGCAGCAGGCCATCCCGGGCGACCAGACGTTCGTGTACTCGGTGCGGGTGAACACCGACGACATGCCCAACGCCTCGGTCTTCGACAACGTGGAGAGCCGAATCGTGGCGTGGGCCTCGGAGCGGGATGAGAGCCTGGACAACTACCTGCCCTGGGGGCGCTTCGAGGAGGAGCCGGACGTCCACTACTACTTCGGTGTGGATGCGCCGACGCTGACGGACATCTACCTCGTCTCGCCGCCGCTGCAGGTGTCGCCCACGGGGACTTTCGGCTTCACGTTCCTGCACCGCTACGCGTTCGAGCAGGGCATCGACGAGGACACCGGTGACCCCATCTACTACGACGGCGGCGTCATCGAGCTCAGCAACGACGGCGGCCAGACGTGGACGGACATCGGCTCATTG
>DASVVJ010000990.1:0-6378 GCA_036389955.1 Myxococcaceae bacterium
CTCGCCCAACGAGGTAATGCCCTGGGCAATCTGCATCATCCCGTCCTGCAGCAGCGAGGCCGCGCCGCGGGCCCGTCCCTCGGGAGTCCCCTGCTCGGTGGCTCGGCTCACCGTGTCCGCGATGCCTCCCAGCGGCTGCGCGGGGAACTGCTCGCGGATGACGTTGAGCAGCGCGTTGACGTCCATCACCGTGTCGCGGATGACGGGCGCCATCTCTTCCCAGAGCGACAGATCCGCCCCCCCGGTGTCGGTGGAATCCGTCTCGTACTTCACCAGGTCCATGTCACTCAGCCGCGCGATGGCCTGTGCGGCGGCGGCATAGACCTTTCTCAACCGGGCCGCGAAGGCCGGGTCGGGAAGCGTCTGGAGGATCTGCTCGAGTCGCGGTGCGATGGGCGCCGGAGTAGTTTCAGCGGACACGGGGGTCACTCTAGACCGATCCGGAGCCGCTGGGTTCTCGACTTCGCACCCGGTTGGTTCTAGCAATCGCGCACCAGTCATCATTTCCGCCCGGAGTGCCGCACCATGAAGATACAGGTCTGTCTCCTCCACGAGGGACGCGTCCTCACCGGAGGTGAGGAACTCATCGAGCGGCCGGGCCACAAGTGGATCGACGTGGAGGGTCCTACCGAAGAGGCCATGCTGCGGCTGAGCGAGCGCTTCAAGCTGCACAAGCTGGCCGTCGAGGACTGCCTGCACCTGGACCAGCGCCCCAAGCTCGAGGAGTACCCCGAGCACCAGTTCATCGTCCTCCAAGGCTTCACCTCCGCCAAGGACGTCTGCGACCTGACCCTACACGAGCACCATTTCTTCCTGGGTCCGGACTGGCTGATCAGCGTCCACGAGCTGCCCTTCGAGGCGCTCGACGAGGTGCGCCGCCGGGTGTCGAACGATCCGCGAGCAACGCTGGAGCGGGGAGCCGACTTCGTCCTCTACCTGCTGGCGGATGCGCTGGTGGACCGGCAATTCCCCATCCTGGACACCTTCAGCGACGAGCTGGAGGACCTGGAGGTGGCCATCTTCGAGAAGCCGGAGAAGGCCCAGCTTCAGCGCATCTTCGAGATGAAACGGATGCTGGTGACGTTCCGGCGTGTGCTCTCGCCGCAACGGGACGTGGTGGGGCTGATGGCCCGCCGGGGCATCCCGTACGTGAACGAGCGCACCACGCTGTACTTCCGGGATGTCTACGATCACCTCGTCCGGCTGTACGAGCAGATCGACGCCGGGCGGGACATCGTCGGCAACGTGATGGACGGCTACCTGTCCATGGTGGCCAACAAGACGAGCGACATCAGCAAGCAGCTCACCATCTTCTCCACCCTGTTCCTGCCGCTGTCGTTCATCGTGGGGTTCTTCGGCCAGAACTTCGAGGTGCTGTCGGCCAAAGGTTTCTATTACGCCATGTGGGCGATGATCGTCCTGTTCCCCATCGCGCTCATCTTCTGGTTCAGGCACAAGAAGTGGATCTGAGCTTCCAGGAGGCACCGTGCTGACCGTGACCGTCGATGGCGTTGCGCTGCACTACCGGGACGTGGGCCAGGGGCTGCCCGTGCTGCTGCTCCATGCCTTCCCGCTGCACGGGGCGGCGTTCGACAAGCAGGTGGCGGCGCTGTCGGGCCGCTACCGCTTCATCGTCCCGGACCACCGGGGCTTCGGGCAGAGCCGGCTCGGCCAGGGGCTCACGGAGCCCTCGCGAATTGCCCAGGACGCGCTCGCGCTGTTGGATGCGTTGAAGATCGACTCGGCGGTGGTGGGCGGAGTGTCCATGGGCGGGTACGCGGCCATGGCGCTGCTGCGCGAGGACGCGGGGCGGGTACGGGGCCTGGTGCTGGTGGACACCCAGGCCCTCGCGGATGACGAGGCAGGCCGGGCGCGGCGCGAGGCCTCGGCCCAGGAGGCGCTGGATAAGGGTGTGGAGCCGCTCGTCCAGACGCTGCTGCCGAAGCTGGTGGCGGCGGGCCCGGACTCTCCGGTGGGCCGGGAGGTGGCGGCGATGATGCGCGAGGCTTCGCCCCAGGCGGTAGCGGCGGCCCAACGCGGCATGGCCCTGCGGGCGGACAGCAAGGACATCCTCGCGCGCTACGCGGGCCCAGCGCTCGTCATCGTGGGCGAGCACGACCCGGTCACGCCACTGGAGAAGGCCCAGCAGATGGCGGGCCTCGTCTCCGGGGCGAAGCTGGAGATCATCCCCGGCGCGGGACACCTGCCCAACCAAGAGCAGCCCGAGCGCTTCAATGAGGTGCTCGACGGCTTCCTGGCCTCGCTCGCTCCCTCCTGATCAGGGAGAAGGCGCGGCGCTGTCGCGGTCCTTGATCACCAACGAGGTGAAGCTCCGGCGCCCATCCGAGCGCGTCACCTTGAGCAGGTAGAGGCCAGGCTCCCAGTCGTCGGCGACCTCGAAGGCGAAGGTCTTCTGCTCTGGGCACGGGGCCACGGCCCCCACCGTGGCCTGCGCGCAGGCCTGCCGCGGAGATACCGCGTAGGTGCCCCCGTTCCAGACCCGGAGCGCTCCCGCGCCTCCATAGAAGCCCAGGCGGAAGACCTCGGCCCGCACCGTGGTGGTGTCGCGGGAGGAGACCTCCACCGCGATCTCCTCACCGGCCAGCGCGCTCTGCCTGGACGTCTTCACCTCCAACTGCGCGGCGCTCGCGGGCTTGCCCTTGCGCCAGGAGGGATCCCCAGGGGGAGCAGGCTCCGCCACCGGCGCATCCACACCCTTTGCTTTCCGGGCGGAGGCACGAGCGACGCGCCGCCCCTCATTCCGAGGACTTGCGTCCGCTTCCTGACACCCCACCCACAGCACCAACAAGGCCCCCAGGCCCACTGCACGCCACCCGGCCATCCCCACCCCCCACCCCCACACCTGAGGAGAAGGTAGGCACAGACCGCCCGCCCGCCAAGCCGGGTGGTCTTCGGCTGGGGTGCGGCCGATCAGCGCCGGAAGTTACTTCTGGCAAATAATCTCGGTGCCAAGATTGGAGCAGGAGACACACGTCTCGGTCTGCACGAGGACACCCATCCGGCACTCGAGCACGGCCTCGCCATCGTCCCGGCACAGGCCCCTGCCCTCGGCACTGAGCGCGCAGTTGTCGCCCGCCCTGTTGTTCGTGGTGTCACACTTGATGGACCCGTTCGCCTCCTGGCAGCCGGAGATCCCCCGGCAGGGCAGAGCGCGCCATTGGCTCTGGCGGCACTCCAGCGCCTCCTGGTCACTGCTGCAGATGTAGCCACTGCCTTCACAGGAGTCGCCAGCGCCAGGGCCACCACAGGCGGGAAGGAAAAGAAAGCCAACGAGCGGAAGGAGCGCGAGGAAGCGGTTCATGCGGGCGGTGACTATTCCGGGCCTGGACGGGCGGGTCAACCACCGCCGAGTGTCTCCCGGAAGAAGCGTCGGAAGTTGCCTCCGAGAATCCGCTCCACCCAGGCCTCCGGGTGGCGGCGCAGAAGCACCTCGGTCAGCTTGGGCAGATCCGTCACATCGCGCATGCCCTTGGGGAGCGCCACCATGCCGTCGTAGTCCGAGCCGATGCCGACGCCCTCCTCTCCCATGACCTTCACGGCGTGCTCGATGTGGCGGACGACGTCATCGAAGGTATCGCCGCCCAGGTAGACGGGGGCGAGGATGATGCCCACCACCCCTCCGCGCTCGGCGATGCGCCGCAGCGACTCATCCGAGAGGTTGCGCCACCCTCCCCCAGCCTCCCGCACCCCCGTATGCGAGGAGAAAAACCGCACGGAGGGCACGGCGAACAATTCCTCCAGGGTGCGCTCGGAGGCATGGGCCACGTCCACGCTCAGGCCCACGCGAGCCATCTCCGCCACCACCTCATGCCCCAGGGGCGTGAGGCCGCGGTTGCCCATCATCGGGAAGGAAGAGCCGCCCAGATCATTGTTAGAGAGGTGGGTCAGCCCCATGAAGCGCACCCCGCGCTGGTGCAGCTCCGCCAGACGCTCCACACGCCCTTCGATGGCATGGCCGCCCTCGACTCCGAGGACGGCGGACAGTCGGCCCTGAGCGAGGTTGTCCTCCAACATGGCGGCGGTGGTGGTGATGCGCGCCTGGCCCTCGGAGCGGCGGCAGAACTCAGCGAGCCGGTCGATCTGCCACACCGCCCGGGACCACTCGCTCGAGCGGGCCTCACGGGGCCAGCCGCGCCAGGTGGCGAACACCGGGAAGCCGCCGATGAAGGGAAAGCCACGGGTAACAAGGGTGAAGCACTGCAGCTTCACCCCTGCCTCCCGCAGCCGGGGAAAGTCCACATGTCCTTCGTCAGAGCGGACACACAGGTCGCGGTTCCACATGAGCGAATCCGCGTGGCCATCCGCGATACACCAGCGCCGGTGGAGTTCCTTCACATCGCTCATGGCCGGAAGTTTCGAACCTCGGGCCCTTCAGAACAAGCGCGGACTGGCCCCTTTCAGAGGCGGGGTCTTCGCGGACTCTTCGGGGGAGCCCTGGGGAACTCCTCCTCCTCTGGAAGCTCGGCGCCACCGTTGCGCACAATGGCATCACTGCGCACCTGGGCCATCTCCGCCTCCACATCCAGGGGGCCATAGCAGCGCCCGGTGCCTCCCAGAAAGGCCCAGAGCTCGTCCCGCATCTCCTGCCCCGTCTGGAACCGTTCGGCCGGAGCGCGCCGGAGCGCCCGGGTGATGATGGCCCGCATGGGCGCGGACAGCCCACGGGTGGCACGCTCCACGTGTTCTGGGCGGAAGCGCTCCATGCGCATGGCCATCTCCGGCGCGGTCAGCCAGCTCTGCTCTTCGCTGACCAGGCACTCCTGGACCGCATTGGGAGGGCCCGCCATCCGCATGGCTTGTTCCACCTCCTCCAGGTCGAGCAGGTGTCGCCCCGTCACCATTTCCAGGAGCACCACCCCCAGGGAGAACAGGTCAGACCGGGCGTCCAGCGGCTCGAGCATGAGGTACTCCGGGGAGGAGTAAGCAATGTCGCCCTTGAGCAGAGGGCCCACCGTCGCCATGCGGCCTTCCATGTTCGAGTAAGCCACGGCGAAGTCGGTGAGCTTGACGCGTCCGCGCAGGGTCAGCCGGATGTTCCGGGGGCTGACGTCGCGGTGAACGATGCCCAGCGGCCGTCCCTGTTCATCGCTCAGCGTGTGGGCATAGTGCAGCGCATCGGCCACCTCGCCCACGATATAAGCGGCGAACGCTTCGGACAGGGGCGCGGCGCGCATGGCGGCCAGATTGAGCACGTCCCCCAGGGAGCTGCCGTGCGGGTGCTCCATGACGATATGGGGAACCCCATCATGCATGCGCACCAGGTACACCTGGGCAATGCACGGGTGGTTGAACTGCATGATGAGCTTCACCTCATCCAGGAGTCGGGCGCACGCGACTGCATTGGTGGGCTCATGCAGGCGCTTGACGATCACCGAGCTGCCCAGGGTACCCGCGTACCTGCGGCGCGCCAGCAAGACTTCGCCATTGCTGGTGGCCCCCAGGTAGCGAAGCAGCTCGTAAGTGGTGGCACCGGCCGAAAAGAGAACGATGGGCTTGGACGTAGGATGCTCTGGGCTTGAAGACATCTCGTGCACTCCTTGGGTAGGCACGCGAAATAGCCGCGCGTGAACGGCGGGGAGAGCAGGCCAACCTTACAGGTATGGCGTCCGGCATCCTACCAGAAAGCGCAGCGGTCCAGGTCTCGGACGTACTGGCAGGTAGGAAGGACGGAAAGAACCTCATGGGTCACCACCCTACCAAAGGGGACAGACATTCCCCGCCCTGCCTGCCCCGTCCGGTGCCGAACCCCGCGCCCCACAAAGAGAAAACGGCCCCCGCCGGAGCGGGAGCCGTCTTGGAGTGCCTCACCGGAAAGCGCGTTTACTTCTTCACGGGCGTGAGGATGACGACGTCCCGGGCGACCAGGCCCTCACCGTCGGAGACATAGGAGGCGCGCACCTCGGTGCCCTCCTTGAAGTCATCCAGCTCCACCGCGAGGTCGTTCTGCATCACGCGGGTGCGCTCATCCGTCTTGAGCTTCAGCTCCGTGTTGTCGTTGCCAGGAACGAGCAGCACGAGCGAGTCCCCCCGGGTGGACCGCACGCGGCCCTGGACGGTGGAGTTGGCCGCCAGGGTGCCGCTGGCGGTGCCCTCACGCAGCTCCGAAGCCTGCTCCCGCTCGGCCTCGGCCAGCTCCTGGCGCTCATCGGCCACCTCCTCCTGAGCGTCGGCGAGCTCCTTTTGCTCCTCACGCGCCAGATCCGCGCGCTCCTGGCTCGCCTCCTGGCGGACCTCCGCTATCTCCTGCTGGGCCTCCTGCTGGGCCTCGGCCAGGTCACGCCGCTGTTCCTGGACCTCGTCGCGCTTGCTGCACCCCACGCTCAACCCCACCCCCGCCACCATCGCCACCGCCATCAT
>DASVVJ010000991.1:0-6134 GCA_036389955.1 Myxococcaceae bacterium
ATCATCGCACGGAGCTGGCACACACCCTGGGAACCATCGCTCTCGGGCTGACGGAGCTGAAGCCAGATTGCGTCAACTACCTCATGGGCGCCCTCTACTTTGAATCCCTCGTGCTGGGCCGCAGCAGGGCTCACATTGCTCACGACCGGCTGGGAGCGCTCGTCATCATGCTGGCCGCCAAGGCCGTGAGCCTGGGAGCCGCGGGAGCGGAAGCCCTGTACTCCGCGGCGAAGAGAATCCACGACCCTCAGCAGGCTCTCAACGTCTACCAGGACATCTTGAAGCTACACCCTGCTTACGAGGCCCGGTGGTACTGGCAACGCGACGTTGGGAGCCTGTTGTATGGCATGGGCCGGCATCTGGATGCCGCCCGTCATTACGACCGCGCTGTCGCCCTCAAGCCCGAAAACTCGAAGCTGCATCGGTATGCGGGGGATGCCTACTACTACGCGGGCGAGTGGTCGGAGGCCGCCCAGCGGTTTCAGCGAGCTGTCTCCCTTGAGCCCATGGAGAAGTACTTCGTTGAACCCAAGCTGACCTACTGCAGGGCGCAGCTCTCCGCGCACGAGGCGAGAACTCCCAGCTTCGTGCGCCGGCGAAAGCTGGCAGGCGACCTGGCCGATATCGGAGCGTGGATGGAGGACCACTCCATCCCTCTTCTGCCTGGGCTGCTGTTCAGGCTGAGCCTGGCGATCTGCACCTTGAGCTGGGGAGCCGCGGTGCGGCTGGCACAGGCTGCCAATCGTCGTGGCAGCTATGCCCGAGCCTTGCACTGGTCACAGGTGTCGCTCATGAGCGTGCCGGAGGATCCGGGAACCTGGCTGAATGCCGCCGTGAATGTCCTGTTTCTGCAGGGCGGGCAATGGACGGACCTCTCACGAACCTATGCCAAGGCCGCTCTCTTCTTTGGAGGCCCCGAGGCCGTGGAGCGCCTGCGTGTGCGGCTCGTCAACACGCCGAACGGGGATGAGCTGCTGGCCGAGTTCGAGCACCAGCTCCTGGAGGAAGTCCGGGCGGAGCGGGAGGCCTGGCTGAAACGCCGGGCAAAGATCCTGGCTCCAGAGAATTACGGCGACATTCTCCACCTGGAACTCGACGAACCTTGAGGAAGGGTCAGGAACCTGGCCTGGACGCCATGCGCTGGGACAGGACGGGACGGTACGCAGCGGGGGCAGAGCCGCCGAGCCACCAGTGCTACGCTTCGGCGCATGGCCCCTGTCGCTCCCATCGGAAAGAACCGAGTGCTGGCGTTGCTGCGTGCGGGAACCCTGCCGTTCTCCTTCGGCTCGCCACACCCGTGCGTTGCCGTCCTCGAGCAGGACGGCATGTTCCGGGTGCGGCAGTTGGTGGTCGATCCCGCGGAAGCCGACGCGGCCGCGAAGGCGGCCATGGCCAGGGGAGGACCTTGGATGCCGGAGCAGCACTATGCGCTCGGCAAGCCGACGGGGCGGGTGTTCCTCGAGGCGCCCACGCGCGAGGCGCTCGCCGAAAAGATCGAGGCCTATCCGTGGCCACGAGAGTGGTGACTCCTACCGGGAGCCAGCCCATGAGCGAGCACCCCTCGCTTCACCCGATTGGTCACGTTCGCTCGACGCTTCGTTCCCTCCGCGAGGCGCCGCGGCAAGGCTCGGAGGGAGCCCCGGACGCGTGGCTCGAAGTGAGCCCGGCGTTCGAGCCAGCCCTCCTCGGGGTTGCGCCGGGGCATCAGCTCCTCGTCATCACCTGGCTTCACCTGGCGGATCGCACCGTGCTCCAGGTGCATCCCCGGGACGACCCCAGCAACCCGCTGACCGGCGTGTTCGCCACACGGTCTCAGGACCGGCCCAACCCCCTGGGGGTGCATCCGGTGACAGTGCGTGAGGTCTCGGGAACCCGCCTGCGGATCGGCCCGATCGAGGCCATCGATGGCACACCGGTCGTCGACATCAAGGTGGTGCTCGCCGGAGCGTGAGGCGCTCCAGCGGGGGCCGATGTGACGCCGCTCAGCCCAGGCTGCGCGTCAGCGCTGGCCCTTCGGGCGGCGCACGGTGAAGGTGACGATGTTGTGATCCGAGCCCATGTTCGGGCCGGCCTTGATGTTCGAGACCTTGCACCCCGCGGACAGCTCGTAGTCGATGCTGCCGTGGCCATGGGTCTTCATGCCGCCGTGGGTGGTCATGCCCGCCTGCTGGGCGAGCCAGCGGGGAGACCACTTCCCCTTGGTCGTATCCGGCTCGTTCCAGTCGCCGCCGATGAGCAGGGCCTGGTCAGGGTTGTTCTTGAGCTGCCGCTTCGCGAAGGCGAGCAGCTTCTCGGTGAGCGACTTGTAGGTGTCCACCCGGTTCGGCGGCCCGGAGATTTGCCCGTTCTTCCAGTCGACCGTGGGCGGCTGGTGGACCGAGACCACCTTCAGCCAGCCCGCGAGCTGGACCGCCGGGGCCGCCCGCGGAGGGGCCCGGCCGCCGCGCACGGTGTCCCAGCCGCCCTCGCTCTGGATGTACTGCTCTTTCTTGGTGAGCAGGTCGTCCTTGACGAGGATGCCCGACTCGCCGTGGTCCTTGGACTTGGGGAAGGTCACCAGGTGGTAGCCGGGAATCTTCTCCAGGGCCTTGTGGTAGCCGTTGATCTCCTGGAGCTGGATGAAGTCCAGGTCGTTCTGCTTGGTGAAGCGGCGCAGCTTGTCCTGCACCTCCGCGGGGCTGCGGTCGCGCTCGACATTGTAGGTCGCGCCCTTGAGCGTCGACGGGGTCCTGTTCTTGCCACCGCTGCCGCTGGTCGAGCTGGCCTCGGTGGTGGCGGTGCTGGTGCTGGCGGTGGAGGCGGCGCTGGTGTGCTTGAGCGAGCAGGCCATCCGCTCGCCGACGCCCCCCTGCGGCTCCCCCTCCCAGCCGTGGTCGCGCTTGTAGTCGACCACCGCCTTGGCGGTGCGGGCGTCGAAGCGCTCGTCGGCGGGCCCCTTGAGGTAACCGAGCGACTTGAGGCGCTCTTCGACCTTCTGAACGCGGCCGCCCGTGGAGCCGACGTGGAGGTGGGGGCGGTGGGCCTTGGTGCGCATATCCTCCATTCTCGCCCGCTGAGAGCGGGAGTTGCTCGTTTTGCGCTGACACGGCCAGTTTCTTACCGCGCCGCGTCAGGGCGGCTTTGAAGCTGGGGGGCTCCCCCCTCTGAAACTGACCGGTCAGTTTGACGGGCTGAAAACTGACCGGTCAGTTTTGAGGGCTGAAAACTGACCGGTCAGTTTTGAGGGCTGGAAACTGACCGGTCAGTTTTGAGGGCTGAAGCCGAGGGACTCACGGACCCGTCCCAAACCGTGGACGGTCGTCCATGATTCGGGACGGTGTAAAAACCCTCGTCCCTTTGAGGGGTTGCGCAGACGTGTCGGCTCGCCTTCGGACGTAACTTCCTGAGATGACAGCACTCGCCTCTCGTGACGCCAGTCCACAGCGGCGGACGGTGCGGAGGAGCTCCTTGCGCGCAAGTGCTTGTTGTTCGGGGGAGCCAGCCGCTGGCCCGGCATGTGCTTTGGGGCCGTCCCAACTGGATGCCCCAGGCAACCAGCCAGGGACCGCAATGATGCGGCCCTAAAGAAGTGGGGGAGACCCTATGTTGCAGTTTGATCTCAACCGGGCCAAGAGCGCGGTGGAGGAAGTGAAGCAGGCCTTCGAGGGCGTGAAGCTCGCAGCCCAGGAGGTGAAGCCTGTCTCGCAGCAGGCGGCGTATGTCATTCCGGAGGGGGCCACGCTCGAGCAGATCCGCGCCGAGATGCTCCATCTGATGGCGGCGGAGAACGTCAACCAATACCGGCTGGGGCAGCTGTACAGCTACGTGGTGGACAACGAGCTGGCGGAGAAAAAGGGCTTCCAGGACGCGCCGACCTACTTCCGCGAGCACCTGGCGGACCTGTCGACGGCGTCGCTGATCGCCTACCGGGCGGTGGTGAAGTCCTTCCGCGAGCCGGTGGCGGTGCGGTTCGGCATGACGTGCCTGCACCTGCTGACCATTTACCGGGAGGCGGCGAACGTGAAGGTGAACCCCGAGGAGCCAGGGCCCACGCTCATCGAGGTGCCGGGGAAGAAGGGAGAGGTGACGAAGAAGCCGTTCTCGGCGTGCAGCGTGGACGAGATGCGCAGGGCGATCCGGCTCAAGCGCAAGCCGGCCTCGAGCCAACCGGTGCCGGCCGAGGATGTGGCGCAGGTGGAGAAGTACCGCGCGGCGCTCAAGGGGCAGTTCACCCACGGCAGCGACGTCCAGGTGAAGGTGCACAACAAAAAGGGCAACTCGGTGTTCGACATCCAGAACATCCCGGTGGCCGAGGTGGAAACGCTGATCCTGGCACTGATGGACCATTTGCCACCGGGCAGCAAGCTGCGGCGGACGGAGCAGGCTCAGCCTTCGGCGTAAGCCCGGTGCGGAGTAAGCCCCCTTCGCGGTAGTTCCAAATTCCATTTCGAGAGGCCCAGCAACTTTGGAGAGTTGCTGGGCTTTCAATTTCCCTCGAATTACTTATGTCCCTACTATGGGACCCTCTGGCGTCTCTAGCACTGCTGTGTCAAAAAAGTATGGTTTCCCTCGAAGAACGGCATGCCAGCAGCGCCACTGGGACACGGCTCTCCCAAAGGGAAGCCAGACGTTTATGACACAGTAGTAATAGGGGTGTCGGAGGGATTCGTGAGTTCCTATGCGTATCGAGGAGATAGTAAAACGTGCCCAAGCAGCCCACCGGCTCCACTGGAAGATGACAGGAATCGTCAGCGAAGGCGACCGACGCGCCGCGCAGGTGACGGTGGCTTGGCAACGCGACGTGGTCGAGAGCCTCGGCCTCGAGCTCGTGCCGGAGTTCAGTATCGGCAAGGGACTCCGCGAGCGAATCGACCTCGTTGACACGCGCGACTTGGTCGCCTACGAGTTGAAGGTCTCGCCCAACAACACGCACTTCGAGTTCTACCGCGACATCTTCAAGGTCATCATCGCGCGCGACAATGCGCTGCCCGGGATCAGGCACTTCGTGTTCATCACCCCGGAGGAAGGGGCCCAAAAACTCTGCCGGGATTTCCCGCGAGCGGTGATCGAGCACGCCGCAACCCTCCGTCTCCGCATAGAAGTGAGGGGCATATAACTTGGCTGCATGCCGTGGCCAGGCATCAGTATCGATTGCCCCTGCATCCTTAGACTGTGGGAAACGCAAGGGCCACGCACCGTAGCGCTCAGGAACATCACATTCCCAACTGTCCGGCACTCCTCGACGAGCGAATAGAGTGTTTACTTCAGACACTCAAACCCCGCGACCTTTGGCAGGGCCTCTGCCAATCCCTCTCCGAGCAGTTCCTCCACTGGGAAACCCCTTCCACCCTTCATGACACTGACCATGTGATATGTCTTGAAGACCTTATTCTTTCGCGCCTCGGTCACTGCAGTGTTGACGTAAAGGCCTCGGAGTTGCGAAAAGAATGACATAAAGGGGTCGTCTAACGATGTCGAATACCCCTGAATCCAAACATAGGCTCCCGTGGACTCCTGCAGGCCGAACACCGCCTTAGCCATACATTCTTGCATTTGCTTGAAAAGAGGATGTTTATCCTTGCTCTTCAGACCCTCAAGATTGTCACTACAAATGGGCGTTTTCTCCAGAAACAGCACTTGGTCTCCCAAACATCGCACGTCATGGGCGAGGATAAGGCGGGTCCAAGAACCGGTTGCCCCATTGGGGTGAAAGTACCGACCAATCCACAATCCGGCCTTATTGCAGGTTCCGCGTTCCTGCTTACCGGGATTGTGACCAACAACAATCCACTTAATCTTGAATTCTTTTTTCGGGTCGCGAAACCGGTCTAGGTCTTCGCTCCAGACAATTTCAATCTTGGGGCCTTTCTCACGGGACGCATCCACCCACTTCTCGAAGTCCGCGTACAAGCCATCCAAGATCTTAGGCAGGGGCTTGGCCACTCAAATCCCTCCAAGTTGCTCACAAAAAAGACAAGTCACACACACAAGCACCGACTCAACGAGCAGTAGGGCCGTTACCCTGACTGGCTTCTTGAATTGCGGCCAATAACGCCGGGATATCCGCTGCTGGTGCGCGTAGCTTACCATCAATAAGGTGGGGAAGGCGCTCCTGCGATTCGTATTCATAACTAACCTTGAACTCCTCATAGGTC
>DASVVJ010000992.1:0-4029 GCA_036389955.1 Myxococcaceae bacterium
CCGCCCGTCGGAGCCGCGCACGGTGCGGTACTCGGCCCGGAAGCGCCCGCCTTCATCGCCCGCCAGCGCGGCGCTGAGGTTCCTGGCGACGCGCGGCCGGTCCTCCGGGTGGATGATGGAGATGCCCTTCTCGAGAGGGAACGGCTCGTCAGGCGACAGGCCGAACATCTCGCGGAAGCGCGCGTCCGTCACGAGCGTCTCGGTGGCGGTGTCCATCTCCCAGATGCCGGTGCCCGAGGACTCCACCACCCGGCGCAGGTGCTCCTCGCTCTCGCGCAGCTGCTGGGCGAGGGACTCCAGGCGGTGGCGGGCGTGCACCTGCACCGTGATATCGGCGAAGGAGGAGACAACGCCCGCGAGCGTCCGTTTGTCCTGCTCGAAGTAAGGCTGTGCGTTGATGGACAGCCAGACGAGCCGGCCATCGGCATGGCGCACACCCATGGTGACCCCCACGATGCCCTGGCCCGTGCGAAGCGCGCGCATGGAGGCATGCTCCTCGCCGGGGAACGGGGTGCCGTCCTCGTGCACCGCGCCCCAGTGCGGGTCCGCTGGGGTGCGCCCCGCCAGCTGCTCAGCGGTGAGCCCCAGCAGGCGCTCGGCGGCCGCGTTGCTGAAGCTCACCACCCCCCGGACGTCGTGCAGCATCACGCCCTCCTCCAGGGTGGAGAGGACGATGGTAAGGCGCGTGCGCTCGGCCTCCGCCTCGACGAGTAGGCGCGCGCGGTCTCGCTCCCGTGTGCGCAGGGCCTCGGTGTCACGGCGCGTCTGGAGGAGCGTCCGCACGCGGGCGAGCAACTCCACGGCCCGGGCCGGCTTGGCCACGTAATCGTTGGCGCCCGCGGCGAAGGCCTCTTCGAGCGCCCCTTCGTGCGTGCTGGCCGTCAGCACGAGGATGGGCAGGTCCGTGGGTCCGTAGCGATCGCGCAGGAAGCGGCAGACCTCCAGGCCCGTGATGCCTGGCATGAGCCAGTCGAGCAGGAGCACTTCTGGCAGCTCAACGCCTGGTTGCTCCAGGCGCTCGAGGAGGCTCGCGCCGTCGGAGAACGTCTCCACCTGGTGGGCAGCGCGAGAGAGGAGGGTGCGCGTGTGCTCAACCTCCACGGCGCTGTCGTCCGCGAGCCACACCCGGGCCGGGACAGCAGGCTGCACGGCCTGGGCATTACCCCGTAGGGGAATGCCCGTAGGCAACGTGCTGCCAAGGAGAGTGCTCACCGTGCCGGCCATGCCACAAAAACCCACGAGAACGCGGCAAGCCAGAGGCCAGCCAGGTAGGCCCTTTCCTATGAGCTTGCTCCGCGAGCGACGAGGTGTGGAGGCCCCCACGCACGGCTCACCCTGCCTGGCGCGAGAACCCGCCTCCTACGTCTTCTCTTCCTCGGCCTTGCGAGGAGGCACCTCGCCCTCGGGGCGCAGCGCCCGGGTGAGCGCCATCATCTGAGCCACGAGGGTGGTCAAAGCCTGACCCTCCTGAGCACCGGCGCCCGCGCCAATGGACACCGAGCGCAGCTCCTGAGGCTGAGGCAGCTTCTCGGCGATGGTGGGCAGCAGCTCCACGAGTCGGGCCTGCACATTGGCGGAGCTGAGCCCATTGAGGACGCGCTGGCGGGCCTCGAGCAGCTCCACTTCCGTGCGGGCCTGGCGGTTGGCGGCGGCGCGCTCGGCATCCAGCACCTCGATGCTGGCCAGGGCCTCGCGCTTGCGCTGAGCGGCATCGGCCTCGAGCTTGAGCTTGGCCAGCTCGGCCTCCACGGCAAGGCGGGCCTTCTCCAGCTCGGCGGTCTGCAGCGCGGACTGCTGGCGCTCCAGGGCCAGCTTGCGAGCATCCTCTTCCTCGCGATGCTGGCGCCGCAGCCGCTCGGCCTGCTCGCGGTCATACGCCTCGGCCTCCTTGCTCGAGCGCAGCAGGGCCAGCTCGCCCTGGCTCTCGAGCTGAGCGCGCTCGCGTGCCTGGCCCACCTCCAGCTCGCGCCGGGAGATGGCCTCCTCCGTCTCCAGGCCGGCCAGCCGGGCCACGCGCTCGCGCTCGGCGCGGAAGGGCTTCTGCAGGCTCTCCCACAGCCGCGCGGAGCTGACGACGGCCTCCTTCACCTGCACGGTGACGATGCGCAGGCCCAGGCCCTTGTCGCCGCCGCCGAGGCCCTCGGCCACGTGGCGCAGACGGGCGGTGAGCTCCTCGATGATGGGCTGCTTGTCGGAGAGCACCGCGTCGATGCTCATGGTGGCCACCTTGTCCTTGATGGCGGCCTCGGCCTGCTCACGCAGTTGCACATTCACCACGCGCATGGGGTCCTCGGCGTCGGTGAAGTCCAGCTTCTTATAGGCGGTGGCGAAGTCCTCGATGATCCACTGCACATAGCCCTGGACGAGCAGACCCTGCAGCTCGCGGCAGATGCAGTGCGCGCTGATGAGAATGGTCTGCATGGCGCCGGGGACGACGAGGAACGAGTCGATCGCCGGATCAAAGCGGAAGGACACCCCCAGGCCGATGTGCAGGGGCTTGTCGTGGCCGCGGCGGGTGTGGACGACATAGGCGTTGGGAGGAACAACGACGGTCTTCCAGCGCCAGAAACCAGTGATGCGCACATCCACGGCATTGCCACCGGCAGCCTCGGGAGGCGGAGGAGCACCGCCCATCCTGCGCCGCACAGCGGGGGCCGCCATCTGATTGGGCATGGCGATGGGCGAGGCCATCTTCCGGGCCTTCAGGTCGACCTCGACGCGCTGCTGCTGCTCCTGGACCTGATCCAGGTACTCGTTCCGCATGGACTGGTTCATCGCTGCCCCCACGCTCCGAGGGGGCGCCGGCCGTCGGCACACCGCACCCGGAGGTTCACTGCCAGCCATCTAAGCAGAACCCGGACACAGGGGGGACCCAGCAAGCCCTTCCCGGGGGAAGAGGAGCTTGCGAGACTCAAGCCTGGAGGAGCGTATGCGCAGGCAAATGCTCGGGGTGGGAGTCGCGGTGCTGGGGGTAGGCATCGCGGTGTGGCTCGGCCTCGGGCAGGGCCAGCCGTCCGCCGCGCCTACACAGGAACCACGGTCACCGGGCGCCACGGTGAAGCGGGGGAACACCGCTCTGCGCCCGCCGACACCGCCGCAGGGCGGGAGCCTGCGCATCCAGGGCTGGGTGCGAGACGAGCGGGGCCCAGCGGCGGGAGTCCGGGTCTCCGCCACGCGGCCGATGCCGGACGAGACGCTCTCGGAGCTGAAGTGCCCGGTGTCCCAGAGCAACGGCTTTGGCCCGAAGCCAAGAGACCCACGGCTCCCGGACTGCATGCGAGAGGCCGAGTCCCTGGTGGTGGACCACGTGAGCGCACGTTACGGAGAAGCGCCGCTCTACGCCGAGGCCACGACGGGAGCGGACGGAAGCTTCCTCCTGGAGGGACTGCCGGAGGGCACCTTCATGCTCTGGGCGCTGGGCGAGCAGGGAGCCCGGAGGCAACCGGACGTGGCGGCGGGCACCGAGGGCGTGGAGCTCGTGCTGGGCGAAGGCTTCCTGTTGAGCGGAGTGGTGACGGATGAAGAGGGCCATCCGCTGCCGGAAGTACGGCTGACCTTCCTGCACGGGGGACACACGCGGTTCTTCGACACGCGGACGGACGCGAACGGCGAGTACCGGATCGGCCCGTTGCCGAAAGACGGCTACGCGCTCGTCGCGGAGAAGGAAGGGTGGCTGCCGACGTACCTGGAGCCCGCGCTCCTGTCCTGGGGACCAGGAGGAGAGGTGGTGCTCTTTCGCCCCGGCCAACTGGGAGGCCGGGTCCTCTCGAATGGAGCCCCCGCGCCAGGGGTCAAGGTCCGGCTGACGAGCCTGGAGCGTGAGGACGTCGAGGATCAGGTGGCGGCGACGGACGCGGAGGGCCGCTTCAAGTTCGAGCCGCTGGGGCCAGGCAAGTACCGGCTCCTGGCGACGAGCCAGGAACTCCACGCCATCGAGGAGCGGGAGCTGGGCAATCGCTTGGGCAAGCCGGCGGAGGTGGTGCTGAACCTGGGCGAGGCGCGCTACGTGGAGGGCACGGTCCAGGACGC
>DASVVJ010000993.1:0-6206 GCA_036389955.1 Myxococcaceae bacterium
GTTGCAGCCGCGCGAAGGGCAGGGGCTTTCCCTCCTCATACGCGAGCACCTCTCCATCCAGTACCGTCCCATCTGGCAGGGCCCTGGCGGCCTCGGTGATCTCCGGGAAGCGCTCGGTGATGAGCTCCTCGCCACGGCTCCACAGGTACACCCCGTTCTTCCGGCGGATGAGCTGGCCGCGGATGCCATCCCACTTCCACTCGATGAGCCAGTCCTTCAGCTCGCCCAGGGACTCGGGGGGCTGCTCCAGCGGCGAGGCCAGATAGAAGGGGTACGGGCGGGACACATCCCCGTCGGACACATCGGGCGAGAGCAGCTGCTCGAAGAACTCCCGCGTGGGAGACCACGTGCCCATCAGCCGGTGCGAAATGGTCGCCGGAGGCAGCTCCGCCACCTGGGCAATGGCGCGCACCACCAGCGTGTCCGAGACGCCCACCCGCATCTCCCCGGTGAGCAGCTTGTTGAGCAGGAACAGCTCGCGGCGGGGCAGCACCTTCCACCAGGACAGCACCTGCTCGCGCTGCTCGGCCGGCTCCAGCTCGCGCAGCGGCAAGAGCCGCTCCTGCAGCCACCACGACAGGGGCATCTCCTCCGGGGCGGCGGGACGCACGTACTGGTCCAGCATCAGGGCAATCACCTCCGCCAGGTCCCCCACGGAGGCGTACACCTCGGCGAAGAGCCAGTCGGGGATGCCCGTCAGCTCCTGCGTCCACTGCACCAGCACCTTCGAGGTGAGCAGCCGCTTCAGTCGCCGTCCGGTGAGAAAGTACAGGACCCAGGCGGCGTCCTGAGGCGGCGCGTCCCGGAAGTAGGCCACCATGGCGTCCACCTTGGCGTTGGTGGAGGTGGTGGAGTCCAGCGCGTCATAGAGGTCCGCGAAGCGCCGCATCTTCAGTCCTCCGCCTCGCCCTCGAAGGGGGTGGACAGGGGCGCCGCATCCAGCCCCTGCTCGCGCAGGTAGCGCGCGAGCTGATCGCTGTAGCCGTGGGTGGCCAGCACGCGGCTGGCCTGGGTGTCCTCCACGGTCTGCAGCAGCTCGGGCCAGTCCGCATGGTCCGAGAGCACGAAGCCGCGATCGAACCCGCGCCGGCGCCGGTTGCCGCGCACCCGCATCCAGCCCGAGGCGAACGCCGTGGCGCAGTCCCCGAAGCGGCGCATCCAGGTAGAGCCCCCCGCGCTGGGCGGAGCCAGCACCAGCGCCCCCGTGAACGAGGCGCCCTTCTCCGTCTCGGAGACGAGCTGCGTGGGCACCATCTTCACGCCAGCCTCGCGGTAGCACCCCACCAAACCATTCACGGCGCCGTGCACCAGCACGGGCCGGTCCGTGAGCCGGGCCAGCTCGCCGAGGATGCGCTGCGCCTTGCCCAGCGCGTAGCAGAAGAGCACCGAGGAGCGGCCCGCCTCGCGGTTGCCGTCCCACCAGCGCAGGATGTCCTCGGCCACCAGGCGCGGATCATCCCAGCGGTAGATGGGTAGCCCGAAGGTGGCCTCGGTAATAAAGGTGTCGCAGCGCACCACCTCGAACGGCGTGCACGTCGGGTCCGGCGTGCGCTTGTAGTCCCCGGAGACGATCCACACCTCGCCTTTGTGCTCGATGCGCAATTGCGCGCTGCCCAGCACATGGCCCGCGGGGTGGAAGCTGACCGTCACCTCTCCCACGGTGAGCGGCTCGCCGTACTCCAGCGTGGCCAGGTCCGCATCGGCGCCCAGCCGCTTGCGCAGCAGCCCCTGGCCGGCCCTGGCCGCGAGGTAGCGCTTGCTGCCGCCGCGGGCGTGGTCTCCATGGGCGTGGGTGATGAGGGCCCGCTCCACCGGGCGCCAGGGATCAATGTAGAAATCCCCCAGCGGGCAGTGCAGGCCCTGGGGTGTCACCGAGACCAGAGGCGGTCTGTCCTGGAAGGGGTAGGCACCCAAAGCCCATTTCAATTAACGACGTGTTGGGTAGGCGGCCACGGAAGGGAGACGCGGGTGCCTCGGCGCCTCGGAAACCAAGCGAGCTTACAGCAGCCCGGAGCCCCTGTAGCCTTCCTCATAGGTAGGGAAAGGGAAGCAGGCAAGCGGGGGCGGCGATGGGTGGAGTGTGACCCTTTTCACAATCTTCCGGGCGGGGGAAACTTGGCCGTCGGCCCGCCGAGGGAGCCACGGCTCCGGGGTCCGCGGTGCTGACATGAGCCGGTGACAGGGACCCTCACCCCGTCCCTCTCCCGAAGGGAGAGGGGAGAGGCGACGATGATGAACGCACAGGAACGGAAGGCGGCATACCGGCAGCGCGCGGAGAAGGGCGAGGCGGTGCCCGTCTCGGTGGAGCTGCCCGCGGATCTCGACACGCCGCTGTCGGCCTACCTCAAGCTGGGGCCCGGCCCACGGGGCTTCATCCTCGAGTCCTGCCACGGAGGCGAGCGTTTCGGGCGGTACAGCCACGTGTGCACCTCGCCCACGGGCCGCGTGCGGCTGGATCGCAACGGAGCCACGGTGTGGCGCGGCGAGCGCCAGGAGCGCCGCGAGGGCAAGCCGCTGGAGGTGCTGCGCACGCTGTGGCGCGAGCTGCAGGTGGCGGCGCTGCCGGGCGAGGCCCCGTTCCTGGGCGGGTTGGTGGGGTACATGGGCTACAACTGCGTCTCGTGGTTCGAGCGCCATGTGCCGGACCGGCACCCGAATGACCTGACGTTCCCGGACTCGGAATGGCTGCTGTGCGACGAGTTCGTCACGCACGACACGCGCACCCAGTCGCTGCGGCCCACGGTGATTGCGCGGCCGGCGCTGCACGGCAGCGTGGCGCTGGCGCTGAAGGACGCGGAGGAGCGCGCCGAGGCCATGGCCGAACGGCTGCGCAGGCCGCTGCCGCCCGAGGCGTACCATCCGGCGCCGAAGATGCGGGGCGAGCCGGAGACGGTGGCGCTGTGGGACCGGGCGGGATACGAGGCGGCGGTGGAGCGGGTGAAGGAGTACATCCGCGCGGGAGACTGCATGCAGGTGGTGCTGGCGCGGCGGTTCGAGTCGCGAGGCACGCCGCCGCCGCTGAGCCTGTACCGGGCGCTGAGGCGGGTGAACCCCTCGCCGTACCTGTTCCTGGTGGAGCTGGGCGAGGCGCGGGCGCTGGTGGGCGCGTCGCCGGAGCTGCTGGTGCAGGTGCGCGACGGGGACGTGGTGGTGCGGCCCATCGCGGGCACGCGGCGCCGGGGAGCCTCGGAGGCGGAGGACCAGGCGCTGGAGAAGGAACTGCTGGCGGACGAGAAGGAGCGCGCCGAGCACACGATGCTGTTGGACCTGGGGCGCAATGACGTGGGGCGGGTGGCGGCGCCGGGCACAGTGCGGGTGGAAGAGCAGATGGTCATCGAGCGCTACAGCCACGTGATGCACATCGTCTCGCAGGTGCGGGGCAAGCTGGGCGCGGGGTTCGATGCGCTAGACGCGCTGGCGTGCACGTTCCCAGCGGGCACGGTGTCCGGGGCGCCGAAGATTCGAGCGATGCAGATCATCGACGAGCTGGAGCCGATGCGGCGCGGCCCGTACGCGGGAGCGGTGGGGTACCTGTCCTTCTGCGGCACGCTGGACGTGGCCATCGCGCTGCGCACGTTCTTCGTGGATGGAGACCGCACACTGTGGACCGCGGGAGCGGGCCTGGTGTCGGACTCGGTGCCAACGCTGGAAGCGGATGAGACAGAAGCCAAGGCCCGGGCGCTGGGAGCGGCGCTGAAGCTGGCTCGCGAGGGAGGTGGGCGATGATCCTCGTCATCGACAACTACGACTCGTTCACGTTCAACCTGGTGCAGCTGTTGTACACGCTGGGCGCCGAGGTGAAGGTGGCGCGCAACGATGAGATCGACGTGGCGGGCGTGCTGGCCTCGGGGGCCTCGCACGTGGTGGTGTCTCCGGGGCCGTGCACGCCGTACGAGGCGGGAGTGAGCATGGCGGCCATCCGGGAGGCACGGGTGCCAGTGTTCGGCGTGTGCCTTGGGCACCAGTCCATGGGCGCGGTGTTCGGCGGCAACGTCATCCGTGCACCCGCTCCGGTTCACGGCAAGACCTCCCCGGTGAAGCACACGGGGACGGGGCTCTTCACGGGCATGTCGCAAGGCTTCCAGGCGGGGCGCTACCACTCGCTGGTGGTGGAGGCCTCGACGCTGCCCGCGGAGCTGGAGGCCACGGCGTGGACGCCGGACGGGCTCATCATGGGCCTGAGGCACCGGGAGCGCCCGATGGTGGGCGTGCAGTTCCATCCGGAGAGCGTGCTCACGCCCGAGGGCCCGACACTGGTGCGCAACTTCCTCGAAGGCCGCTACTGAAGGGCAACTGCTACCGCACACTCGGGGCTGCTTCTAAGCTACTCGTCCTCACAGTCAGGGGACGAACATGCCTGCTCACCGAACCGGGCGTTGGACGTTGGCGCACCTGTGCGTGGCTACGGCCCTGCTCACGGCCTGTGCCAGTAGCCCCCAACGCTCCGCACGCCGGGACTTACGGTTCGACACGGAAACCGTCAGCCGGGTCCGGCATGCCGCCGCTGCAGGTGAGGCAGTTAGCGCTCTAGCGCCCACTGCCGCCAGGACCGTGGCCTCCCAACTCGCCGAATTCGCCCCTGTCCTGCTCACCCTGCTCGACAACGATAATGCGGTGGGGGAGCTCGAGGAGCAGCTCAAAGAGTGCGCCATGCTGGCCGAGCGTCAGGTCAACACACAGCATTTCGGCGACCGTACCCCGACGCGCGAAGAGTGCGGCGAGGAGGTGATAATGGACGGCTGCCGCGAGCCCATCACCCGGGCCATGCTGCTTGGGCAGCAGAAGCATGAAGTGGCCCTGCAGTGTGCGCGCGAGGTGCTGGAGCAACTCTGGCCCGCCTCATTCAGCATCGAACGGCGCTATCGCTACTATCCCAGTACCCAGTTCTTGGAGACCGTGAGCCGAGAGGAGGAGGCGCGTCTGCTGGCCCAAGGGTGCACCAGCCAGCTCTGGCGCACCATCAAGCCGGATCTCGTTCTTCATGGCGAGGACGGCGACCCACGGCGGTCGGTGCTCACGCTGGATTTCAAGTTCCCGTGCCCCGATACCAACCTGCCGCAGTGGACTCGATATGGAGAGAGCAGCGCCTACTCAGGCTCCAACCAGGGCGCTCTTTACAGGGATGCGTTGAAGGGAGAGGCGTTGATCATTTCGCCGCGAGTGGGATTCCGCAGATGAGAGAGAACATTCCGATCATCCGCCTGCGCAACCAGAGCGGCGACTTGATAGCCCGGGACGGGGTCGTGCTCTGCTTCTTCATGCGCCGCTCCCACGAAGAGGTTGCCTCCTCCGTGTGGAGGGCCCTGGAACTTTACCTCCGAGCCATCCCTCCACAGTCACTGAGCTGGTACGCTTCGGACGAGGGCGACATGCTGCCGCTTGATGCGAAGGGCTGGGAGCACATTCGCCAGCAGGTGCTCGAGCGCTCCTGGGGAATCGCGTGGCTTGTCCAACTGCTCGAGAGCCCTGGCGAAGCGGGCGGCTATCACTTCGACTATGCCGGCCGGAAGCTCGATGCTCCGATTTTCTCTCACGACGAGGGCGCCACCAGCGGGGTGGCTTTCTCGTTTCCCACGGAGTACTTGCTGGAGCACGGCCCCGCCCGGCTGCGAACCCTGGCGCTCGACATCGCGCGTGAGCTGCCTTTCAGCTTTGGCTACGCCAGCCTGGCCTTTGTCTCCCCGAGCGGACTCTGGTACTCGGCTCGGAGGGAACTGCTCGGCCCTCTCTCTCGTTACCTGGGCCTGGATCTCTATCAGCTGGATGAGACCAGCCGAGTCATCGGCACCCGTGCCCGGGGCGCTTACTGGCTCACCTTCCTGGGCCAGCCTCTGCTGGGCCAACTCGGCGGCGGTGAGCACCTGCGCCACACGCTCGCCTTCCCGGAGGTCTCCTTCGAGCCCCTGGAAGGAGAGCGGCTGCTGATCACCCTGGGCGAGTGGCCCGACGCCATCGACACCCAGAAGAAGGTCCTCCTTCCGCAATACCGGGCGCTGGCCCACCTGCTGGAGCCCTTCCTCTACGAGGAGCGCACCGGCTGGTTCTCGCTGGACAAGGACAACATGCGCCGCTGGCTCCGCCGGCTCTGCCAGTGAACAGCAGCAATGACTGACAGGACTCAGGGCGAGTACAGCTCCGCCGTAGCGAGCGTGCTACCGTTGGCTCCCCCCGAGACGAGGATCTGACCGTGGGGCAGCAGCGTCGCC
>DASVVJ010000994.1:0-13259 GCA_036389955.1 Myxococcaceae bacterium
TCGAAGTTGGAGCAGCCGTCCTCGAGGTGGTAGCTGTAGCGGTTGCCGCGCTCAGGAGCGAAGCTGGTGGCGCGGATGCGCTCGGGGGGCATGCGCTGCTGGGTGCGCAGACCCGTGAAGAGGCTCTTGAGGTTGGTGTTCACCTCGGACTGACGCGCGCGCGCCTGGAACCGGATGAAGTTCGGGATGGCGATGGCCGCCAGGATGCCGATGATGGCAACCACGATCATCAGCTCGATGAGGGTAAAGCCACGATTACGACGGGTCTGGGTCATGATCTGCTGCTCCTTACAGTCGGCGAGGACTGGGGGTCTGAACGACGAAGCGTGTCTTAGCAAGGGTCGCGCCAGGATGACCAGATCCGCTAAGTAGGCTGATCCTGGTAGGTCGCTCACCGGAGGTGCCAGATCACGTCAGGGGCGAGCGACAAAAATTGGCACCCAGCGACGAATTTGGGCACCCCCCGCCTCCGCGAGTAGCCTGATGAGCCTTCTATGAGCCCGGAATTACCGCCCTTTCTTAGTACGCTGATGACTGGCTGGCTTTTCATTTTGGGCCTGTGCATCGGCAGTTTCCTGAATGTCGTTATCGCTCGGGTGCCGCACGGGCAGAGCATCATCCGTCCCGGGTCTCGCTGCCCGAAGTGTGGGCACACGCTGTCCTGGTACGAGAACATCCCGCTCGTCTCGTGGCTGGCGCTGAGGGGAAAGTGCCGCGGGTGCAAGACGCCCATCTCCATCCGCTACCCGCTGGTGGAACTGCTCACTGGGTTACTTTTCCTGGCGTGCGTGCGGCGCTTCGACTTCACCTGGGAGCTGGTGGCCGCGCTGGTGCTCGTCACGCTGCTGATCCCGCTCACCTTTATTGATCTGGAGCATTGGATCCTTCCCCTGGAGATGACGGTGCCGGGCATCGTCGCGGGGGTAGCGCTCGCGGCGCCCCGGGGCATGGAGGTGCTCTGGGACGCGGCGATTGGCGCCGCAGTGGGCTTTCTGACCTTCCGGTTGATGGAGTACCTGGGCTGGAAGCTGTTCCGCAAAGAGGCCCTGGGAGGAGGGGACAAATACCTCGTCGCGATGCTGGGGGCGTTCCTCTCCTGGAAGGCGCTGCTGGGCATCCTCTTTCTGTCGTCGCTCCAGGGCGCGGTGGTGGGCATTCTGCTGATCGCCATCACCGGCCGGGCCGGACCGAGGACGGAGACCGCCGATAAGGAAGGCAAGCAGGAGGAGGAGCCTCCCGAGCCCGAGCTGACAATGACGTGGGAGTTCACCAAGCCGGGGCTGTCTCTCGGCCGACGGTTGCTGCTGGTGCCGTGGAACCTGCTCTTCCAGGACATTCCAGATCAGCCCAAGGACGAGGAGGGCGAGGAGATCGACTGGGTGCCGGGCACCACGAACATTCCCTTCGGGCCGTGGCTGGCGCTGGCGGGGCTGGAGCTGCTGCTGCTGGCACCGTGGCTGGCCCAGGTGCTGCCGTCGCAGCTGGCGCCGCTGGTGGGAGGCATGCCGCAGTGAGTGGGGCTGTCGCGCGATGAAGTGGCGCATCGCCAGCGTGGCCTTTCTGCTGGGCTCGCTCTCCACGGGCCTGTCGTGGCTTACGCTCCAGCCCGCGCTCATCCGCTTGCTGGACCTGGGGCGGCGGCTGGCGCCTCCGGACAGCCTCGATGCGGAGCGAGTCGCGCGCGTGCAAGGCCTGCTGCCCCTGGCGCTGGCGCTGGATCTCGTGATGCTGACGGTGCTGGTGTACTTCGTGCTGGACTTCACCGTGGGCCGCCCGCTGCGGGCCACCGAGCTGGCGATGGATCAGCTGGGCCGGCTCGAGCTGAACCTGGCGCCGGTGTCCCAGGGCGGGCCGCTGCTCTCGCGCATCCAGAGCGCGCTCAATCGCATGGCCGAGGCGCTGCGCCGCGAGCAGGCCCTCACGCGCTCTCAGCTCAGCGAACTCCAGCAGGCCAACGCGCGGCTGGCACGGGCCCACACGGAGCTGGTGTCCGCCGAGCGGCTGGCCACCGTGGGCAAGCTGGCGGCGGGCGTCGCGCACGAGGTGGGAAACCCGTTGGCCGGCATCCTCGGCTACCTGTCACTGGCCCGCATGCGCGCCACCACTCCCGAGCTGAAGGAGTATGTCGAGCGCATCGATCATGAGGTGCACCGCATCGATGGAATCGTCCGGGGGCTGCTGGACCTCGGACGCCCACGGCCCGCCACCCTGGCACCGGTGGACCTCAGCCAGGTGGTGGAGACGTGCGTGAAGCTGGTGCGCGCGGGGCCCGAGCTGTCGCACGTGCAGGTGGACTTCGCGCTGGAGCCCGGATTGCTGGCCCGGGCGGATGCGGGCCCTCTGTCGCAGATCGTCATCAATCTGATGCTCAACGCGGCCCAGGCGATGAAAGGGCAGGGGCAGGTGCGCGTCTCCGCCCGGCGCGAGGGCAACGAGGTGAAGCTGGCGGTGGAGGACACCGGTCCAGGCATTCCTCCCGAGGTGATGCCGCGCCTCTTCGAGCCCTTCTTCACCACGAAGGAGGGGAAGGGAACGGGACTGGGGCTCGCGGTGTCCATGCACCTGACGCAGAGCATGGGCGGGCGGCTCACGGCGGAAAATGTCCCCGGTGCTGGAGCCCGCTTCACCGTTCACCTTCCGTCGGCTTGAGCGGGGAACTACCCCGAGTCAGGCCTCTGGGAGATGATGAGTCCCTGAGCACCCATGCCTACTTTCCGCTCCATCCTCATCGCCGATGACGAGCCGTCGATTCGCCATGTCCTCACCCTGGTGCTGACCGGGCACGGGTACGAGGTGCGCGCCGTGGCCGACGGTGAAGAGGCCCTGCGCGAGCTGGCCGCGCGCAGCTACGACGTGCTGCTGACCGACGTGCGCATGCCCAAGCGCGACGGCCTGTCCGTGCTGCGTCAAGCCATCGCCAGCCACCCCGAGCTCACCGTGCTGGTGATGAGCGCCTACGGCTCGCAGGAGCAGGCGCTCGAGGCGGTAGGGGCGGGCGCGTACGACTACGTCCAGAAGCCCTTCAAGCCCGAGGAGATCGTCTTCGTCCTGCGCAAGGCCGAGGAGCGCGAGCGGCTGCTGCGCGAGAACAAGCGCCTGAAGACGGCCAACGCCGCGCCGCTCGAGCGCATCCTCGGAGAGAGCGAGGGGCTGCGCGCCGTGCTGCGCCAGGTGGACCGGCTCGCGCCCGTGCACACCACGGTGCTCATCACCGGCGAGAGCGGCACGGGCAAGGAGCTCATCGCCCGCGCGCTGCACGAGCGCTCGCCCCGGGCCGCGCTGCCCTTCGTCGCCGTCAACTGCGGCGCCATTCCCGCGGGCCTCATCGAGAGCGAGCTGTTCGGCCACGCCAAGGGCGCCTTCACCGACGCGCGCACCGCCAAGCGCGGCCTGTTCAGCGAGGCCGACGGCGGCACGCTCTTCCTCGACGAGGTGGGCGAGCTGCCGCTGCCCGCGCAGGTGAAGCTGCTGCGCGTGCTGCAGGAGGGCGAGGTGCGTCCCGTGGGCGAGAGCCGCGCCGAGAAGGTGGACGTGCGCGTCATCGCCGCCACGCTGCGCGACTTGAACAAGCTGGTGGAGAAGGGCGAGTTCCGCGAGGACCTCTACTACCGCCTCAACGTGGTGAACCTGCGCATGCCACCCCTGCGCGAGCGCCGCGAGGACGTTGCCCTGCTGGCGCGCTCCTTCATTGCCCGCTTCAACCGCCAGCTCAACCGCGAGCCGCCCGTGCAGGGACTGAGCCCCGAGGCCGAGGCGCTGATGACCGCCTACGCCTGGCCCGGCAACGTGCGCGAGCTGGAGAACGCCATGGAGCGCGCGGTGCTCCTGGCCGATGGGCCGCTGCTGTTGCCCACCAACCTCCCAGAGCGGCTCTGGGAGGCCCCCGCCGCCCCCGCAAGCTCGCCTGCTTCCGTGCAACAGGCCGGTAGTGACCTGTCCCTCAAGCGCGCCATGCGCGAGCTGGAGGAGACTTACATCCGCGCAGCCTTGCGCCGGACCCGGGGCAACCGCACCCGGGCTGCGGAAGTTCTGGACATCAGCCATCGCGCGCTCCTGTACAAAATCAAGGAGTACGGAATTGACCCCGACGCCGAGGCGGAGAAGAGCTAAGCGTCCAAGCTCACTGAGGGGTATTTGACGGAAGACGGCCCGAGGCCGGAAAATCGGGCCCGCGCGGCGTTACGTACGGGGCGGCGGTCGGAAGGCGCGAGAGCGGAGCCCGACCGGCCGAGGAGCGAGCGGGCGCCGGTCAACTTTTAGGCGGGGTTGCGCGCTGGTGCTACGCTGGCGCCCTCTCCACGGGAGAACTGCATGGCGAAGGGCAAACTGGCACTCGGTCTGGATATCGGATCGACCTCTGTAAAGATGATCCTCCTCAAGGAGCAGCGCAAGCGTGGCGAGGTCGGCTACGCGCTGCAGAGCTTCGGCATGAAGCCACTGCCTCCCGAGGCCATCGTCGACGGCGCGCTGATGAACTCCACCGCGATCGTTCAGGCGGTGCAGGAGCTGATGAACGAGCTGAAGATCAAGAGCAAGGAGGTCGCCATCGGCGTCTCCGGCCACTCGGTCATCATCAAGAAGATTCAGATGCCTCGCATGAGCCAGGAAGAGCTCGAGGAGAGCATCCAGTGGGAGGCCGAGCAGTACATCCCGTTCGATGTGAAGGACGTGAACATCGACACGCAGATCCTCGACTCGGGCGCCAATGACGCCACCGGGCAGATGGACGTGCTGCTGGTGGCCGCCAAGAAGGACATGATCAACGACTACACCACGGTGGTCTCCGAGGCGGGACTGGCCCCGGTGGTCGTCGACGTGGACGCGTTCGCCGTGCAGAACATGTTCTCGGCCAACTACGACATCCCCGAGAAGGAGACCGTGGTGCTCATCAACGCGGGCGCCTCGGTGGTGAACATCAACATCATCTCCAACGGCATCACGGTGTTCACCCGTGACGTCACCATCGGTGGCAACCAGTTCACCGAGGAAATCCAGAAGCAGCTCAACGTCTCCTACGAGGAGGCCGAGGCGCTCAAGATTGGCGGCAACCGCGCCGACGCGGACGCCGTGGTTCCCCAGGAAGTCGAGCGCGTGTTGTCCAGCGTGGCCGAGCAGGTGGCCGGTGAAATCCAGCGCTCGCTGGACTTCTACGCGGGCACTGCCGCCGACGCCAACTTCACCAAGGTCTACATCTCCGGTGGAACCGCGAAGATTCCGGCGCTGTTCAAGACCATCGAGAGCCGGGTGGGGGTGCCTGTGGAGATCCTCAATCCGTTCAAGAAGATCGAAGTGGACAACCGCAAGTTCGACCCGAACTTCATCATGGACGTGGCGCCCATGGCGGCTGTCGCAGTGGGCTTGGCGCTACGCCGTCCTGGCGACAAGCTGAACTGAGCTACCCCTCTCTCTGAAGGAACCGACGCATATGATGATTCGCATCAACCTTCTGCCCGTCCGCGCGGCCAAGAAGAAGGAGATGGGGAAGCAGATCCTGGTCCTCTTCGCCGCCTTCATCGTCGCTGCCATCGTGGGCAATTACATGTGGTACTCCGACCGCAAGGCGGAGTTCGACTCGAACGCCGCGGGCATCGCCCAGGTCAAGAACAAGATCACCGAGCTGGAGAAGGTCATCGGCGAGGTGAGCAAGATCAACGAGCGCAAGCTCGAGGTCGAGAAGAAGCTGGGCGTGCTGGACAGCCTGCGCAAGGGCCGCTCCGGCCCGGTGAAGATGATGGACGCGCTGGCCACCGCGATGCCCAAGAAGCTGTGGCTGAAGAACTTCGCCGAGGAGAAGTCCGGCGTGAAGATCTCCGGCTCGGCCATCAGCCACGACGAAGTGGCCGAGTTCATGCGCGGCCTTTCCAGCATGGTGTGGACGCCCAAGGGCATGGGGCGCCTGGTGGAGCAGCGGCGTGACGCGAAGACCTCGCGCGTGGAGCTGCTCACCCCGGACGCCACCATCGAGGAGTTCCCGGTCAACGCCGTCAAGCCGTTCTTCACCAACATCGAGCTGAAGGACGCCGTCCAGCAGGCGCAGCGGGGCAATGACCCGAACGCCATCTCCACGGTCGACTTCAACATCACTCTGTCGGCTGTCTACGCCATCTGAGAGGCCCGACCACCATGGAACAGTACCTGGACAAGATCGCGAAGGCGCCGGCCGGCATCAAGTACGGCGGCCTCGCGGGCATCATCGTGGCCCTCACCGCGGCCAACTTCTTCCTGCTGGTGCAGCCCACCGAGGACGACATCGCCAAGCAGATCGACCAGCGCCGCAAGCTGGACACCGACCTGGCCGAGAAGAGCGAGATCGCCCAGAACCTCAACGAGCGCCGGCGTGAGCTGGACGTGCTGGATCAGAAGCTCGCCGAGGCGCTCACCGAGCTGCCCGAGAAGAAGGAGATCGACGAGCTGCTGGCGCAGATCAACGACATCGGCCGCAAGTCGGGCCTGGAGATCGCCCGCGTGGAGCCGGGCAAGGAGACCTCGGGCGGCGGCGAGTTCTTCGCGCGCATCCCCATCAAGATGACGGTGAGCGGCAACTACCACGAGATCGCCGTGTTCATGCAGGAGCTGGCGAACATGCGCCGCATCGTGAACGTCAACGGCATCACGCTCGAGAAGCCGACGGTGAAGAACGAGAAGGTCATCCTGACGAGCTCGTTCGTGGCCACGACGTTCCGCTTCGTCGAGCAGACGCAAGCCCCGCCCGATCCGAAGAAAAAGGGCACAAAAGTTGAGAAGCCCAAGAAATAGGGTGAGATGAGGACTAAGAGGATGAAGACGCTCAAGTTCAAGATGACCACGGTTGCGCTGGGCCTCGCGCTCGTGGCTTGTGGTGGGCAGCAGGCGGCGCCCGCGGCTCCGAAGCCGGCCGCGGCCAAGCCGGCGACCACCACCAGTGCGCCCGCTGAGACGAAGGAAGCGGTCGCCGAATCCTCGGCAACTTACTCGTACAACCTCGTTGGTAAGCGGGACCCGTTCCGCAGCCCGCTCGAGGAGCTGCGCGGCACGCAGAAGAGCCAGGTGGAGACCTCCTGCGCCGAGCCGCTGTGCGCGTGGGACCTGGACCAGCTCAAGCTGGTCGCGGTCGTCACCGGTGACGCCAATCCGGTGGCCATGGTGGAGGACCCGATGGGCCGCGGCCACATCGTGCGCCGCAACGCCCGCATGGGCCGCCAGGGTGGCCGCGTGACGCAGATCCTCCGGGACTCGGTGACCGTCACCGAGTTCATCCCGACCGAGGGCAAAGTGATTCCGAATCCGGTCAGCATTCAGCTGAAGCCGGATGCCAAGCGGGACCCGATGTACGACCTGTCCACGGGCAGGAACTGGGAGTAGCGCATCGGGCCCGCAGCCTGGGCCCGATTCCAACTTGTAGAGGGGTAGCATGCTCGGAAAGAGCGATGTGACGAGGGGCAACAAGTGGATGATCGCGGCCGCGTTGGTGGTCGCGATTGCGGGCGCCAAGGCTGACGGCGCCGAACTCAACACGCTGCGGGACGTGCAGGTGCTCCAGACGGGCTCCGGAGCCCAGGTCGTGGTCTCCGGCACCCGTCCGCCCACCTTCACGGTGTTCCGGCTCAGCGGGCCGGAGCGCCTGGTGGTGGACCTCTCGTCGGCGGATGCCACGGGGATCAAGGGCCACCATGATGGCACCGGGCCCGTCACGGGCATCGTGGCGTCTCAGTTCTCCGATGAGCGCGCCAGCGTGGGCCGCGTGCTCGTCGCGTTGGACAAGGCGTCGCAGTATGACGTCCGCGCCGACGGCAACCGGGTGATCATCTCGGTGGACGGCGCGACGGCCAAGGAGACCGCCTCCGCGGCGGCAGCTCCGGCCGAGCCCCGGAAGAAAGCCGAGCCCACCCCCGAGCCCGCGGCCCCTGCCGCCGTGGCTCAGGCGCCCGCGGCTCCTGCGGCCAAGCCGGAGGCTCCGGCCGTGGCGAAGGCCGCTCCGGCTCCGGCCGTGACGCAGCCCACGCCGGCCCCGGTCGTCGCCCAGTCGGCGGCGCCGCAGGTGGCCCCGGTCATGGTGGAGGCCGGTGAGCCGCAGAAGGCTCCCGCCCAGGCCGCCCTGCCGGAGAACGTGGTGGCCGCCGAGGCGGACGAGCGCGAGGTGAAGAACCCCGCCCACCGCATCACCGGCATCACCTTCGCCAAGGACACCCTGGCCATCCGCGCGGATGGCGACATTGCCCGCTACGAGGTGCTCGAGCTGGCGGACCCGCCGCGCCTGGCGGTGGACGTGTACGGCGTGGAGCTGGACGCCAAGGCCCCGCGCGTGAAGGGCAAGACGCTCAAGGGCCTGCGCGCCGGCGAGCACGCCGACAAGGTGCGCCTGGTGCTTGATGTGCCGGCCGGCATGCCTGCCTACCGCGTGGACCGCGCCAACCGCGGCCTCGAGGTGGTGCTGGGCTCCGCGGTGGCCCGCAAGCCCGCGCCCGCTCCGGCCGCCGACGAGTCGACCGCGGTGATCGCCGAGAGCGCGCCGCTGCGCCCCGCGCCCGCTCAGGCCGAGCCTGCCCAGGCTGCCCAGGCCTCCGTGGCGGAGGTGAAGGACCTGACCTTTGACGAGAACGACGGCGGTGGCCGCGTGCAGATCAAGCTGTCGGCCCCGGCCACCTGGAAGGTGGAGCGCCCGGATCCGCGCAGTGCCGTGCTGACGCTGGAGAACGCCCGCCTGCCGCGCAAGCTCGAGCGCAGCCTGGACACCAGCGCGCTGGAGACGCCGGTGAAGATGATCAGCGCCTTCTCCGTGCCGGGCGATGGCCACCGCGTTCGCGTGGTGGTGGCCGCTGACGGCGCCATCGAGGAGACGGTGACGCAGCAGGGCGGCTCGATGAGCTGGAACCTGACGGTGCAGGGCGTGCAGACGGAGCAGGTGGCCGTCACCCAGCGCACCGCCGGCTTCACCGCCGAGGAGCCCAGCTACGCCGCCGAGGGCGCGCCGCGCCAGGCCCGCTACCGCGGCAAGCGCGTGTCCTTCGAGTTCAAGGACATCGACATTCAGAACCTGCTGCGCGTCATCGCGGAGATCTCCAAGAAGAACATCGTCGTCGCCGACGACGTGAGCGGCAAGGTGACCATCCGCCTGCGCAACGTGCCCTGGGATCAGGCGCTGGACCTCATCCTGCGCACCAAGAGCCTGGGCCGCGAGGAGGTGGGCAACATCATCCGCATCGCGCCGCTGAAGACGCTGGAGGAGGAGGCCCGCCTGCGCCGTGAGCGCGCCGAGTCCCTGCGCAAGCAGGAGGACCTGGTGGTCAACCTCATTCCGGTGAACTACGCCGTCGCCGCGGACATGCAGAACCGCGTGAAGGACATCCTGTCCGAGCGTGGCTCGGTGTCGGTGGACGCGCGCACCAACGTGCTCATCGTCAAGGACATCCGCGCCAACATCGAGAAGGCGCGCGCCCTGGTTCGCAACCTGGACACGCAGACGCCGCAGGTGCTCATCGAGAGCCGCATCGTGGAAGCCACCACCTCCTTCACCCGGACGCTCGGTGTGCAGTGGGGTGGTCAGGGCCAGCTGTCCGCGGCGACCGGTAACTCCACCGGTATCATCTTCCCCAACTCGGTCAACGTGTTCGGTTCCGCGCCGGGTGAGCAGGAAGGCTTCGCCCAGCCGAACTTCGCCGTCAACCTGCCCGCGCCCACCAACCTGGGCGTCGGTGGCGCGCTCTCCTTCGCCTTCGGCTCGGCCGGCGGCGCCCTGGGGCTGAACCTGCGTCTGTCCGCCGCGGAGAACGAGGGTTATGTGAAGACCATCTCCGCGCCCAAGGTCACCACGCTGGACAACAACACCGCTCGTATCAGCCAGGGTGTGTCCATCCCGTTCAGCCAGACGTCGGCGCAGGGTACCAACACCATCTTCGTCGAGGCCCGTCTGTCCCTGGAAGTCACGCCGCACATCACCCAGGATGGCAGCATCCTGATGAGCATCATCGCGGCCAACAACCAGCCGGACCCCGCCAACACCGGTGCCAACGGCCAGCCCGCCATCCAGCGCAAGGAGGCCAACACCCAGGTGCTGGTGAAGGACGGCGACACCACGGTCATCGGTGGCATCTACGTGCGCCGCGGCAGCACGGCCACCGCCTCCATCCCCTTCTTGTCGAAGATCCCGGTGCTGGGCTACTTCTTCCGCCAGACGGCGGAGCGCGATGACCGGCAGGAGTTGCTCATCTTCATCACGCCGCGAATCCTCAACCGGCAGACCATCGCGCAGTCCCTCTAACCCAGGGACGCATTCAACCTACGGAGTGCAACCATGAAGCGACTGTTGCTTAGTGCGGTCCTGGCCGCGAGCTCAGTGTCCTGCGTCGAAGGGAACAGGGCCGTTCAGATCCTTCAGGCCAACGAGCTGGGCGCGGATTGCTCGGCGGGCGAGGCGGTGCTCAACGGGTTTCTGAACTACGACCTCAGCAACGCCTACCTGGCCAACTTCTCGATCTTCTCGCCGGTGCAGGCGACGGGCAACAACCGGTTGGACTTCTTCGGCCAGGAGATCGTCCTCAACTACGAATCGGAGAACCCCTCGGTCAACTTCACCGAGGAGGCCATCCCGGTGCACCTGGTGGTCTCCGCGGGCGAGACGGACAGCAACGTGGTGGTCAATCTGATCGGCGACAAGGCTCGTGCCCGGCTCGAAAATGCGGTTCCCACGTTCCCGGACGTGATGACGTTGCTGGCGTCCATGCGGATCCGGGGCGAGATGTCCTCGGGCAGCTCGGTGGAGACCAACGAGGTGACGTTTCCCATTCAGATCACCCGCGCGGGTTCGCCGTGCCCGGCCGGCAAGGTGCTCACGCCCGAAGAGGGCACTTGCTCCAACCCCGGACAGAATGGGCAGAGTTACACCTGTGAGGACCCGCCTGCCCCTTGACGGGCCGCCAGGCTTTGCCTACGAGCCTCTCTCGCCATGTCCTTCCGCGCACACCTGGAATCGGTGGTCAATCAAGTCGATGGAGCCCTCGCGTGCAGCGTGATGGGCTTTGACGGCATCTCGGTGGAGACGTACCAGAAGGACGAGGCGGGGGAGCTCGAGCTCAACGGCGCCTGGGTCGAGTACGCCAACCTGCTCACCCAGCTGAAGAACGCCGCCGACGTGCTGAAGACGGGGGCGGTGACGGAGCTGAGCGTCAACAGCGACAAGGTGATGACCATCATCCGCCTGGTCTCGCAGGACTACTTCCTGGTCCTGGCCCTCAAGGCCGAGGGCAACTACGGCAAGGGCCGCTATGTGCTGCGGGTCACCGCACCGAAGGTCAAAGCCGAATTGTAGGGCAGGCGGCCAGACGGCCCGCCGCCCTCCGCTTTCCCCCTTCCCATGAGCAGGGCCATCGGCTAGACACCCCGGACTTTTTCAGCAGTCCGAAGGAGCTGTAGCCATGGCCGGTGTCATTGATACGTCCGAGTTCCGCAAGGGGCTCAAGATCGAGATGGACGGCGAGCCGTACGAGATCGTCGAGTTCCAGCACGTGAAGCCGGGCAAGGGCTCCGCCTTCGTGCGCACCACCATCCGCAGCCTGCTGTCGGGCCGCGTGCTCCAGCCGACGCTGAAGTCGGGCGAGAAGGTGGGCAAGCCGGACATCGAAGAGAAGGACATGCAGTACCTCTATGTCCAGGGCGATGACTTCTACTTCATGGACACCCGCAACTACGAGCAGACCTTCCTCAGCGAGAAGGTGCTCGGCGAGAACAAGAATTTCCTGAAGGAGAACATCAACGTCTCGGTGCTCTTCTACAACGGCAAGGCCATTGGCGTGACGCTGCCCAACTCGGTGGACCTGAAGGTCACCAAGTGCGATCCGGGCGTGCGTGGCGACACGGTGTCCGGCGCGATGAAGCCCGCGACGCTGGAGACGGGTTACACGGTCAACGTTCCGCTCTTCATCAACGAGGGGGACGTGCTGAAGATCGATACGCGTGACGGCAAGTACCTCACGCGCGTGGCTACCGCGGGCTAGCAGCAGTCCAGCGAGCCGGAGCTCCGGCGGGAGAGGGGACGATGGCGACGAAGCGCAAGGCAACCCGGGCCGAGGCCGAGCCCACGCCAGCTGGCGGCAACGACCGCGCTCCAGGGGAAACCTCCCTGGACGTGGTCGCGCTGCGGCTGATCGTGGAGATGATCGAGGCCTCGGACGTGACGAGGCTGGTGTGGCAGAAGGGCGATGAGCGGCTGTACATCCGCCGCGGTCACGGGCCGGCGCCCACCATCGTTCACGCGGCGCCGGTCAGTCCGTCGGTGAGCCCGGTGCAGACGGTGGAGTACTCGGCCCCCGCGCGGGCGGCGGCGCACGCGCCCGCGGCCGCTGCGGCCCCCGCTGCCCCCGAGCCGGCCAAGGCGGCCGACAAGCCGGGTTTCCTGGTCACCAGCCCCTTCGTGGGCACCTTCTACCGGACGCCGGCGCCGGACCAGCCGGCGTTCGTCGACGTGGGCTCCACGGTGAAGAAGGGCCAGGTGCTCTGCATCATCGAGGCGATGAAGCTGATGAACGAGATCGAGGCCGAGAAGGCAGGCAAGGTGGCCGAGATCCTGGTGGAGAACGGGCAGCCGGTGGAGTTCGGCCAGGCGCTGTTCCGCATCGAGCCGGCATAGGGCTTGGGCCGGCCTTGGCCGGCCTCGGCGGCCGCGAGGAGTCCAAGGCGTGTTCAAGAAAGTGCTGATCGCCAACCGCGGGGAGATTGCCCTGCGTGTCATCCGTGCCTGCCGGGAGCTGGGCATCGCCACCGTGGCGGTGCACTCCACGGCGGACGCTAATGCGTTGCACGTGCGCTTCGCGGACGAGTCGGTGTGCATTGGCCCGCCGCCGTCCAAGGAGAGCTACCTCAACATTCCCCAGCTGCTGTCCGCCGCGGAGATTACGCGGGCGGACGCCATTCACCCCGGCTACGGCTTCCTCTCGGAGAACGCCGAGTTCGCCGAGGTGTGTGAGAACTGTAAGATCCGCTTCATTGGCCCGCGGCCGGAGATGCTGCGGCTGATGGGCAACAAGGTGCGGGCCAAGCAGGCGGCGCGCGAGGCGGGCCTGCCGCTGCTGCCCGGCAGCGCCGGCGTGGTGAAGGAGCCCAAGGAGGCGGAGGCGATCGCCCGGGAGATCGGCTTCCCGGTCATCATCAAGGCGGCGGCGGGGGGCGGCGGCAAGGGGATGAAGATCGTCCGTGAGCCGGGCGCGCTGGCGCAGGCCTTCTCCACGGCGGCGGCCGAGGCCGTGGCCAGCTTCAACAATGGCGATCTCTACATCGAGCGGTACGTG
>DASVVJ010000995.1:0-2356 GCA_036389955.1 Myxococcaceae bacterium
CTCGCGTGGTGGTAGCACCTCACGCCCGGCAAGGCTCTTACCCCAGAGGCTGCTCATCAACCCCTGGGGGTCCAATAACTGGAGCAGGATGTCGCGGCTCTTTGCATCCGCAGGCTGCAACCGGTGGGCAACCCTCAGCACGTCTCCCAGGGAGATTTCACCACGCCGCTTCATGTCTCACCCGTCTGCGAACGTGGAGTGCTTTTCGAGCAGGCCTGCGGTGAGCAGTTTCCACTCTTCGCCAGCTCCAGGATGGATGCCCAGCTCCAGACACGCCTGGATGGCATCCAGGAACTCCGCGGTACTCGGCTGCCGTGCCCGCTTCACCAGGGCGGCCTCGCGGAGCGACAGGAGCTTCTTCGCCACCTGCGCGTACAGGCCATCTTGGTCAGGTCCATGATGCAGCACGGCGATCCGCTGGAGCTGCTCGAGGTCCGGGGCCTTCAGCTCGAGTTGGACACAACGGCGCAGGAAGGCGGGGGCCAGCTCTCGCTCCCCATTGGTCGTGATGATGAGCAGCACCTTGTGCCCCTTCGCCAACGCGATGCGGGTATTGAGTTCCGTGACGTCGAACCAACCATCGTCGAGCGGTACCAGCAGGTCGTTCGGCACGAACGGATCCGCCTTGTCGATTTCATCGAGAAGCACGACCGCGTTCGGAGACTTCCCCCAGCGCGCCAGATCTCTGGGGGCTGCCGCCGGCTTTGCCTTGGGGCCCGCTCCCCGCCTGCGGGCGCTCTCGGGAGCGAAAGCCCACCAGAGAACACCAGGCTCGATGTAGTGATGGGTAGCCGGAAGGCGCTTTCTTGCCTGTGCATCACTCAGCCGGCGAATGGCGTCGAAGCTCCACAAGAGATCCGGAGCCTGCGTCCGCGAGGTGATGACGTGCTCGTAGTAGCGCCAGCCCAACACTTCCGCCACGAAGCCGGCCAGTGAGGATTTTCCCGAACCCGGCGGGCCATACACGAGCAGGGGCCGCTGCGTGACCAGGGCCGCGCTGACGGCCAGGACGATTTCGTCCCGCTCCTCGTACTGCCTGGCAACGCGCTGCTCTTCCGAGAGTGCCCGCGCCCCAGGGCTGGTCCAACGCTTCCGCGCTGCAGTGGGATCGAAGACGGCTCGATTGAATTGAAGTGTCATGAGAATCACCGAGCGAGGTTGTCGAGAATCACCTTGAGATCCTCGTGAAGGCTCCACGCCTTACGCTCGTTCTCCAGGGTGAGAGGAGGGTTCAACGTGACGAGCTGGGGAAGTGTCTTCACGCGAGGATCGTCGTGCGTGTCCTTGCCCGTCGTAAGGAGAAAGGTCAGGCGTGGAAACCGGAATTGAAGTTTCTCGAGGACGTCACGATCCGGGACGGGCGGAGGCAGCAGGACAAAGTAGAGGCTGCGGCAAGTCTTCAAATGTTCTTCGACCTCTTCGGAAGAGTAGTCTTTATCCGTGAAGTACTTCTGGACGGTTGCCACAATCTCTTCAAAGGCCAGCTGGCCTATCGCCCCATCCACCCGGATGAGTTGGTGAATCACGTCTCCCCGGTAGGCCCGGTCCAGGTAGTTGTCTGCGGTGAACTTGTAGAGCTTCGTTCCATTGAGGCCAATGGCTCTTCGTTGGTCCAGGTTCTCAGCCACAGGCGGAATCTTTCCGGCAGCTTCGGCATTGACCCACAAGGACTTGACGTACTTGATCAGTCTCCGGGTCTGGGCTTCGCCGATGACTGGCGCCAGGGCGCGAACGAGCGGGTGTAGCTCCTCGAGCCCAGCGCTGGCTAGCCGCCGGGCAAGCTGGTTCGCAATCTCTTCATGCCCACGCCGCTTTCCTTCGGAGACTTCGATGCCCAGGTCGCGCGCCGCAGCGAGCAGTTGCGCCTGCTTTGCGTCCTCCAGCATGCCAGTGAGGTTAACCACCAGCCTCTCCAGAGGTGTGGAGTTCGGTCGCGGTGCGTGGCTGCGGCACCGCTCCAGGACCCGGTCAGCCACCTCCGCTGGACTTCCCTGAGGAACGAACTGCCATCGGCGTAGCTCCATGGCGGCGAAGCGCCTGTGCTCGCGGACCTCCTGGGGCGACACACCCTCCATGACGACGGGCAGCAGCAGGAAGCCTGGTTCCAATGAGCGGCGCCAATTGAGGATGGCCACCTCCTTGTTGACCCAGGCGGACTCCAGCGCGTTGCGAGAGAGCAGGATGACCGCAGCATGGCACTCGGCCATGTAGCCATCGAGCTCACGTGGCCACTCCTCGCCGCCTTTGAGACGGGTCCGGTCCAACAGGACGTCGAACTCTGGTGTCAGGGCTGCTGCCAGCGTGTCCAGATACTCTTTATCGCGAGGAGCATCTGGCTTCGTGCTGTGGCTGATGA
>DASVVJ010000996.1:0-2463 GCA_036389955.1 Myxococcaceae bacterium
GGCTGCGCGCCGAGGAGCTGATGGTGGTGGCGCGCTCGCGCATCGAGCGCGCGCAGGAGGGCGTCGCGGCTGCTGAGCGCCGCCTGGCCGTGGGCTCGGCGACGCGCTCGGACCTGCTGCGCTCCCAGCTCGAGCTCAACACCGCGCGCGAGGCCCTGCTCCAGCTGGAGAACCAGCGTTTCACCGCGGGCCTCACGCTGGGCCGGCTCGTCGGCATTGAGGGGCCCGTGGATCCGGCCTCCTCGGGGCCCACCGAGCCCACTCCGCTCTCGGTTTCCGGCGAGGCACTGGTGGAGTCGCTCGTCTCCGCGGCGCCCTCGGTGCGCGCGGCCGAGGCAGCCGTGGCCGTGGCGGAGGCGGGCGTGGGGGTGGCTCGCTCGCAGTACCTGCCCTCGGTCCGGCTGTCGGCCTGCTATGACTGGTTCAACGACGCGCCGCTGCCCACGGGGGGCCGCACCAGCTGGTCGGTCCGGCTGGGCCTGGCCTACCCGATCTTCGATGGCTTCCAGCGCGACGAGGGCCAGCTCCGCGCGAGGACTCAGGCGGAGATTGCCCAGTCCCAGCTGGCCGACACCCGCCGGGCCGTGCGCACCGAGGCCGAGCGGGTGCTCAGCCTGCTGCGGCTGGCCGAGCAGCGCATCGAGCCTGGGCAGATCATCGCCTCGGCCATCTCCAACGTATCGGGCGGCACCACGCTGTTCACCATGGCGGACCTGTCGGAGATGCAGGTGCGCGCGAAGATCGACGAGACCGACATCGGGAAGATCCAGCCGGCGCAGGCCGTGCGGGTGACGCTGGAGGCCTACCCCGCGCGCACCTTCCGCGGTGAGGTGATGAAGATCGAGCCGCAGGCGGTGGTCGAGCAGAACGTGACGCTGTTCCCGGTGCTGATCCGGATGAAGAACCCCGAGGGGTTGCTCAAGCCGGGAATGAACGCGGAGGTCGCCATCGAGATCTCCAACCGCCAGGACGTCGTCACCGTGCCCAACACGGCGGTGCTGGGCCCACGCGAGGCTCCGGGCGTGGCGGCGTTGGTGGGGCTGGACGAGGCAGCCGTGCGCTCGACGCTGCGCGCGGCGAGGCCAGAGGCCCCTCAGGGGCAGGGCGGCGCGGAGGCCGCTCCCTCGCCGGAGTGCGCTCAACTGCTTCAGCGGATGAACCCGGATGCGGGGCGCGGGAGCCTCACCGACGAGGAGCGCGAGAAGCTGCGCGAGTGCAGAGCAGCTGCCCGCGGCGGAGGCGAGGCGGAGGGTTCCTCGGCGCGTGGGCAGGGAGGGCAGGGTGGGCGGCGGTGGGGAGGCGGAGGCGGAGATCCGGATCGCAGGCCCGGGGTCGTCTTCGTGCAGTCGCCCGAAGGCCCTCAGGTGCGCCGCGTCACGTTGGGCCTGAGCGACTGGGAGTTCACCGAGGTCACCAGCGGGCTGGAGGCGGGAGAGAAGGTGCTGCTCGTGACCGTGGCGCAGCTCCAGCAGCAGCAGCAGCAGAGCCTGGAGCGGATGCGGCAGCGGGCGGGCGGCGTGATTCCGGGGGCGGGTGGTGGCACGGGCCGTGGCGGTGGGAGGTAGCGGGCCGCCATGCTGATCCTGGAAATCCTCCTGGTCGCCTTCGACGCGGTGGTGGCCAACAAGCTGCGCTCCCTGCTCACCATGCTGGGCGTGGTGATTGGCATCGCGGCGGTCATCACCATGGTGGCCCTGGGTGAGGGTGCCCAGCGCTCGGTGGAGGCCCGGTTGAAGACCCTGGGCGCCAACGTGCTCACCGTGCGCCCGGGCCAGTCCTTCGCTGGAGGCCTCGGCCGCGGTCAGGCCACGCTCTCGGTCGAGGAGGCAGAGGCGCTGCGCTCCGGCTCGCGCCACATCCAGGCCGTGGCGCCCGAGCTGGAGGGGCGCTTCCAGATCGAGCTCGGCAACAGCAACGCCAACCTGTCCATCGTGGGCACCTGGCCCACCTACTTCGAGGTGAACAACAACCAGGTCGTCGCGGGGCGGCTCTTCACCGAATCGGAGGACCAGGGCCGGCGCCGCGTCGCGGTGCTGGGCGCGCTGGTGGGAAACCAACTGGGCGGTGTGTCCACCGAGTCGCTGCTGGGCAAGACGATCCGGGTGGCCGGCGTGCCCTTCGAGGTCATCGGCGTGCTGGCGGAGAAGGGCTCCCAGGGCTTCGCCAACCCGGATGAGAGTCTCTACATCCCGCTGTCCACCGCGCAGTTCCGGGTGATGGGCACCGACAAGATACGCTCCATCGCGGTACAGGCCGTCAGCGAGGCGGCCATCCAAGATGCGATGGTGGACATCGATTAGATCCTCCGGCGCGAGCGCCGGCTGCGTCCCGGCGAGACGGCGGACTTCAACATCCGAGACCAGGCCTCGCTGCTCAGCACGGTGCAGGAGACGACGCAGACCTTCACCATGCTGCTGGCGGGCATCGCGGCCATTTCGCTGCTGGTAGGCGGCATCGGCATCA
>DASVVJ010000997.1:0-4739 GCA_036389955.1 Myxococcaceae bacterium
CGGAACCCTCACCCCGGCCCTCTCCCGAAGGGAGAGGGGGATCAGAGCTCGAAGTTGAAGCCTGCTTTCTCCAACTGCTTGTACTTCTTGTGGTCGAACCGGTAGAGCCGCGCCGCCCGGTGGGACACGTCCTGCTCCACCTCGTCCAGCTCCTCCAACAGGTCCATCGCGAGGATCTTCTTGCGGAAGTTCCGCTTGTCGAGCTCGCGCTCCAGAATCACCTCGTACAGCCGCTGCAACTGCGTCAGCGTGAACTTGGGCGGCAACAGCTCGAACCCAATCGGCTGGTAGCGCACCTTGCCCTTGAGCCGCTGCAGCGCCGTGCCCAACACCTCCGCGTGGTCAAACGCCAGCTTCGGCGTGTCCCAGACCGAGAACCACGCCGCCTCGCGCGCGTCCGTCGCCGCGTGCACCCGGTGGTCACTCAGCTTCACCAGCGCGAAGTACGCCACCGTCACCACCCGGCCTCGCGGGTCTCTGTCCGGCTCGCCAAACGTGTACAGCTGCTCCAGGTGGCTGGGGCGGATTCCGGACTCCTCCTCCAGCTCCCGGCGCGCCGCGTCCTCCAGCGACTCGTCCATCCGCACGAAGCCCCCCGGCAGCGCCCACTTCCCCTGAAAGGGCTCCAGCCCTCGCTTGATGAGCAGCACCTTCAGGTCCCCGTCGTCCATCCCGAACACCACGCAGTCCACCGTCAAGGCGGGCCGGGGGTACTCGTAGGTGTAGCTCACGCTGCCTCCCTTCGTGTCCGGACAACACCAACATAGTGTTCGTCCGACACCAAGTCAAGCCGATGAATGGCCGGGCCGAGCGCCCGTGGGGGCGCATCCTACCCGGCGGCTCAACAGGTGCGCAGGGAAGTGCGCGTCAGGCCGGCACCAGGCGCGAGAGCTGGTGCCAGTCCACCAGCTGCACGTTCTCCTGGGCCAGGGAGAACTCCACCGAGCGGCGCATGCCAATCACGTCGCCGCCCATCTGGAAGGGCACGTCGCGGTCGAAGTCCATGCGCACCCGCTCCACGAAGAAGTCCTTCATGCGGGGCATGGGGTGCGCGCCGCGCCACAGCTTGAACATCTTGCGCGTGGCCTCGAGCACGCTGGCCCCGTACACCCGCACCGAGAGCCGGTGCGGCATGGCCTGGGCGAACGGGAAGGCCTTGAAGCCAAAGCCCCACTCGGGCGTGGTGGCCGCGCCGGCCACTCCCGCGGGGCCCTGGTACAGCAGCGCACCCGTGCCCCCGTGCGGCAGCGGGCAGATGGCGCCCCGCTCGTCCACCGTGAGCGCGGGGGCGCCCAGGTTGTAGACGGAGACCTGCGGGTTGCCGTCGCCGAACAGGTGCCGCGGAACGGTGCGGGTGAACATCGCGCCCAGGTAGCCGCGCAGCCCCGACTGGGTGCCCTTCAGCGGGCCCGCGGACGCCAGCTGCGTCTTGAAGTCCTGAATCATCTCCGCGTCCCAGCCCGTGCCCGCGAACGGCGCCAGCTGCCCGTCCACGCGCACCAGGTTGAAGGGGCGAAGGGGCGGCAAGCGATCGCCATAGGCCGCCAACTGCTCGAGCGCCCGCGCGGGCTTCGGGGCCCCGGTGACGTGAGCCCAGGCGTTGCCCGTGCCCAGCGGCAGCACGCCGATGGCCGGCAGCGCCAGCCCCTGTGCCCGCATCTCGTTGAGCAGCCCGGTGATGGTGCCATCACCTCCGCCCGCCAGCAGCAGCGAGGGCGGGTTGGGGCGCAGCTGCTGGTCGATCCAGGCGCGCGCCTCCTCCACGGAGTGGGTGAGGGCCACCCGGGCCCGGGGCAGGAAGCGCCGCACCAGGCCTCCGATGACTTCGGAGCCCTTGCGGGCACGCAGATTCACGAGAACGGCGATGTTCATAGGCAGCAGGACTCTCTCCACGTCATGTCATGGCCTTGTCACGACAGACGGCATGCTTGGGTGCATTCCCCCAGAGGCGTCCAACACCAGGCACTAGACCCCCAGTGCGTCCACAACTCGAAGCCCCAGGCGCCTTCCTGCCGCACTGCGTTGCAGTGAGGCCACGGCCGCCACCAGGCCCCCGGCGAACAGCAACCGCCTGAGCCATTGCCGAACCGGGGAGCGATAGCCCGCGCTGATCGTGGCCGGCTGGTTCGGTGGCCGGAAGACGTTGCCCGAGGTGCGCGACTGCCGCTGCTCTTCGAAGTGTCGGGTCTCCATCATCGTCCGCGTGGACTTCTCGGCGGCGGCAGGCAGCAGGGCGTTCACCACGGCCAGCGCCCGGCGCGAAGGTCCGATGAACAGCTCGCGCCGCGGCTTGGCCAGCACCCGGACGATGGCCTTCGCCACCCGCTCGGGCGAGTAGATGGGCTCCACGGGCCGGGCGCGCCAGCCGGTGTAGTTGGCGGGGTTCTTCCACAGCGGCGTGTCCACCGAGGCCGGCAGAATCGTGCACACGTGAATGCCGGTACCCTCGAACTCCTGGCGCACCGCGGAGGAGAAGCCGCGCACGGCGAACTTCGAAGCGGCATACGCGCTGACGTAGGGCCCCGCCGCCGTGCCGAAGATGGAGGAGACGTTGATCAGCGTGCCCCGGCCCTGGTGGCGGAACTGCGCCAGCGCCGCGCGCGTGCCGTACACCGTGCCGAAGAAGTTGGTCTCCATCACCTGGCGGAACGCGTCGTCCGGTGTCTCCTCGAGCCGGCCAATCAGGTAGACGCCCGCGTTGTTCACCCACCCGTCGATATGCCCGAAGGCGTGGAGCGCCTGCGTGGCCAGCGCCCGCACCGCGGCGGGATCCGCCACATCACAGGGCACCGCCAGGCAGCGCACGCCGTATGCCTCACACTGGGCGGCCAGCTCATCGAGCGGCTCCTCGCGGCGCGCGGCCAGCACGAGGTGGCTTCCCTTCTTGGCCAGGATGAGCGCCGTGGCCCGGCCAATGCCGCTGGACGCCCCGGTGATGACGACGACCTTCCCCTTCCACGCGCGCTTCATACCGGCGACCTCCTGGGTGCGTTACTCCCCGCCCAAAATGGCGACGGCGCCGCCTGGCGCACCCCGTCATGGGCAGCCCCGCTGAGGGGCAGGCGCACGGACAGGCCCCTGGCTGTCTCCAGATCGGGACTGAGTCTCAAAAACGAGACGGTGGACGGGCCGATGTGTCAGGTTGGAACCGTTCCGGACAGGCCCAACCCGGTACGTCGGTCCTACCCCGGATGAGCCCCTGGAAGTGCTGAAATTTCCTGGCCCGCCGGTCCCCGGGTTGTGGGAGAGCCGGAGTGACTGCTATCTCGGGGCCGCCTGCCCGGCAGCCAGCGGAACACTCCCTGCAATCCAGAAGACCCATGAACCCGAAACTGATGATGATCGTCTGCGCCCTGTCCTGTGCCGTCCAGGCGGCCCCGAAGCGGATGGTGGTGGCCAGTGGGGACTGCAAGGACCTGGAGCTGAGCAGCCACGCCAAGGCCTTCCATGATGCGCTCAAGGCCCGCCAGGAGCCCGAGTCCGTGCTCAGCTCCGCCGCCTTCAGCGAGCGGCTCTTCCCTCCCGCAAGCCGGTCCTTCGAAGACATTCAGCGCCAGCTCGACGCCGCGCAGGACCAGTTCTACGAGGCGCGCTACGCCCGGGCCGAGCAGGCCATCCACGAAGCGCTCAAGGAGATCTCCCGCCTGCCCGTGGGCGAGCCCCGCTGGCAGCTCTACGCCCACGCGCAGCTGCTCCATGCCCTCAACTACCGCTCCATGGGCAAGGTGAAGGAGAGCGACGCCGCGTTCCTCAACGTGCTGCGCCTCAAGCCCCAGCACAAGCTGGATGCCACGCTCTATGCGCCCTCCATCCGCCAGGCCTTCGAGAAGCAGCGCGCGGAGCTCGCCAAGGCGAAGAAGGTGAAGCTCGCGGTGAAGTCCACCCTGCCCGCCTCGGATGTGTACCTCGATGGCCTCAAGGTGGGGCAGACGCCGCTCAACGTGGAGGTGCTCGCGGGCACCTACGACATCACCGTGATGAAGGGCTCCGCCGTCAGCTTCCCGCGCCAGGTGCAGGCGCAGGGCTCCGATACGCCGCTCCTCGTCGACCTGGCCTATGAGGGCGCCGTCTCCGCCAGCCCGTTCCCGTGTCTGGCCTCCAGCAACAGGGCCGATGAGCGCACGCTGGGCCATGCGGTGCGGCTCGGCGGCACGCTGGGCGTCGAGGAGGTCATCCTCATGCGCCTGGAGCGCCCCAGCAGCGGGCCCAACTGGTTCGCCGCCACTGTGCTCAACGTCGAGGGCGGGCAGAAGGTGCGCGAGGGCGGCTTCAAGACGCAGGGGCTCGAGGCTCCCGCGGACTCGCTCTCGGCGCTGGTGGACTTCGTCACCACCGGCAAGGCCCCGCCCAACCTCGTCGTTCACAACAACAATGGCACCGCGCCCTGGGCCCAGCCGTTCCCCTCGCGCGATGCGCCCATCGTCTCCGCGGATTCCTCTGGCGACCCGGACCTGTCGGCGCCCTCGCAGCTGGCCGAGGGCGGTGGGCTGACGCAGGTCTCCGGCTCCCGCGCCCGCTCGGGCACCCCGGGCCTGCGCATGGCCTCGTATGTGGCGGTGGGCGCGGGCGTCGCCGCGCTCGGGGGCGCCGGCGTCGTGCGGCTCATGGCTCAGAAGGATGTCGATGCGCTCAACGAGCGGCTCAACTCCAGCGGCCGCATCAACCCCGATGACCAGGAGGCCCTGCGGCTGCGCGACTCGCTCGCGTCCAAGGGCAAGCTGCTCACCGGGCTGCTGGTG
>DASVVJ010000998.1:0-4851 GCA_036389955.1 Myxococcaceae bacterium
AGAGCGCCAGGCGCTTGGGGCCCTCCATGGTGGCGAAGCGCGGCACCTTGAACTCGTAGCGCAGCGTGAACGGGGCACCCACCTCCTCGGGGTGATCCAGCTTCACCATGGTGAGGTCCGCGCCGCCGAAGTAGCGCGCCACCGCGTTCTGCAGCGCCTGCTGGCGGCTCTCCGCCGACAGGGCCTCGAAGGCGTCGGCGAGGTTGGCGCCCTCGAAGCCCGAGTACACCTCCTCGCCCTGGCCGGTGAGCGTCCCGTCCGCCTTCAACTCCAGCATCAGCCGCACCTTCTTGGCGGGCGGCTCCTCCCAGGGCGGCGTCTGCAGCTTCTCCGAGGGCCGGCCGGGCTCGGCCAGCAGGTAGCCGGGGAACCCGCCCAGCGCTGTCTCCGGCAGGCGGCCGAACGGGCCGAAGCGGATGGAGGTGTCCACCCAGATCGTCTCCGACTCGGACACCTGTATCCGCAGCGCGGGGTAGGCCAGCAGCGTGTCCGCGGCGAAGAGGTACGGCGCCGGATCCGAGGTGAAGGGACGAATCACCGCGATGCGCGTGGTCATCCCCAGCGACTCCAGGCCCGCCTTCATCATCATCAGCCGGCTGCCCCGGTCCTGTGCGATGGACGAGATGGCCGACTGGGCCAGCCCCACGTCCCGGCCGGGGAAGCGCTTCATCACCGCCGAGTGCAGCGCCTGCACCGCCTCGATGCCCTTCTTGCCCTCGGTCACCTTGCGGGCAAAAGCCTCGATCTCCGCGCTGCGCCTGGACTTGTCATAGTAGGCGTCCGAGTAGACCGCGATCATCTGGTCATTGCCCATGGGCCCCGTGCCCACGATGACGAAGGGCAGGAACTCGTTGTTGCTCCACGGCACGTCAGGCTCGGGGATGTGGGCCGGCACCCGGCGCGCCTCGTGGGTGAAGATCTCCCAGTCGCCCTTCGTCACCGGCGGGGGCGGAGCCTGCATGTTGTGCGCGTCCACGCGCATGCCGGTGCCCTTGGGCGCTACCACCGTGTACACGGCCCGGTGGTTGGGCATGTCGGTGACCTGGAAGTAGAAAGGCGCGGCCGTGAAGCCCGGCTGGCCCGGCGCCTTGCTCCCCTCCAGCAGCAGGTACTCCACCTCCACGTAGTCGCCCACGTTCACGCCCGGCAGGCTGATGGCCTCCTTGCCCTCGATGGCCTCCGGCTCCAGCACCGTGCCGTCCTTCTTGATGGTGCGCAGCGCCAGTACCTGGGCTCCGGTGGGAATGTTCACCTCGGCGATCTCCTGGATGCCGCCCTGCTGCACCGCCTTCTGAATGGTGTGGATGCGGTTGACCAGCACGCCGCCTTTGGGGAACACCTGCACGGCGGCGGCGTCCAGCACGTACGCGGCGGCGCTGTTCTCGTCGCCAGGGGCGGCCTCGTAGGCCGCGATGGCCGCCTTGCCGTCGATGGCGTAGTCCTGCAGCACCTCCTTGCCCGTCTTCGCGCGCTCCACGGCGCGGCGCAGGGACAGGTCGTTGCCGTCGATGGCGAGCGCCTGCTCCCGCAGCGCCAGCGCCCCCTGGGTGTCCCCGGCGTACTCGCGCACGTCCGCCAGCCGCTTCCAGAGGAAGGCCGCGCGCGGCCACAGCTTCATCAGCTCGCGCAGCGTGGTGCCCGCCTCCTCGTACCGGCGCTGCGAGGCGTAGAGGCTGGCCAGTGTGGCGCCGATGCTCACGTTGCCCGGATCCCGGGCCAGCAGCTCCTCGTAGGCCTTGGTGGCGGCGGCCATGTCGCCCCGCTGGCGCGCGTGCTCGGCCACCCGGTTCAGCGCTCCGGGGCAGCCGGAGACGCCGGTGATGCGCTCGTCCATCGCCTTGGTTGCATCGCGCCGGCGGGCCAGGCTGTAGCGCAAGCCCAGCGCCTCACACAGGCGGGGCTGGATCGCCAGCGCCGCGGTAAGGGACTCCTCGGCCTGGGCGTCCACCTCGAGCGCGATCTCGGTGCGCGCCTTCAGCAGGTGGAACGGGTAGCTGCCGGTGCCCACGTGCTCCTGGGCCTTCTTGAGCACCTCCAGCGCCGTGGTGGCCTGGTTGTCGCCCAGGGCCAGCTCCGCGCGCAGCAGCTGCGCGGCCACGTTGCCCGGGTCCTTCGCCAGCAGTGCATCCAGGTCCCGGGTGGCCCGCCCCCGGGAGACCTTGGTGGGCACGGCCCGGTCCAGCACGGACAGCTCCGCGCGCAGCGCCATCAGCGCTGGAGTCTGCCGCTCCGACAGCTCCATCATCAGCCGGGAGGAGCCGTCATGGTCCCGGCCCATGCCGTCGCGGATCGCCAGGAAGTTGGCCAGCAGCCCGCCCGCCTCTTCCTCCAGGGCGTCCGCCAGGTGCTTGGCGCTGGGGAAGAACAGGGGCACCTGCTCCACCACGGACACGCCGCCGGACCACGAGGGCGCGGGCCCGGTGGCGGCGGTGAAGCGCACATCGGACGGGCGGCCGTCGGCGCGCGGCAGGCTGAAGGAGATGTTCCCCGTGCTGCCGTCCTTGGTGAGCTTCACGATGAAGCGGTGCTTGCCCGCGGGCAGGCGGATGGCCCGGCCGGTGATGGTGGGCTGAAGCAGGGTGAAGGCCCGGCGCTCGAGGAGCACCTCGCCGTTCACCCAGATCTTGTGCGAGGACGAGGAGACGGCGCGCGCCAGGTACACGCCCTCCTGAGCCACCTCGGCGTCGAAGGCGAGCAGGTACATGTCCGCCTCGTTGGGCTCGCCCTCCAGCCGGTGCCGCCCGTCCGGCGAGTTCAGGGTGCGCGGCGTGAGCGGGCCATTGAGGCCGGTGAAGGGGCCCGCCAGCGAGCCGGTCTGCTCGGGCGGGGTGAGCTCGTCGAAGGACACGACGTGGTGGGGAGAGAAGGGCCCCACCAGCGTGGCCACCGAGGCGGAGCCGATTTCGCGCACGGCCTCCGCCATGGGCTGGCGCTCTCCGCGCACCAGGAAGACGCCCATTCGCGAGCCGCGCAGCAACTGGGCCACCTCGCCCGTCGCGCCCGCGTCGAGCCCCCGTTGCACGCCCTTGAGAATGGTCTCGTCCATCTCGGGCGAGGTGCCTACCTGGTCGAGGATGTAGCGGGCGGCCGGCACGGCCAGCGGGTGGTTGGGGGCACGCCCCACCAGCTCCAGCACCGCGGAAAGGGCCCGGTCCATCGCGGCCACGCGGCGGGCCAGCAGGTGCTGCCCCATCAGGGCATAGGGGTCCCCCGGCTCTTTGGCGATGGCGGCATCGAAGCGGGTGCGAGCGCCTTCCATGTCTCCGGCCACCAGGAACGCGTGGAAGCCGGCGAGCGCGAGCGTGCGCGCTTCGCCGCCGCCATTTTTGGCTTGGGCGGCGGCCTCCTCGAGGGTGTCAGTAGCGGAAGGGGAACGGCGAGGGCAGCCGGCCGTCAGTCCGGCCAGCAGGGCGAGCAGCGCGAAGAAGCCACGGGAGGTGCGCATAAGGCCCGAAGGGATAATTCAATCCCCGGGCCCCTGCTACATCCACATGCATGGGTTGTCGCCCAGCGGCGCTACTTCGGACGCTTGCCGCCCTTGGGAGGCGGCGGGGCCGGCTTGCCCTGGGGCTTCCGGACGGGAGCGGGCGCGGGCTTCACGGCCTTTGCGGGGACTACGGTCGGCCGGGGCGTGGGCGACAGCGCCGCCACGGTGGACCCGGGAGGCGTGGGAGGCGCGGGCTTGATGGAGTAGCTGAAGCCCTCCACGCGGCAGGAGCCCTCGATGCAGCCCACGGCGGGCCGGGGGGCCCCGTCGCCGAAGTGCTTCTGCCAATCCTCGCCGATGATGAGCGGCTCGGCGATCTGCCGGCGATCACGGCCGGTGCCCACGAAGGCGCGCAGCACCCCGTCGGCGCTCACCTCCATCTCCAGGTGCGCGGTGCCCAGGGGCGAGGCCTGGCCGAGCATGGTGCCGCGGCGCTCGCCCAGCGCCCATTCCAGCGCCAACGCAGCGCCCGCCCCGTCCTGGATGAGGGCCACATAGCGCCCCAGGGAGCCCACGAGCATCAGCGCCACCTGCGGCTCCGGCTGCGGCCCGTCGATCAGGGTACGCACGCGCATGGCGGGCGTGAGCGGCGGAACATGGGCGAGCACGTCCGCCTTGAGCAGGGCGACGTCCCCTTCCAGCTCCACCACATCCACCACGGCCCGGCCCCGGCGGGACTGGCTCTCCACGGGAGGGAAGACCACGGCCTTGCCCTCGAGACTCACGGGCCGGCCGGACACCAGCGCGGACAGCGGATCCGGTCCCCCGGCATCCAGCTCCACCTTGCGATCAGGGCCCTTCACCAGCCGCCCCGGGAAGGTGCGCACCGACTCCGGCCCCAGGTCCGCGGTGAGCGCGGCGCCGGGCATCACCGGGGCCTGCTTCTCCGCGCTGCGCCGCCAGGCCACGCCCAGCACGGCCACCGCCGCCAGCACCAGCAGCGTGGCGGCCACCCGCAGGGTGAAGCGCGCCACGTTGCGCACGCCCAGCCCGAAGCGCTGCAGGCGCGACAGCGGCTTGGGCGCCTGGGACGAGGCGCCGGGAATCAGGACCTCCAGGTCCGCGGCCAGCGCGGCCACCGTGGGGTAGCGCTCCTCCGGATCCGGCTTCAGGCACCGGCCGACGATGGCGTCCAGCCTCGGATCGACGCCCGACTTGCGCTTGGAGGGCGGATCAAACGTGCCCATCGGCACTTCGCCCGTGAGCAGCTCATAGAGGATGACGCCCAGCGAGAACAGGTCGGCGCGCCCGTCCGCGTTCTTGGCGTCCACGCGCTGCTCGGGCGCCATGTACGACAGCGTGCCCATGGAGACGTGGGTGCTGGTCAGGGCAAAGCGCGCGCTGCCCTCATCCAGGAAGTTGGC
>DASVVJ010000999.1:0-2868 GCA_036389955.1 Myxococcaceae bacterium
CGCCCGGGCCGTGACGGCCAGCCAGGTAGGCCACGAAGTCCGCGCACTGGGCATAGGCGACCTCCACATCCGCGGGCATGTCCGGCCAGGCGTCCGCCAGGTCCTCGAAGTGGAACACGCGCTCCTGGGCCACCGCGCGGAACAGGGCCGCGTAGTGGGTGATGGCGACGCGCTCACCGGTGAGGTGCTGGGCCAGGCCCTCCTGGAACCAGCGGGGCCAGTTGCGCCCCAGTTGCCCCAGCGCCACGTGGGCCAGCTCGTGCCTCAGCGTCACGGGGCCCTCGGGGCCCTTGTGGCTCAGCGCATCCAGCAGGACGATGCCGTGCTGGGGGTAGGCGAGTGCCACGGCCCAGCGGGGCGGCCTGCCACCGGGCAGCGAGAGCTCCTCGAACTCCTGGCGGCCTACGCCCATGCGGATCTCGGTGACGCCGGGCCAGTCGCGCCCGAGCACCTTGACGAAGGACTCGCGGACCGCTTCGATCTCCTGGGCCAGCGCCCGGGCCGAGCCCTCGGACTTCTTCGTATAGAGGATGCGGAAGCGCGGGGTGGTGACCTCGCCGGTGACCAGCTCCGGGCGGGGCCGGGGCACCAGCGCGGGCTCTTCCTGACCATGGGTGCTCGGGGCGCCACCCTCCTGGGCGACAGCCAGCGGCGTGGCGAGCAACAGCAGCAGGAACAGGAGCAGGCGCATGACGGAACTCACGTTCCCGAAGTCATAACAGCCTGTACCTGTGCGATCTCAACTCCCTGGATGGCTACACGCTTTCGACGCGATGCGTCGCCGGCAATGAGGGACACCTGCCGCCGAGGTACTCCCAGCAGCTTGCCGAGAAACTCCACCAGGGCGGCGTTGGCCTCGCCATCCACGGGAGGGGCGGCGAGCTGAATCTTCAGCAGGCCGTCATGTTCGCCCAGCACGCGGGTGCGCGAGGCGCGCGGCTGCACGAGCACGGAGAGTTCCACGCCGCCGGGCACGGCCTTGAGCCAGGGCGGCGCCACGGGCTACTCGCCGTTGGTGGCCTTCTTCTGGGAGAGGAAGGCCACGTTGTCCTCGATGCGGGCGAAGTCGCGGTCGGCGAAGGAGGGGCCGCTGAAGGTCTCCAGCAACTTGCGGTGGGCCTCGACCACGGAGCGAACCTGGGACTCGAACTGGGTGCGCTGGCGCTTGAGCTCGTTGATGTCCTCGACGACCTGGACGAGCTTCTGGTGGGCGCCGTGGACGATCTTCTCCGCCTGGTGCTCGGCGTCGGCGATGATGATCTCGGCCTCCTTCTTGGCGGCGGCCTTGAGGTCCTCGCTGATCTTCTGCGCGGTGACCATGGTCTCCTGGAGGGTGCGCTCGCGCTCCTGGTACTGCTCGATGCGCAGCTGGGCGCGCTTGGCGTCCTCCTTGAGGGCGATGTTCTCCTTGACCACTTCCTCGAACTCGCCGGCGAGCAGCTCCAGGTAGGCTTCCACCTCACGGCGCGAGAAACCGCGGAGGGCGGTCTCGAACCGCTTCTGCCGAATGTCGAGCGGGGTGATCTTCATGCACCCGAGTATAAATCAGCGCTCGGACTTCTCCAGGAACTGCTCTCCCAGCTCCTTGGCGCGGCGGGTGGCGGCCTCCACGGCGTTGATGAGCGTGGTGCGCAGCCCGCCTGCCTCCAGGGTATGCAAGCCAGCGATCGCGGTCCCGCCGGGGCTGGTGACCTGGTCCTTGAGATGGCCGGGGTGGGCGTTGGTCTCGATGAGGAGCTGGGCGCTGCCGAGCACCGTCTGGGCGGCGAGCTTGAGGGCGGTGTAGCGGGGCAGTCCCACCTTCACGCCGGCATCCGAGAGGGCCTCGATGACGAGGAAGATGTAGGCGGGGCCGCTGCCGGACAGGCCGGTGACGGCGTCCAGGAGGTTCTCCTCCACCACGGTGGTGATGCCCACGGCCTGGAAGATGCGGCTGGCGACGGCCAGGTCCTCCTCGCTGGCGTGCTCGCCGGGGGACAGGGCGCAGGCCCCGGCGCCCACCAGGGACGGGGTGTTGGGCATGGTGCGGATGATGCGGGCGCCGGCGCCCAGGCGCCGCTCGAGGGCGGCGATGGGGACACCGGCGGCCACGGAGATGATGAGCTTGCGCTGGTCGAGCGCGGGAGCCACCTGGACGACGAGCTTGTCCATGGCCTGCGGCTTGACGGAGAGGACGACGATGTCGGCCTCACGGGCGGCGGCCAGGTTGTCCGTGGTGGTGCGGATGCCGTAGGCGCGCTTGAGATCCTCGGTGCGCTCGGAGCGGCGGCCGGTGGCGATGATGGACTCGGGACGGGCGATGCCAGCGCGGAGCAGACCCTTGATGATGGCCTCGGCCATGTTGCCGGCGCCGAGGAAGGCGATGGTGCGATCGAGCATGATGGGGGCTCCGGAAGTCACTGGCGCGCGGGGGCCCAGCGGGCGGCCACATTGAGCGCGGCGGACTGAACGGCCAGCGGCAGCCGGGGATCGCGCGAGGCGGCCTCCACGGTGGCGCGCGCACTGTGGGTGCGCTGGTAGAGCAGGCCGTCGAGGGCCTGGATCTTCATGGCGTCGGGGAACTTGGGGTGGCGGACAACGCCGGCGAGGATCTCCTCGGCGCGCGGGTGCTGGAAGAGGGCGATGGCGCGCAAGGCAGCGGCCTGGATGCGCGGGTTGGGATCCCACACCAGGGCCACGAGGGGGTTGAGGGCGCGGGGATCTCCCAGGAGCGCCAGGTCTTCGATGGCGATGATGCGGATCTCCTCGGGAGTGGGCTCGGTGGCCCACAGCAGGCCGCGCAGCAGCGCCGCGTCGGCTCCCACGGGACCGCTGGCGGCGGGCTCGGACGCGTTCTGGGCCAGAGCGGTGGAGGCCGAGAGGAGGACA
>DASVVJ010001000.1:0-1500 GCA_036389955.1 Myxococcaceae bacterium
CGCTGGCACAGCCGGTTCCAACTCACCTTGCGCACCAGCACGGCGAACATCATCAGCACGCCGAACGCCAGCGGGCCCGTCAGCATGCGCGTCTGCAGGTACAGCTCGCGCGGGAACGTCGAGTGCAACAGCCCCAGCGCCACCATGCTCCCGGTGGCCACCAGCGCCAGGCGCCAACCCGGCAGCTGCCCCAGCCGCGCGCGCGCGGGCGCCAGCCACGGGTAGATGAACAGCCCCAGGCTGAAGAAGCGGTTCCAGTACAGCGTGAACTCCAGGTAGTGGCCCGGAGCGATGCCGTAGTGCGCCCGCGTCAGCTTCACCGTCAGGTGCACGGCCACGCCCACCGCCAGGTAGAGCAGCCACGCCCACCGCCCGAGCCGCGGCGCGGCGAACCGCCGGAACAGCCAGCTCAGCAACGTGCTCCACACCAGCACGTGCACGAACCAGAAGATGGAGTACGGAGGGAACCACGCGCTGGGCACCCGGGTGAGCAGGTCCCACCAGCCCTCGGCGCCCGAGGGCATGCCCTTGAGCAGCCGCTGCGTCACGAGCAGCACCGGCGCCCAGATGAGCATCGGGACAATCAGCTTGTTGAGCTTCTTGCGCGTGAACTCGCCCAGCGTGGTGTCCGCCCGGCCAAACGCGGCCACCGCCACGCCCGAGCCAATCAACATCACCGCCATGTTGAAGTTGTGGATGAACTCCACCACCCAGTACAGGCCCTCGTGCCCCGTCGGGAAGAGCTTGCGCACGCCGTGCTCGGTGTCCACTCCCATCACGTGCACGAAGACCACGAACAGAATCCCCACGCCGCGCATGGAGAACAGGTCTTCGGAGAGGGTTCTGGGGTCTTCCCGTCTGTCGGTCATGATGTCCCCTTCTCCCAGAGTTTAACGGATTTTCAGAATTTGCACACAAGTGTGGGGGACTACCTGGAGGATCATTCTAGGACATCTGGCCCGGCAGATCTGGTGAGGTTGTGTGCGTTTACGGCGCCAGCGGGACTACAGTGGAGCCCCCCAAGGAGGGCGCATGCTCACCCTGCTGCTGTTCGCCGCGGTCTGCTTCCTGGCGTACTCGAATGGCGCCAACGACAACTTCAAGGGCGTGGCCTCGTTGTACGGCAGCAAGACGGCCTCGTACCGCGCGTGCCTCACGTGGGCCACGGCGGCGACGATGGCGGGGTCCGTGTGCGCCCTCTTCCTGGCGCAGGGGCTGCTGAAGAAGTTCTCGGGCAAGGGGCTGGTGCCCGATGAGCTGGTGGGCTCGCCGCTGTTCCTGGTGTCCGTGGCGCTCGCGGGAGGGTTGACGGTCATCCTGGCCACCGTTACCGGGTTTCCCATCTCCACCACGCATGGGCTGACGGGGGCGCTGGTGGGTGCTGGCCTGGTGGCGGTGGGCACGGGGGTGAACTTCGCCGCGCTGGGCAAGGGCTTCGTGCTGCCGCTGGTGCTCAGTCCCCTGGTGGCCGTGGGGCTGGGGGCCACGGTTTATGTCCTG
>DASVVJ010001001.1:0-4358 GCA_036389955.1 Myxococcaceae bacterium
ACATCCAGCTCGCCGCGGTCACCGTCACCAACAGCGGCGCGGGCTATCCGGGCAAGGCCGTGCGCAACGTGCGCTGCGTGCTGGAGGCCTGTGGCGCAACGGACATTCCCGTGGCCGATGCCACGCCCACCACCCCCAACGCCTTCCCTTCCCCGCTCCGGGACGCCGTGGATCGCATCCTCGACAGCGCCATGACGGAGTGCACCGCCAGCACCGAGTCCACGCAGAAGACGGCTCCGGAGTTGCTCGCCGAGGTGGCCCTGAACGCGTCCGGGCCGGTGATGGTGGTGACCACGGGGCCGCTGACCAACCTGGCCGCGGCGCTCCAGGCCGAGCCGAGGCTCTCGCAGCGCATCGCCCGCACCTACGTCATGGGAGGCGCTGTCTCCAGGCCAGGCAATCTCTGCTGTGGGCTGGAGCAGACCTTCGACAACTCTCAGGAGTTCAACCTCTTCGTGGATCCGCCTGCCATGGCCACGGTGTTGCGCTCGCTGCCCGCCGGGAGCGTCTCGGTGGTTCCCCTGGATGCGACCAACCAGGTGCCGGTGACGCGTGCCTATGCCGAGCGGCTGGCCGCGCAGGCCACCACGGAGCCCGCGAAGGTGGTGGCGGCCATTGCCAACGCCCCGGACATCCTCTTCGGAATCGATCTGGGGCTGCTCTTCTGGTGGGATCCTCTGGCGGCCATGGCGGCCTTTCAGCCCGACGTCGTCACCTTCGAGACCCACTCGCTGGAGATCGTTACCGAAGGGGCCTCGGCGGGCCGGACACGCATGGCCGAAGGTGGGCAGAGTACGCAGGTGGGGGTGAGCGCCAACGCCCAGCGCTTCGAGGACCTGCTGCTGGAGTCGCTCAACAGCCGCACGTAGCACCAGCTCGAGGGCAGCCAGTCAGGGCTAAATGGTGCTCCTCGAACATGCTGTAGGTTCCATCTCTCAGCAGGTCAGAGGTTGCGGAGAACGCGCGCGCTCTTGAAGTCGGCCGTGGCAGGGTGTGCGCTGCCGGGGAAGGGATGAGGAACTCCTAACCCCAGGGCGAGATCCTCGAAGAGCGCCCGGGCGAGCTGGACTCGCTCCTGCTGCGAGAAGACCTGCCCCCACGCGAGCTGGCGCAGCGCCTCCGCACCCGTCTTCGCCTCCGTGTAGCGCCGGGTGTACGGGTCGTTCGGATCACAGAGAAAGCGGAGGTAGTGCTTCGGGTGACGGGCACGGCCTGGAATGGCCCAGGATTTCCGCTCCGGGCTCTGCTGGTGCGGCACATCCGGGTGTCGAAGATAATCCGGATCGTCCGTCTCGAATGCTTCCAGATCGATGGCGGAAGCATCCACGGCCGACGGCCGGGTGGCACCGGCACGGACGAGCGCGGCCGGCTCCGCGAAGAGGTACGCCTCGATCATCGGGGCCAGCAGGTGAAAGGAGCATCTTTCGCGAACGCGCTGGAGCACCTTCTCACGCGCCGAATCCGAGGTTCCACGATAGCTCCGCAGATGGGCCCCAACGGCATCTCTCACGCGAGCGGCGACCAGCGCGGGATGGGGGGCATTGGCGAGTTCGAGGTCGTCAATGGCCACCACCAGGTCCAGCGGGCCGTCCACTCTTCCAGGCTCCACCTCCGCCACGATGCGCGCAGCGAGCTTCTGCAGCGTGGTGGGGACCGGCGACTCGGGGAGTTGCCGGACATCGGCGCTCGTGAACGAGTCCACCGGCTGTCTGCCCAGAGCCTCGAACCGGGCCTCGGGAAAGATCTGCTGCAGCGACTCGGCGAGACCCCGATGTTCGCACTTGCCCGTGACGATGAGACCGACTCGTGCGCTCACGCCTCGTCGACTCCCGCAGGCGCGCCGTACTCGAGGTGCTCGTAGAGATCTCCCAGGGAGAAGTGCGCCAGCCAGTCACGCCCCTTGATGCGGTCGAGAGAGACAGGCAGCACCTCATGGCCTGGCTCCATGACGAACACCTTGTCGGGCAGCTCCTTGAAGGTGTCGAGGATGACAGGGGAGTGGGTGGCCAGCAGGACCGTCACATCATGGGCATCCGACCACTCGCGCGCGGCGTCCATCAACCGCCGGATGGCGAACGGGTGGAGTGCGTTCTCCGGCTCATCAATGGCGATGGCGCTGCCGGGTGGGGCGGAGGCGATCGCACAGAGATGAAGGAGCATGACAAGGAAGCCATCGGGCAAGAGCGATGGGATGAGCGTGGTGTCGCTCGAGGAGTGGACCTCGCAGGCCACGATGTTGGCGGCGATGGGGAAGGAGAAGTCCGCGAAGAGTCCGGGGAAGCATTGCTTCAGCGTGCGGGTCACGAAGTCCAGGCGGTCCTTGTGATCTCGCCGATTGCGCCAGTTCATCAGGACGGTGAACAGATTGCTGCCATCGCGTAGCAGCCGCAGGTCTCCACCCAGGCGCGATCCCTCATGACGAAGGTTGGGTAGAACATAGTGGCGATAGTGCCGATATCCAGAGATGACCTCTCTCAGCGGAGCGATGCTCTCATCCATGAATGTCGGAACATCAAGGACCAGCTTGTCAGGAGGGCTCAATATCCCCGAGGACTCGAACATTGGGAGGCCTAGCTGGAACAGATTCTCTCTGGTGATTATCTGCGCCCCTCCCTGCTTCATCGAGAGGTGTGGCAGAAGTTCCCACGCGAACTCCCCAACCTGAAGCTTGAACGCCACCGGCTCCCTCTCTGGCGCCCCGAAGAAGCGCATGCCGTAGGCTCCACCGTGCTCCTCGATGGCCTTGGCGAAACCCTGGGCTCGCGCGTCCTGAAGGATCTGGAGCACGTCGATGAGCGTCGTCTTTCCACTCCCGTTGGGTCCCACGAGCGCACAGACGCCAGAGGGGCTCCACTCGACGCGGCGAAGCCCACGGAAGTTCTGTACGGTCAGCGTGAACGCCATCTCCCCTCCTGCACGAGAGCCTTGCTCCCGGAGGTCATGATGTCCTCCGGTCGGGCAGGGTGCCACTCCTAGATGGCCGGCGCGTTCAGAACTTCCCCGAAGTTCATCGAGAAGGGATCGTTCAACGCTCTTCCGACGGGCCCGAGGTGGGCTGAGGCTTCTTGGAAGGCGTGTTCGCAGGGACAAGGCACTTGCCCTGGAAGAGCACATAGCCGATCGCTGCACAGCTCTGGGCGTCGACCAGGGGGCTCACATCGAGCCAGCAGCCTCCGTTGATAGGAACCAGCTTGCGATCCGGACACAGGCCTTTCTTGTCGGGCCGTAGCTGCTCTGGGCGAGGCTTGGGCAGTGGCTCCTGGGCCAAGGGCTTCTTCTCTGTGAGAGGCGACGTGGACGCCCGAGGCGCGGTGGGCGCGGTGTCCCCCACGGCCGACGTGTCCGCTTCTGAGGCACTCACCGAATTCCCCGGCATGGGGCCAGGCGGTAGGCGCACCGGCGGCGTATGCCACCCGAGCACCGCGCAGGCTCCCATCGCCGCCAGTGCCAGCCACGGCTTCCAGGCCCGTGCACGACCAGGAGACTTGGAGCGCTCGGGACGCTCTTCTTCACCCGCCGCGGCCTCCAGCGCCTGCGCCACCTGCGCCGCCGTCCCTCTCGCCTCGGGCTCAGCCGACAGCAGCCGCACCATCACCTCTCGCAGCGTCGGCTCAATACGGGAGTTGCTCTCCAGCAGCGCCCTGAAGTCCGGGCTTGTCCCCTGCCAGGTGCCTTGCTCATCCCTCCGCGCATCGATGCACCTGGGGTACTGGCCCATCATCAGGCGATAGGCCGTGACTCCCAGGGCGTACAGGTCATCCGCGGGGGACGGCGGGTAATAACCCTCCGGATCGCCTCGGAGGTAAAACAGCATCGCCTGGGGCGAGAAATACTCGGGTGTCATCGGCGGCAGCGAATGCCGGGTCAGCCGCGGCGCCCCAGCCCAGTGGCACGAGCCGAAGTCGATGAGCACCGGCACCTTGTCCGACAACCGGACCAACACGTTGTCGCCCTTGACGTCCCGGTGCACCGCTCCCGCCGCATGCACCACCTCCAGTGCCCGCGCTACCTGCGACAGCACCCGGCACACCTGCCGGCTCGAAGGGGCGCACTGCTCAGCCCAGGCATACAGCGGGGTGCCCTGCACCCACTCCATGACGAAATACAGGGAGTCGCTCCCCGATGGATGCTGCGGCCCTCCCCGGTCCAGCAGGCGCGGAATACTCGGGTGGTTCAGCCGTGACAGCAGCTCCACCTCGCGTTCCATTCGCCAATTCCACACCGACAGGGACACCTTGAGCGCTCCCTGCTCCGCGCGCCCCCAGTTCCCTCGCTCGGCTCGATAGACGGCTCCGTTGCCGCCCTGCCCCTGCCAGGCCTTCACTCGCCATGCTCCGACTCGGGTGCCTGGGGACAGC
>DASVVJ010001002.1:0-1581 GCA_036389955.1 Myxococcaceae bacterium
CGAGGCGGGCTGCGACCTGCCGCCCGCGGCGCAGGCGCGGCTGCCGGGCGCCAGGGGTGTGCCGACCAGCCCGCCGCCGGGGGGTACGTGGGCGCTCAGAGATACTCGGACAGCCGCGCGCGGAGGTCCGGCGGCAGCTCCGTCGGGGAACGGGTCCCCAGGTCGATCAGCACGCCGACGACCTCCGCGGGCGCGACGCGGCGCTCCCCCCGAACGCGGCCCCCGCGGGCGGGGGGGAATGTGGGTTTTGCCGAGATCGTTTCACTTTTCGGTCCCGCAGAACCCCGCTAGCACCCGCCTTGAGCGCGCCACGGTTGAGGCCGGCCCGGGTTGGAGTGAACGCCCTCGCGCCAGCCTTTCGCCGGGCCAGCGAGGGGAACGGGACCGTCGATGGATGCACCGACAAGGCTGGGCTGGATCAAGCTCTATGAGGAGATCGGCGACGCCGGGGTGGTCTGCCGCCGCTGTGGCATCTCACGCCCGACACTGCGCAAGTGGTGGCGCCGCTACCAGGCTCAGGGCGCAGGCGGGCTGGAGGAGCGGAGCCGCCGGCCGCACAGCTCCCCAGGGCGCAAGGTCCTGGAACGTGAAGAAGGGCTGATCCTGCAGCTGCGCCGCGAGCGCGAGCTTGGTCTCAAGCGGCTCCGGATCGAGCTCATCCGCAGCCATGGGCTGCGCTTGTCTCTCGACACCCTGCACAAGGTGCTGGTCCGCCACGGCCTGAACCGGCTGCCCCACGGGCCGAAGCTCAAGCGCAAAGGCACCAGGCGCTACAGCCGCCCGGTTCCGGGTGATCGCGTCCAGCTCGACACCTGCAAGATCGCCCCTGGCCTCTACCAGTACACCGCCATCGACGACTGCTCCCGCTGGCAGGTGCTGGGCGTCTACCCGAACCGAAATGCCGCCAGCACGCTCGACTTCCTTGAGCGGGTGCGCGCTGACATGCCCTTTCCCGTGCAGCGCATCCAGACCGATCGAGGTGGGGAGTTCTACGCCTACGAGGTCCAGCACCGGCTACGTGACTGGCGCATCAAGTTCAGGCCCAACCGGCCCCGTGCCCCGCACCTGAACGGCAAGGTCGAGCGGGCCCAACGCACCGCTCTCGAGGAGTTCTGGCCGACCGCGGGCCTCAAGGCCCCCGAGCTCCCGAGCCGGCTTGAGGCGTGGCGTTGCTTCTACAACCAGCACCGGCCGCACACCGCGCTCGGCGGCAAGACGCCCGCCGAGCGCGTCGAAGACCTCGCCGGGCTCATCCCCCCACTCGAGGCCGTGCAGGCCGCCTACGACCCCACCAAGGAGATCATCCGCAGCCAGAACAGCCGATGGCTATGGAGAGCCTCTACCAGCACGCGTGTGACATGATCTCCCCAGAACCTACATCATTGGCCTCGATCGACCCTCGACTGTTCCGTGCAGCGCAAGGGTCGCCTGATCGTGACGACGTTTAGGCATCCGTAATAGCCGCAAGCCGCTCGACCTTCCAGGCCCACGGCAAGAGGCGCTCTAGCTCGTGGGCTTTGGTCCAGCTGGAGACCATTCCCTTGAGCATGTCGGTCAGCCAGGCTAGCAGCCTGTTTCCGA
>DASVVJ010001003.1:0-4795 GCA_036389955.1 Myxococcaceae bacterium
GGCGTTGGAACTGGCCGGTATGAATCTCTGGGGTACGCAGTTGGTGGTCCTATCCGCCTGCGACACTGGGCGTGGAAAGATAAAAATTGGCGAGGGCGTCTACGGCCTACGTCGCGCTCTTGTGACGGCTGGAGCGGAAACCCTGGTCACGAGTCTATGGAAGGTCAATGATGAAACAACAGTCCAGCTCATGGAGGCCTACTACCGCAACCTTGTAGCGGGGCAGGGCCGCAGCGAGGCCTTGCGCAAGGCCATGCGGGAGTTGCGCCAGACGGCCCCGCATCCTCAGTTCTGGGCCCCTTTCATCGTTATCGGCAAGGACACGCCTCTGCAGGGCATTGCCCCACCGTAGGGGCTCAGTTGAACGCGTCGATGCCGGTGATGGCCTTGCCCAGCACCAGCGTGTGCACCTCGTGGGTGCCCTCGTAGGTGAACACGCTCTCCAGGTTGAGCATGTGCCGCACCGGCGGGTACGCGTCGGTGATGCCGTTGGCGCCGTAGATGCTCCGGGCCACCCGGGCGATGTCCAGCGCCGCCTTCACGTTGTTGCGCTTGGCCAGGCTCACCATCACCGGCGTGGCCTTGCCCTCGTCCTTGAGCCGCATCAGCCGCAGCCCCAACAGCTGCGCCTTGACGATCTCCTGGAGCATGTCCGCCAGCTTCTCCTGCGTGAGCTGGTAGCCCGCGATGGACTTGCCGTCGAACTGCACGCGGGAGATTGCATACTCGCGCGCGCCCTCGAAGCAGGCGATCGCCGCCCCTGTCACCGCGAAGGCGATGCCCAGCCGCGCGTTGTTGAGGCAGGACAGCGGCCCCTTGAGCCCCGTCACCTTCGGCAGCACGTTGCGCTCGGGCACGCGCACGTCCTGGAAGGACAGCTCGCTCGTCACCGAGGCGCGCAGGGAGAACTTGCCGGGAATCTCCCGCGTGGTGAAGCCGGGCATGCCCTTCTCCACCAGGAAGCCGCGGACGGACTCGGCGCCGCCGTCCTCCGTCTTCGCCCACACCACCGCCACGTCCGCGATGGCGCCGTTGGTGATCCACGCCTTGGTGCCGTTGAGCACCCAGGTGTCCCCGTCCTTGCGCGCCCGGGTGCGCATGCCGCCCGGGTTGGAGCCGAAGTCCGGCTCGGTGAGGCCGAAGCAGCCGATGAGCCGCCCCTTCGCCATGCCCGGCAGGAAGCGCTCCTTCTGCTCCTCACTGCCAAAGGCGTGGATGGGGAACATGCACAGCGAGCCCTGCACCGAGGCGAACGAACGCAGCCCCGAGTCTGCGCGCTCCAGTTCCTGGAGGATGAGGCCGTAGCTCACCGTGTTCATCCCCGCGCAGCCGTAGCCCTGGAGGTTGGCGCCCAGCACGCCCAACTCGGCCAGGCCCGGGATGAGGTGCGCCGGGAAGGTCCCGTCGCGGAAGTGCTGGCCGATGATGGGCAGCACCTCCTTGTCCACGAAGCGGGCCACGGTGTCACGGGCGGCCTTCTCCTCGTCCGTCAGCATCGCGTCCATGAGGAGCAGGTCGGTGATTTCCGCGCGGGGCATGGGGGTCCTCCTCGGGGGTGGGGGTGCGCGGCTTGTAGCCCTCACTTCCGGGTCAGTCAAACCACGCCTGGGCTATCCTGCCGCGCCATGACTACACCCAAGAAGACGGCGGTGGTGACGGGGGCCAGCCGAGGCATCGGCCGGGCGGTGGCGCTCTCCTTCGCCCGGGAGGGCTATGACGTCTGGGCGCTGGCCCGCTCGGCGGAGTCGCTCGAGTCGCTGCGCAGCGAAGCCGGAGAGGCCCTGCACCCCCTGGCGGTGGATGTGGCGGATGAGGCGGCGGTGCTCGCCGCGTGCCGCACGGTGCTCCAGGCGGGCCCGCCGCGCGTGCTGGTGAACAACGCGGGCATCTCGCTGTCGGCTCCGCTCACCAAGACGCGCACCGAGGACCTGGCGCGGGTGATGGCGGTGAACGTGACGGCGCCCTTCCTCTTCTGCCGCGAACTCATTCCCGCCATGGCCTCGGCGGGCGGCGGGCGCGTTATCAACATCGGCTCGCTCACGGCGGTGAGGGGCGCGAAGTACACCTCGGCCTACTGCGCCTCGAAGCACGCGCTGCTGGGCATGACGCGGGCCCTGGCCGTGGAGTACGCGCGCAAGAACGTCACCGTGAACCAGGTGAACCCCGGCTGGGTGGAGACGGACATGTTCAGCTCGGCCGTGGGCGCCATCACCCAGGCCACCGGCCGCACCGATGCGCAGGCCCGCGAGGCGCTCGCCAACATGAACGCCATGGGCCGCATCATCCGGCCCGAGGAGGTTGCCGCCGTCTGCGTCTTCCTCGCCTCGGAGGCCGCGGGCGGAATCACTGGCGCCGCGTATGCCATTGACGGCGGCGAGCCGGGTTGAGCCCGATGACGACGCGCACGACGAAGAAGAAGGACCGGCGGATGGTGAAGTTCGCGGACATGGCCGATGTGAGAGCGAAGAAGAAGGCGCTCACGCACATCGTCAACCAGTGGGCCGCCCTGGTCGAACAGGCTCAGTCCTGAGAACAGGGCTCGCACCAGAGAGGCACATGCGCGGGGTCAAGCTCACGGGGTGCATCTCCCTTCTCCTCTTCCTCGGAGCCGTCAGCCTGTGGGGCGTGCCCTCCACCGCCTGGGCACAGCCTCAGCCCTCCGCGGATGGAGGCGTGGACCCACTCCTCCTCGATCGCTCCGTCGAGGAGCTGCTCCGCCAGCTCGCGGAGCGCCGCGCTCCCGTGGTCCAGCAGCTTCGCACGGCGCAGGAGCTGGCCCAGCGCCTGCCCGCGCAGGCGATTCCGCAGGCGGTGCTCCTGCAACAGGACCCGCTCTTCCTCCCCTATGGCCTGCACCTCGAGGCCATGAGCTCGCGCGCCCTCGTCCGGGGCTTCATCGACCAGGGGCAACATCCGCAGGCGCTGGAGGCCGCCACGCGGGCGCTCTCTCTGTTCCAGCAGGCCGCGGACAGCTGCCCTTCCCCACTCGTGGCGAGGAAACTGCCGGAGGAGCTCGGACGGACCCAGGCGCTGGCCGGCGAGGCCCACCACGCGCAGCAGCAGTGGGCCGAGGCCCAGCGCAGCTACGAGGGCGCGTTCGCGAACTTCGCTTCGGCCGAGCTGCTGGGAAGCTTTCGGCCAGAGACGCTGGGTCGCTACGCGGAGGCCTGCGCTCGGCAAGCGGCACCTTCCGCGAAGGGGCAGCGTCCGGCATTGGCCCCCACCTGCCTGGAGTGGCTGCGCCGGTTCGTTCAGCTGGAGGGACCACGCTCTCCCGAGACCCAGGCCATCGTGAAGCACGTGCCCCTCGAGTTGCTGGGCCCCCTGCCCCCACCCACCCGGCAGCCCGTACCACCTTCCACTCCAGCGCTCGATACCGAAGCATTCGTGCAGGCGATGAGCCTGTACCGGGCCAAGAAGTTCGCGGAGGCCGCCTCCGCGTTCCAGACACTGGTGGAGAGCTACCCCGCATCCTCCCATGTCCTCCGGGCCCGCTACTGGCGGGGCCGCTCGCTCTCCCGAAGTGCGAAGGCCAAGGAGGCCAAGCAGGTCTTCCAGGCGCTCGTGGAGGACGCGCCGCTCACCTACTACGGCCTGCTCGCGGCGGTTGCCTCGGGAGAGAACCTGCAGGCCCGGATTGCCCGCTCCGCTCCGAAGGCAGCCTCGAGGGATCCGGCGCTCACCGTGTGCGAGCGCACGCGCGTGGAGCGGGCCGAGCACTTTCTCGCCGAAGGCCTGGGCGCGGCCGCGGCGGAGGAACTCCAGGGCCTGGCCACCCGCGAGGTGGCGCGGCTCGGCTCTTCCTTCCTGCTGTACCTCGCGACGCTCCACTCCGAAGCCGGGGATGACCCGGCGGCATTCACGGCCGTCTCGGAGTTGCTCCGGCGCAAGCACCCCAGCGCGTTCACGTCGTACACCCTCCAGCTGTTATTCCCTCCCAGGCACCTGGAGCTGGTCCAGAAGTACGCGGCCGAGCACAAGCTGGAGCCCGCCCTCGTGCTGAGCGTGATGAAGCAGGAGTCCTCCTTCCGGCCCACCGTGGTGTCCGGCCAGGGCGCCGTCGGGTTGATGCAACTGCTCCCGAGCACCGCGGAGGACCTCGAGAAGGGCATCAGCCCGCAGCTCTCCCAGGTGGAGCCGAACATCCGCGTCGGCACGAAGTACCTGCGCAAGCTGCTCGACTACTTCTGCGGCAACCGCGCCCTGGTGCTCGCCGGCTACAACGCCGGGCTGAGGAAGGTGTCGACCTGGAGAACCCAGGGCCTGGGCGGCGACGAGCTCATCGACTTCATCGAGGACATCCCACTCCGCGAGACGCGCGACTACGTGTCCCAGATCATCCGCAACCACTACTGGTACTCATCGCGCATCCTCGGCACGAAGCCGGAGCCGCTGGACCACTTCTGGACCACGGTGGCCACCAAGACGGGGCGCTGCGCCCCCAAGCGGCTCAAAAAATGATGACCTGGTTGACACCCACGCAGGCGCGGCCCCGGCCCGCCTTTTTCGCCGCGGAGAGGTTCGCCTCCGCCATGCTCATCAACGCCCCGGGCTCCTGGCAGTCCTCGGGCCAGCTCACCGTGCCCAGGCTCATCGACAGCCCCTTGGCCCGCGCCCGCTGCGTGATTCGCGCCGAGATCGCCGCCGCCGTGCCCCGCTGACAGCCCGGCAACAGCACGACGAACTCGTCTCCGCCAACGCGCGCCACCGTGTCCGAGGGCCGCAGCGAGTCCAGCAGCACCTGGCTCATCTCCTTCAGCACCTGGTCGCCCGCCTGGTGTCCCCGCGTGTCGTT
>DASVVJ010001004.1:0-27046 GCA_036389955.1 Myxococcaceae bacterium
ACCCCCTGCTTGCCGAGCGTCCGGTGGACCTCGAGCTGGGCTTCCAACGCATGGGGCTGCCCACGCGCGCCCGGGAGTACCTGCTCGAGAAGCTGCCGCAGGACCGGCTGCTGCTCACCGGGCTGACGCGGGTGGAGGGGCGCTTTCTCAAGGGACTCTTCGAAGCCTCCACGGCTCCGGGGCGCGAGGAGTATCCGGTGTATGTGGCCGGGGATCCGCGCACCCGGCTGGGCAGTGGGCTGCTGGTGGGGCGGCGCGAGCAACTCGAGCGGTTGATTGCCGCGGCGAAGGCGGAGCCGGAGCTGGCCGAGCTGGCGGGAGCGCTCACGCGGGCGCTGGAGGTGGTGGCCACGCCAGCGCCGCTCACTCTGGGTGGGCGCACCTTTGAGTTCGGGGCACGCACCTATGTGATGGGCGTGGTGAACGTGACGCCGGACAGCTTCTCGGACGGAGGCAAATTCGCCACGGCGGACGCGGCCATCGCGCACGGCTTGCAGCTCGCGGAGGCCGGCGCGGACGTGCTCGACGTGGGCGGCGAGTCCACCCGGCCGGGCTCACCGCGTGTCTCCACCGAGGAGGAGCTGGCGCGGGTGCTGCCCGTCATCGAGGGGCTGCGCGCGCGCACGAGCGTGCCGATCTCGGTGGACACCACGAAGGCCGCGGTGGCGCGTGAGGCCCTGAAGGCGGGCGCGCTGCTCATCAACGACATCAGCGGCTTCCACTTCGACGCGGAACTGCCGCGCGTCGTCGCCGAGGCAGGGGCCGCCTGCTGCCTGATGCACATTCAGGGCACCCCGGAGACGATGCAGAAGGCGCCGCACTACGAGGACGTGCTGGACGAGGTGCTCACCTTCCTGGAGGAAGGCGTGGCGCGCGCGGTGGCAGCGGGCGTGGTGCGCGAGCGCATCCTGGTGGACCCGGGCATCGGCTTTGGCAAGACGCTGGGGCACAACCTGTTCCTGCTGCGCCGCTTGAGCGACTTGCGCGTGCTGGGGCTGCCGGTGCTGGTGGGAACCAGCCGCAAGGGCTTCCTCGGCGCGCTCACCGGAGGCAAGCCAGCAAACGAGCGGCTGGCGGCGACACTGGGCTCGGTGGCTGCGGTGGCGGCGCTGGGCGGCGCGGACTTCGTGCGCGTGCACGACGTGGCCGAGGCGCGCGATGCGCTTGCCGTGGTGGATGCCCTTCGGGGCGGTACCGAGGGTGGGGCGCTTTACAGTTCCCTCAAGGTGGGTGGCTGAAGGGACAAGTGATCCGTTGGAATACGCATAGTTGGGTGGTTGCCCAGAGGGCGTTGGCTCCCTAGTTTCGAGCCGTTGCGGCGGGCAGGGTATAAGCCCTGGGGGGCGGGACGCTGGAGGTCATCCAGCGCGGGAAAGGTGAGAGGCGGCACACATCATGGCTTACAAGATGAATATGTCTCCCAAGGAGGAGAAGGCGTCACAGCGGCTGTTCGGCACGGATGGCGTGCGCGGAGAGGCGAACGTCTATCCGATGACGGCCGAGGTGGCGATGCAGCTGGGGCGAGCGCTCGCGTACCTCATCCGCAACGGGACGCATCAGCACCGCGTCATCATTGGCAAGGACACGCGGCTGTCCGGCTACATGATTGAGCAGGCGCTGGCGGCGGGCATCACCTCGATGGGCGTGGACGTGTGGCTCACCGGTCCGCTGCCCACCCCGGGCATCTCCAACCTGACGACGTCCATGCGGGCCGATGCCGGCGCGGTGATCTCCGCGTCGCACAACCCGTACCAGGACAACGGCATCAAGTTCTTCTGGCGCGACGGCTTCAAGCTGCCGGACGAGACGGAGGCGAAGATCGAGGAGCTGCTGTCCTCGGGCACCATCGACTCCATTCGCCCCACGGCGGACAAGATCGGCCGTGCGTTCCGGCTGGAGGACGCGCGCGGGCGCTACATCGTGTTCCTGAAGGCCACGTTCCCCCGTGAGCTGACGCTGGAGGGAATGACCATCGTCGTCGACTGCGCCAATGGCGCGGCCTACAAGACGGCGCCGGCGGTGCTGGAGGAGCTGGGCGCGAAGGTGATCTCGCTGGGCGTGTCTCCGGACGGCAAGAACATCAACGACAAGTGCGGCGCGCTGCACCCGGAGAGCCTGGCCAAGGCGGTGCTGCAGCACGGGGCGCACCTGGGCCTGGCGCTGGATGGCGACGCGGACCGGCTCATCGTGGTGGATGAGAAGGGCAAGGTGGTCGACGGCGACGCCATCATGGCCATCTGCACGGGCGAGCTGGTGGCGCGCGAGCAGCTGAAGAAGAAGACGCTGGTGTCCACAGTGATGAGCAACATTGGCCTGGAGCGCGCGGTGGCGCGCTGGGGCGTGAAGGTGGCTCGCACGCGGGTGGGCGACCGGTATGTGGTCGAGGAGATGCGCAAGCACGGCTACAACCTGGGCGGCGAGCAGAGCGGCCACCTGTTGTTCCTGGACCACGCGACGACGGGAGACGGGACGCTGGCGGCGCTGCAGCTGCTGGCGGTGATGTGCCGCCAGGGCAAGCCGCTGAGCGAGCTGGCGTCGATCTTCGAGCCGGTGCCGCAGACGCTGGTGAACGTGGTGGTGAAGCAGAAGCGCGAGCTGGGCGAGCTGCCCGAGGTGATGAAAGTCATCCACGGGGTGGAGCAGAAGCTGGGCAGCGAGGGCCGGGTGCTGGTGCGCTTCTCGGGCACCGAGCCGAAGGTGCGCATCCTCATCGAGGGCGAGAACGCGGCGCGCAACGAGGCGTACGCGAAGGAGATCGCCGAGGCGCTGTCGCAGGCGCTGAACTGAGGTCTTCAGAAGCTGTTCAAACCCGAGCGCACTTCAGGCACCCGTGAGGGCTTGAGGTTGCGCTCGTGGTCGTAGAAGCACTCGGGCCCCAGGTGGGCGATGAGCTGCCGTTCGCGTGCGTCGCCTTCGGGCGTTCCGGCCTGGGTGGGCAGCTCGTACGGCTGTACCAGGACGATGCCACCGTCGAGTTCCTGCTTGAACTCTGCGGGCAGCGAGGCCATGCGCTCGCCGAACATGCGCACGAAGGGCGGGCCGAAGAAGTTGCGCCACAAGAGGCCCGGCAGCCCCTCGCTGTAATCGTTAACCGTGAAGGTCAACACCTGGCCGACGCCATCGGGGCTGGGAACGAGCCGACGCGTCTTCCGCTCGAGGTCGCTGTCTTCGCCAGTCTGCGCAAGCGGCGATCCGAAGAGCTGCATCACTTCCATGATCTGCGTCTGGTGCGCTGCGCGCCAAGCGCGTCTGGAGGCCTCCTTGACGGAGGTCTCCCAGGTGATGCCGCCCGCGTGGATCCGGTTCGTATTCGTTGCCGTGAAGATCAGCAGGAAGTCCCGGTCTGTGCGGGCTGCGACCGTGAGGTCGTACAGCTCCTCGTAGTAGGTGGTCAGCGAATCATAGTCGATGCGCTCGGGATCCAGGGGCTTGTCGATGAAGGCGCGCCCGAACCGGGTGGGACGGAACCAGCGATATTCCTCGAAGGCTCTGCGAAGAAACTCTCGGACGACGGAACCCTCTGGAGTGCGTGGAGGCAGCCAGATTCGTGTCGTCAGGTGGCGCACCGGCATCGATATACCCTTCAAGGAAACTGCCTGATCTCCGCCCGACCCACTCTCTCCAAGTCCCCAATCTGCCTTTCGAGGGGTTTTGTGAGCTTAGTGGCGCCCCCAGAGTGCTTGGAGGAACGGACCCATATCTCGATGTGCCCGCCATATTGCCGCACATACGTCAACATGGCTTCGAGATTCCCTCCAAGCGCTAGGTCCTTGCGTCCCTTCATCTCAACGAAGTGGTAGGGCTGGCCCCAGACGAGTTCCCCAGGCGTGGGATTGCCTGGCACAGAGTCCGGGATGAAGCCCCTCGCCTCATTGCCGGGCGGCGGCATCATCATCGCCGTGTTCTTTTCCTGTCCGCGGGCTTTGAGCACGGCCTGCTCGAACTCACCGCCGGCCTCCTTGTTCTTGAGGATGAGCTCGTACTTCCTGCGCCAGTCATCGTCGATGGCGTAGCGGAAGCTCGGATACTTTTCCGGGTGGCGGAATTGGTAGTCCACCCACGCGGCGGCCATGTGCTCGGCGCTGCCTGGCTCCAGGCGTACTCCCGCCTCGCCCAACCGTGAGCCCACCAGTGGGACTTTTCTCCCACCGCGCAGCGTGTTGGCCGCCGCCAGCAGCGGCTCTTCCAACTGCGCTGCCAGCCGCTTCAAGAAAGCGATCTCCTCCTCGGACAGCTTCCTGCCTCGTGCCGCCTGGCGCACCAGCCCGTCCACCTGTGTGGCGTCCGCGGGGCTCAGGTGGCGAGCCACGCGCTGAAGCACCCGCACCTCCTCCACGCTGCGGCCCGTCAGCAGCGCCGCCCGCTCCACCAGCTCGCCTCCGCTGGACAGCGCTCGGCCTGGAACGAAGGGCACCAGCGCTCCCACGCCGCACAGCAGCCGCTCGTTCGCGTCCAGCTCGCGGCCCGTCACGCTGTAGCCCACCAGCAGGCCCGCCGCGTCCGTAGCCTCGCCCACCACCGGCACCACCCCTACGAGCAGCTCCACCACCAGTTCCTCCGGTGAAGTGCGCCGCTCTGGCAGAGGCGTGTAGTCCAGGTGCGGCGGGACGAAGCGGCCCAGCTCCACCGCCGTGGACAGGCTGCTCCTGCGCGCCAGCAGGTAGAGCGCTACCTCGCTGGGGCTCTTGCGCAGCAATGCCTCGTCCCGCGTATGCGCGAAGGCCCAGTCCAGCACCGCCCCCGTGAGCGCATCCAACGACTGCGTGCGCAGTGGGTGCTCGGTGAGCAGGTGCCGGGGAGCCACTCGCCGCACTCGCTCCCGGCTCGTCTGTTCCCAGCGGGCCTCGGCCCACTTCCAGTACTCCTCCAGCCGCGCTTCCACCGCCGCCTGGCGCTCGGCCTCCTTCCGCTCCTGGTGCTCGCGCTCAGCCTTCAGCTCCGCGTACACCTCCAGAGGGGGGCGCCGCCGCAGCTCCGCTTCGCTCTGCCTCAGCGCCCACAGGTGCATGTCCCACAGCACCCGCTGTTCCAACGGCTTCTGCTCCGCGGCCGAGCCCTTCAGCCGCTCCTCTCTTTCCCGGATGAACTCCAGGTAGGGCGTCAACGCGCCCGTTCCGAACGCCCCCTGTCCTCCCGCTCCTGCCTCGTCCCCGTGGGCAGGCTCCGGGTGTGGCTGCCTCCGCTGCTGAGCGCTTCCCTTGTGAGCCAGCTGCCGCAGATCGCCGCATCCCGCCAGAAAGCCACACGGGGCATTGCCACGGGGACTCGCCGCGCAGCCGCTGGCCAGCATGCCGAGCACCAGGGCGACTCCCCATGGCCTCGCGCCGCTCGGAGTGTGCACGCCGCCCCGAGAGCAACTCCCACCGCATCGGTTCGCCATGCGGCCACGCTAGGCCTTGGCTTCCGTGCCTCAGAAGAACCCGGCACGTTGACGGGCAACGGCCCCAGTACGCTTGCCTCGGTCTGTGCGCGTATGTCGTTCAAGCTGAGAGAGTTCACCACCAGGTGCGCTGAGCGAGCATGCGTCCTGGCCGGCAGGCGAGGGCTGCAGCACCTTTCAGCACCCATGGCTCAGGCCAAGTGCCTGTTTTCACATGAGGCAGGCACCTTGCCCGTGAACCGAGGGCCAACTCTGACCAGTCAGAGTCAGGGTTCGCCTCTGACTGGTCAGAACCGGGGTCCACTTCTGACTAGTCAGAACCGGGGTCCACTTCTGACTGGTCAGAACCGGGGTCCACTTCTGACTGGTCAGAACTGGGGTCCAACACTGACTGGTCAGTGTCGGGGGCTGAGTTCGAGTGAAGGGGGTTTTCAGATTGTTGACATCCGAGAGCAGGCCCCCAATAGAAGGGCCGGTGCGGCGACGGCCCTGTCACTGGCCATCCGCGCGTAAGGAGCGGCCATGGGACAGCGACTGGGTGTGAACGTGGACCATGTGGCGACGCTGCGGCAGGCGCGGCGCACCACGTATCCGGACCCCGTAACGGCGGCGGCGCTGGCGGAGCTGGCCGGAGCGCAGCAGATCACCATCCACCTGCGCGAGGACCGGCGCCACATTCAGGACCGGGATCTGCGCATCCTCCGGGAGACGTGCCAGACGCTGCTGAACCTGGAGATGGCCGCCACCGCAGAGATGGTGAAGATCGCCTACGAGTACAAGCCGGACGTGGTGACGCTGGTGCCCGAGCGCCGCGAGGAGCTCACCACCGAGGGCGGCCTTGATGTCGCCAACCAGCGCGAGCACGTGGCGAAGATCATCAAGAACCTGAAAGACGGAGAGATCACCGTCTCGCTGTTCATCGATCCGGACCTGGACCAGGTGCGCGCGGCGCACAAGGTGGACGCGGACCGGATCGAGATCCACACCGGGCGCTACTGCGAGGCGCGCAATGAGCGCGAGCGCAGTCGGGAACTGAGCCGCATCATCGACGCCTCGAAGGCGGCGGCGAAGCTGGGCATGAGCATCGCGGCCGGCCACGGGCTCAACTACGACAATGTGCAGCCCATCGCCCGCATCCAGGAGATCGACGAGCTGAACATCGGGCACGCCATCGTGGGACGCGCGGTGCTGGTGGGCTTCGAACGGGCCGTGCGCGAGATGCTGGAGCTGATGCGCAACCCGGGGTAGGGCGATGGCGATCGTCGGCCTGGGCATGGATATCTGCTCGGTGGAGCGCATTCAGCGCATCCTCGAGGGCCCGCGTGCCCAGCGCTTCCTGGAGCGCGTGTACACGGATGCCGAGCGGGCCCTGTGCGGAGCGCGCAGTGACGCGGCCAGCGCCTACGCCGCGCGCTTCGCCGCCAAGGAGGCACTGGTGAAGGCGCTAGGAGCGCCTCCGGGCATCCGCTGGCGGGACATGGAAGTGGTGCGTGGCTCCGGGATGCCGCGCTTCGTCCTCACCGGCGTGGCGCAGACAGTGGTGGAGCAGCGCAAGGTGGACGCGCTGCTGACGATGACCCATGACGCGGGGGTGGCCGCGGCCACCGTCATCCTGCAGGAGCGAGCCTAGCGATGCAGAGCGTGCTCACCGCCGCACAGATGCGCGAGGCCGAGCAGGCCGCCGAGGCCCGGTATGGAATGCCCTCGGCGCTGCTGATGGAGAACGCGGGGCGGGCGCTGGCGGACGTGGCGCGCGGCCTGGCGGGCCCGCACGGGCGCTTCACCGTCGTCTGCGGACCAGGCAACAACGGGGGAGATGGGCTGGTGGCCGCGCGGTTCCTCCGGGAGGGTGGGGCGCAGGTGGCCGTGGTGCTGGTGGGCGACGTGGGCAAGCAGACGCCGGAGGCCCGGCGCAACCTGCAGGCGCTCGAGGCCTATGCGGTGTCCGCGCAGGCGCTGGACTCCGTGCCAGAGCCGGGCGCGGGAGACGTGGTGGTGGATGCCCTCTTCGGCACGGGGCTCAGCCGCGCGCCCGAAGGCCCCTTCGCGGATGCCATCCGCCAGATCGATCGGTGGCGAAAGGCCGGGGCGAAGGTGGTGGCGGCGGATGTGCCCTCGGGTCTGCAGAGCGACACGGGCGAGGCCTTCGAGCCATGCGTGCAGGCGGACGTCACCGTGTCCTTCGGCCTGCTCAAGCGCGCGCAGGTGCTGGAGCCAGGCGCCTCGTACTGCGGCGAGGTGCGGCGGGTGGACATCGGCCTGGCCGGCGCCGCGGCCCGGACGCTCACCGGGCCCGTGCTGCGGCTGGTGGAGGAGACCGACGTCCTCAAGGCCTTCCCGGCGCGCCGCGCGGATACACACAAGGGCACGTACGGGCACGTGCTGGTGATAGCGGGGAGCCGGGGCAAGTCCGGCGCGGCGGCCCTGGTAGCGCGGGCAGCCCTGCGCGCGGGAGCGGGGCTTTGCTCCGTTGCCACCCGGGCGGAGGTGCTCGACGCCGTGCTGGCCCACGCGCCCGAGGTGATGGGCATTCCGCTGGAGGCCCAGGGTCCTCTGGGCATGGCGGACCTGGCGCCCCTGCTGGAGGCCGCCGAGGGCAAAGATGCCCTCGTCATCGGGCCGGGCATTCCCCGGGGGTCGGAGACGGGGAAGCTCATCGGCGAGCTGCTCGCGCGAGGAGAGGCGCCCGTGGTGCTCGACGCGGACGCGCTCAACGCGGTGGCCACAGACCTGAGCGTGCTGCGCCGATCGAAGCGGCCCGTGGTGCTCACGCCGCATCCGGGAGAGATGTCCCGGCTCATCGGCCGCTCCACCAAGGAGGTTCAGGCCCACCGCCTGGAGTCCGCACGGAACCTCGCGATCGCCCACGAGGTGACGGTGGTGCTCAAGGGAGCGCGGACGCTCATCGCGAGCTCGGGCGGTGAACTCTACGTCAACCCCACCGGCAACCCGGGCATGGCCACGGCGGGCTCGGGAGATGTGCTCTCGGGCATCTGCGGCGCGTTCCTCGCACAGGGGCTGAGCATGCCAGTGGCCATCTGGGCCTCCGTCTACGTGCACGGCCTGGCGGGGGACCTGGCGGCGGAAGAGCGCGGCCAGGTGGGGCTCATCGCCAGCGACATCATCAAGGGCCTGTGCGACGTGTGGACACGGTGGGGACGATGACGGCACCGACGTTGACGCGCACCGTGCGCTCGGAGTCTCCCGAGGAGACGCACCGCCTGGGTGTGAAGCTGGGCGAAGCGCTCCAGGTCGGGGACTTCGTGGGGCTGATCGGCGATCTCGGCGCGGGCAAGACGCACCTGGTGCGCGGCGTAGCCGAAGGCGCCCGGGTCCCGCGCTCCGAGGTGGCCAGCCCCTCGTTCGCGATCGTCTACCCGTACCATGGGCGCATTCCGCTGTACCACGCGGACCTCTACCGCCTCGCGGACTATGACGAGCTGTACGCCACCGGCTTTGTGGACCTGATCGGCGGAGACGGCGCGGTGCTCGTGGAGTGGCTGGACCGCATCCCCGAGGCGGCGCCGCGCGAGTACCTGCGCGTCACGCTGCGCACGACGGCGGAGGACTCGCGCGAGCTGCACGCCGAGGCGTTTGGACACCGGCCCGCACAGCTTCTGGCCGCCTGGCTTTCGTAAAACGGCTCAGCCCACCACGGCCAGGTCCGACAGGCGCCACCGGTGCAGCACCAGCCCACCGTCCACCGCGATGACCTCCTCTTCGGGGATCTCGGTCCACGCGGTCTGGTTTCCGCACAGCGCTTCGCTGGCGATGATCAGCTGGTTCAGCCGGTCGCCCTGCCGCAGCTGCGTCGAGTGAGCCTCCCGGCGGCTCCCATCCGAGATGAACAGCGTGCGGTGGCGGCGCGTGGCCACCATCACCTCGCCGTTGGTCACCAGGAAGTTCATCGCCGAGCGCTCCTGCCCGGGCTCATCCGTGATGTTGGCCACCAGCCCCATCGTCTCGGCCAGCGCGCTGGCCACATCCTCCACCCGCATGGTCCCGTCGATGGAGCCCCGCGCCGACAGCCGGGTGAGGAAGATGTTGAAGCAGCGCTCCGAGTCCGTCGTGCCCTTGATGTTGGGGCGGAACTGGGAGCCGATAAGCGCCTCGACCGAGGTCTTGTGGCGCTCGAAGTTCTTCAGCGTGCCGTTGTGCACGAAGGACCAGCGGCCGTGAACGAAGGGGTGCGAGTTGCGCAGCTCCACCGCTCCCACAGAGGCCTGGCGGACGTGCGCCACGACGGTCTGCGCGGACACCAGGCTGCTGACCCGGTGGAAGTCCGGATCACTGTGAGCCGGGCCCACTCCGTGCGCCACGGACGGGCGAGTCTCGATGCCGTAAGCGGCGATACCCCAACCGTCCCGATGCTCACGCGACTGGATGACGAGCGAGTTCTTCTCAGTCACCAATGCGGGATGCACGGCGGCGGGAACTGCTGAGCGAAATCCAAACAGTCGGCACATAGCGTTTTATCGACGAATGATAACGGCCGGCCCCGACGAGAAGTCATGTCTCCCCCGAGTCGGCTTTAACTGTCAATAAGTGGGATTCCCCCAATTATTCGCAACCCGGCACGCTGTCACGAATCACGACGCGCCCCGCCTTCAACACCGTGCGCGCGTGGTTCGTTCCCAGGTGGTAGGGCAGGTGCCGATAGTTTGAGCACGAAAAGACAACCAGGTCCGCCACGTCTCCCACCGCCAGCCGTCCATGCGTGGGAAGGCCCAGCGCCACGGCGGCCCCACGGGTGGCCGCCCAGTAGGCCTCGGCCGCCGTCAGCCCGTTCTCCAGGCAGGCGAGCCCCAGGGCCAGCGGCAGGTTCTCCGTCATCGCCGAGCCCGGATTGATGTTGGTACCCAAAGCAACGTTGACCCCGGCCTCGCGCAGCTTGCGGCCCGGGGCATAGGGGCGCATGCGCAGGAAGAGGGTGGAGGTGGGAACCAGTACGGCCGTCACCTCCGCGGTGGCCAACGCGCGGATACCCGCCTCGCTGATGTGCTCCAGGTGGTCCACGGTGGCAGCGCCCAGCTCAGCGGCCAGCTCCGCGCCTCCGCCCGAGGTGAGCTGATCTCCGTGCAGCCGGGGCCGCAGCCCCAGTGCCTTCGCGGCGGTGAGCAGCCGGCGCGCCTCGTCCACGGTGAAGGCGCCCTGCTCGACGAAGATGTCGCAGAAGCGGGCCAGGCCCTCCCGGGCCACGGCGGGGAGGATCTCCTGCACGCACAGGTCCACGTACGCCTCGCGGCGGCCCTTGAACTCCTCGGGCACCGCGTGGGCGCACAGCAGCGTGGGCACCAGCTCCACCGGCGTGAGCGCCGCGAGCCTGCGCACCACGCGCAGCATCTTCAGCTCGTTCTCCACGTCGAGCCCGTAGCCGCTCTTCACCTCGGCCGTCGTCACGCCGTGCGCGAGCAGGCGCTGCAGGCGGGGCAGGGCGAGGCGCACCAGCTCGTCCTCGCTCGCGGCGCGGGTGGCGCGCACGGTGCTGACAATCCCGCCGCCCGCCTGGGCGATCTCCAGATAGGTGGCGCCCTGGCAGCGCAGCTCGAACTCCCGGGAGCGCTCGCCCGCGAACACCAGGTGCGTGTGCGGATCCACGAAGCCCGGGCCCACCATGCCTCCCTGCGCGTCCAGCACCTCGGTGCGCGGGCCCACGGCTCCAGCGGGCAGCTCCTCCTCGCGGCCCACCCAGGCGATGCGGCCCTGGCGCACGCCCACGCAAGCGCGCGGGCGGGGCGTGAGCGCCTGTTCGGCGGGCTCGCGGTGCGTGCCCTCGAGGGTGAGCACCTCGGAGGTGCCCCGTACGAGCAGGTCCAGCGGCTCCATGATCAGCGGCTCCAGCGAGTGCCCATGATGGGGACGTTCCAGCTCGCTTCTCCGGTCACGTCCGCCCGGCCAAAGCCTCCGGAGATTTCGACCCTGTCCAGCCGGCCAATGGGAACCTGAAACACCAGGGCTCCGCCGTAGTACAGCGCGGAGGTGCTCTCGCCCCGGTTGTACACCTGGTGCACGCCGAAGAAGGGCACCAGCCCCATGGACACCTTGGGATCGGGACAGAAGTAGAGGGTGGCGGTGGCCTCGGCGCCGAACATGCTGCCGGGGCCTCCGCGCGTGTCGATGCCGAAGTCCGTGGCGCCACGGACCACCAGCGCTGGAGCGACACCGAGCTCCCGCGAGCCGTACCAGCTCGAGACGCCTCCGTAGACGCCGTATCCGGGCAGCGGCAGCGGGTAATAGATCTCTCCCTGCAACCCCAGGTGCATCGCGACCCGGTCCGACACGGGCCGGGTGAGCGCGAAGTCGTAGGCCATGGACCACTGCCGCGTCGACAACGGGCTCGCGTTGCCGGAGAAGATGGACTCGGTGGTGTCCAGGGTGGTGCGCGCGGCGATCGGAGCCGTCAGGCGCGGGCCGCTGCGAATGCCGCCATGCAGCAGCGTCTCGCCCGGCCGGCCCGGCCCCAATCTCATCACCATGGGGCTCATGGTGGTGGGGGCGCAGCCGGCCAGTGCCGCCAGCAGCGCCACCAGCGCCAGCCCCCGTGTTTGCCCCAGGCCCTGGATCCGCACGCGCCGCCTCACACCGTGACTCCGGGGATCTTCACCCCACGCTTGTGGGCCACGTCGATGGCCTCCGGGTAGCCGGCGTCCACGTGGCGCAGCACGCCCATGCCCGGATCCGAGGTGAGCACGCGCTCGATGCGCCGCGCCGCCTCGGGCGTGCCGTCGGCCACGATGACCTGTCCGGAGTGCAGCGAGTAGCCCATGCCCACGCCGCCTCCGTGGTGGAACGACACCCACGAGGCTCCGTTCACCGCGTTCACCAGTGCGTTGAGGATGGGCCAGTCCGCCACCGCGTCCGAGCCGTCCTTCATCGCTTCCGTCTCGCGGTTGGGCGAGGCCACCGAGCCGCAGTCCAGGTGATCCCGTCCGATGACGATGGGCCCCTTCACCTCGCCCTTGCGCACCAGCTCGTTGAAGGCCAGCCCCGCCTTCGCGCGCTCGCCATAGCCCAGCCAGCAGATGCGCGCCGGCAGGCCCTGGAAGGCCACGCGCTGCTGCGCCATCTCGATCCACCGCCGCAGCGACTCCTTCTCGGGGAACAGCTCCAGCACCGCCCGGTCCGTGCGGCGGATGTCCTCCGCGTCTCCGGACAGCGCCACCCAGCGGAACGGCCCCAGCCCCTCGCAGAACATGGGGCGGATGTACGCGGGCACGAAGCCGGGGAACTCGAACGCGTTCTGCTGGCCGCCCAGCTGCGCCTGCCCGCGCAGGTTGTTGCCGTAGTCGAACACGTGGCTGCCCGCGCGCTGGAAGTCCAGCATCGCCTGCACGTGGATGCCCATGCTCTCGCGTGCCCGGCGCACGTACTCCTCGGGGTTGCGCTGGCGCAGCTCCGCCGCGGCCTCCAGCGACAGGTCCGCGGGGATGTAGCCGTTGAGCGGATCATGCGCGCTCGTCTGATCCGTCACCAGGTCCGGCTTGATGCCGCGCCGGTACAGCTCCCGGAACACCGTGGCCGCGTTGCCAATCACCCCAATGGAGCGGCCCACGCGCTTCTGCTGTGCTTCCTTCACCAGCGCCAGCGCCTCGTCCAGGCTGCCCGCCACCACGTCCAGGTAACGCGTCTCCACGCGGCGCTTGGCCCGGTGCGGATCGATCTCCACGCCCAGGAACACGGCGTTGTTCATGGTGGCCGCCAAGGGCTGCGCTCCGCCCATGCCGCCCAGCCCGCCCGAGAGCACCAGCCGCCCGGACAGATCCGCCGAGCCGAAGTGCGTGCGGCCCGCCTGCGCGAACGTCTCGAAGGTGCCCTGCAGAATGCCCTGCGTGCCGATGTAAATCCACGAGCCGGCCGTCATCTGGCCGTACATCATCAGCCCCTTCTTCTCGAGCTCGTGGAAGTGCTCCCAGGTTGCCCAGCGGCCAACCAGGTTGGAGTTGGCCAGCAGCACACGTGGAGCATCCGGATGGGTACGCAGAATGCCTACTGGCTTTCCGGACTGTACCAACAGGGTCTCTTCGTCTGTTAGTGACTGGAGGCTTGCCACAATGCGGTCGAACGAAGGCCAGTCGCGCGCGGCTTTGCCGGTGCCGCCGTAGACGACGAGATCCTCGGGGCGCTCGGCCACCTCGGGATCGAGGTTGTTCATCAACATCCGAAGCGCGGCCTCCTGCACCCAGCCCTTGCAGGAGCGGCTGGTGCCTCGGGGGGCGCGGATGACACGGGACATGGTTTGACTCTCCGTGGATCAAAAATCTGGCTGCCAGAGGGGGCAGGCAGCCTAGCCGAAGTGGAGGGTCCCGGCGCGTATACTTGGCCCTGTCAACCAGGTGGCTCGCGAATTGCTCAACGGCCTACATGTGGTAACGAGCTCAGGGGGCGAATCAATGGGGGAGCTATGTCTAGCCAGAAGAAGATCTTGTTGGTTGATGACTCGCCCACGGTCCTCTTGATGGAGCGGTTACTGCTTCAGGACGGGCCCTACGCGCTGATCAGCGCCATGGGCGGGCAGGAAGCGGTGAACCTGGCGCTGGCCGAGCGGCCGGATCTCATCTTGATGGACGTGGTGATGCCGGGGATGGACGGGTTCGAGGTGTGCCGGCGGTTGCGCGCGGAAGAGGCCACGCGCACCACGCCCATCATCCTCGTCACCACGCGCGGAGGCTCGGAGCACGTGGAGCGGGGTTACGAGAGTGGTTGCAACGACTACGTCACCAAGCCGTTCGACGGGAACGAGCTGAGGGCGAAGATCGAAAGTTTCCTGGGGACGTGATGCCGAACCGTGACGTGCCAGATCCCGCGCGCCGCCCCCGGGTGGCCGCCGCGCTTCAGCGGCTGGAGAGTTGCGTCCGGCCGGCGGCGGTGCTGGAGGCGGTGGCGGAGATCGTCTCCCAGCTCGTGGGCTGCGAGGAGTTCGCGGTGCTCGGGCTGGGGGCGGGGCGGGGCTTCGCGAGCGCCTCGGCCATGGGGCTCGACTGGGAGCGGCTCCACACCCTCATGGGAGCGCCAGGCGTGCTGGGCCGGGTGGCCGGAGGAGAAAGGGTCTATCTCGCGGGCCGGACTCACGGGGTTGCCCTGAGCGAGCCCGAAGCGGGGCTCACCGCGTGTGTTCCCCTGCGGTCGGGGGAGGGGATCCGCGGCGTGCTGGCGCTCTTCCGCCTGCTGCCGCAGAAGCGGGGGCTCGATGAGGAGGACCTGGAGCTGCTGGAGGTGCTCTCCACGCACGGCGGCGCGGCGTTCACCCCGGGGGCCACGGGCATTGTCCTGCTGCCCACGGCGGGGGTACTCACCCCTTCCGAGGCCAGGGTCACCTCGCTGCGCACGGCGTACCTGCACCCCGGAGAGCTCTTCACGTCGGCGGCTCCCGCCGAGGTGACGACGATCCTGGGGTCCTGTGTCGCCTTGTGCCTGTGGGATCTGCAGCTGCACGTGGGGGGGGTGAACCACTTCCTGCTGCCTTCTCCGCCCAGCGGCGAGGCGCCCTCCATCCGCTACGGGGACACGGCCATTCCCCGGCTGGTGGAAGAGCTGGAAGGACTGGGGAGCCAGCGGCGCAACCTGCGCGCGAAGCTGTTCGGCGGGGCGTCCGTGGGGATGGGCTTCCGCTTGAGTGGCCGGCCCCAGCTGGGGGAGCGCAACGTGGAGCTGGCCCGCAGGATGCTCGCCGAGCTGGGGATCTCCATCGTCGCGGAGGACCTCGGGGGCACCTCCGGACGCAAGCTACGCTTTCGCACCGATGATGGAACAGCGTTGCTCAAGAAGCTGGGGGGTGGTGGATGAAGACCGATTTGGAGATGGTCCGCGCGGTGTTTCGCGCCGAGGCCACCGAGCTGCTCGCGGGGATGGAGAGCGTCTTTCTGACGTTCGAGACCTCCTCGGGGGCCGAGGCCTTCGAGGGTCTCTTCCGCTCCGTTCACACGCTCAAGGGCAATGCCCTGTTGATGGGCTTCCCGGCCGCGTCCGAGCTGGCCCACGTCGTGGAGGATCTGCTCGAGAAGCTCGCGGCGCACACCGTGCCGGTCACCACCGACGTGGTGACCCTGCTGCTCCAGGCGGTGGATGCGCTCCGGGTGCTGATCGGTGTGCCCGTCGAGGGCTCGCGGGCCATCGTGGATCCCTCGGAGCTTCACCGCCGGCTGTCGGAGGCCGCGAGCCAGGAAGCCGCGGGTGAGAGCGCGGCGGCCACCGGCGGGCCACGGCAGCCCTCCTTCGCCGAGAGTTCCGCCGAGGCCACGGCGCGCCCAGCGCGCGAGCGGACGCTGCGCGTGGGGTTGGACCGGCTGGACCGGATGCTGGACCTGACCGGGGAGATCGCCATCGCGCGTGGGCGGTTGGCCACGATGCTGGAGCAGGCGGGCCGCTACACGCCGCAGCAACTGCTGGAGGCGCACCGGGACGCGGACCGGCTCTACCTGGATCTGCAGGAGCTGGTGATGAAGGCGCGGCTGGTGCCCATTGGCCGCGTGTTCCAGGTCTTCGCGCGGAGCCTGCGCGAGCTGTGCGCCACCACGGGCAAGCAGGTCCGGCTGGAGGTGAGCGGAGAGGACGTGGAGCTGGACACCACCCTCATGGAGCTCGTCCGCGATCCGCTCACGCACCTGGTGCGTAACGCGGTGGACCATGGCATCGAGCTGCCCGAGGTGCGCCAGGCGTTGGGCAAGGATCCCATGGGCACGCTGAAGCTCCAGGCGCGCCACGAGTCCGGCGGCATCCTCGTGCAGATCAGTGACGACGGGGCCGGGCTGGACCGGGACCGCATCCGCGAGCGGGCGCGGGCCATGGGGCTGATCGGCCCGAACGAGGAGCGCGAGGACGCGGAGCTGTTCCAGCTCATCTTCACGCCCGGCTTCTCCACCGCCGAGCGCGTCACCGAGCTGTCGGGCCGGGGCATCGGCCTGGATGTGGTGCGCAGCAACATCGAGGCGCTGCGGGGCTCCATCTCCCTGGAGACCGAGGCGGGCAAAGGCACCACGCTGAGCCTGCGTCTGCCGCTCACCCTGTCGCTCATCGAGGGTTTTCTGGTGGGCGCGGCGGCGGAGACCTATGTGCTGCCGCTGGAGAGTGTCCTCGAGTGCATGGATCTGCCCTCCTCGGAGCGCCGCACCGGCCGTACCGGCGTGTTGAACCTCCGGGGCCGCGTGCTGCCCTACCTGCGCCTGCGCGAGCACTTCGGGCTCGAGGGCCCACCGCCCGCGCGTGAGAGCGTGGTCATCGTCGGCCATGGCCGGGGCCAGCAGACGGGGCTCGTGGTGGACTCGTTGCTCGGCCAGGCCCAGACCGTCATCAAACCCCTGAGCAGGCTCTTCCAGCAGCTGCCCGGCATCTCCGGTTCCGCCATTCTCGGCACGGGACGGGTGGCCCTCGTGCTGGATCTCTCCGCCCTGCTGCGCAAGCTCGTCACGTCGCCTGTCCCCACGGCTGCTTGAAGCCCGGTTTGTCGGAGGTGCCTATGCTCTGGTTCCGCAACCTGCCCATCCCCTTCAAGCTCCTGACCGCCTTCGGCACCCTGCTGGCGCTCACCATGGGCCTGGGACTGTTCTCCTTCGTCAACCTGCGGCAGCTGCGCCGTGTGGCTGACGAAGGAGCGATTCTCTGGGCGCCCAGGACCCTGCACCTCGGGATGGTCCGACGCTCCTTGTGGCAGCTGCGGGTCGCCGAGCTGCGGCACATCATCGCCACGACTCCCGAGGCGATGGCCCAGATCGAAACTGAGTCGAACGGGGTGATCGCGCGGGTCGAAAGCGAGCTGAGCGCCTACGGGGCCCTCTCGCTGACGGAGCAGGAGCGTCAGAAGCTCGCCGAACTTCAGAAACACTGGAAGGAGTATCTCGTCTTCCACCAGCGGATGGTGGAGCTGTCGCGGCGCAACGAGTCCATGCAGGCCCATGAGGCGCTCGATGCGGAGGCGGGGAAGACCTTCGCGAGTCTCCTGTCCCTGCTGGATGACCAGGTGAACAGCGCCGTCCTCACCTCACAGGCCGCGGTACGGGAGGCGGATACCGCGCATGACTCCGCCGAGAAATGGATTGGCCTCGCGCTGGCGGGAAGCCTGCTGCTGGGGGCGGTGCTGTGCCTGGCCGTGTCCCGCGGCATCACCCGATCGATCGCGCAGGCGGTGAAGGTGGCGGACCGCATTGCTGGCGGAGACCTCACCGTGGAGGCCGAAGGGGCGACGCAGGATGAGGCAGGGCGGCTGCTGACGGCGATGGCGACCATGAGCCAGCAGCTGGCGCGCACCATCAGCGAGGTGCGCGAGGGTGCCTCGGCGGTGGCCTCGGCCGCAGGTCATGTCTCCGCTTCCTCGCAGCACCTCGCGCGGGGCACCAGCGAGCAGGCCAGCAACCTGGAGGAGACCACCGCCAGCCTGGAGGAGATGAGCTCCATCATCCGCGAGAACAGCGAGAACAGCCGGCAGATGGAGCAGATGGCGCTCAAGGGCGTGAAGGACGCCACCGAGGGCGGCAGGGCGGTGAAGGAGACGGTGGAGGCCATGGGTGCCATCGCCGGGAAGATCTCCATCATCGAGGAGATCGCCTACCAGACGAACCTGCTGGCGCTGAACGCGGCCATTGAGGCGGCGCGCGCGGGCGAGCATGGCCGGGGCTTCGCGGTGGTGGCCACCGAGGTGCGCAAGCTGGCCGAGCGCAGCCAGGCAGCCGCGCGGGAGATCAGCTCCCTGGCCACCCACAGCGTGAAGGTGGCCGAGCGCTCAGGCGCGCTGCTGAACGAGCTGGTGCCGTCCATCCGCAAGACGGCGGAGTTGGTGCAGGAGGTGGTGGCCGCCTCGGCCGAGCAGGCTTCGGGGGTGACTCAGATGAACCGGGCGATGGGGCAGGTGGATCAGGTGACGCAGCGCAACGCCTCCTCCGCCGAGGAGCTGGCCAGCACGGCCGAGGAGCTCTCGGCGCAGGCCGAGACGCTTCAGCAGCTCATGTCCTTTTTCCGCCTGGAGGCCACCGGGGAACGTGTCCCGCGCCCGCCACCGGTCCAGCGTCCGCCCGAAGGTAGCCCCAGCCCCAGGCCCAGGCCCAAGGACGCCCCGCTTACTGTCGCCACGCTGGGCCTGAAGGCTGCCGCCGCCAGCGCGAAGCCCGTGCCTGCTCCCAAGGCGGGCAACCATGTCCTTCCGGACGACGACCATGAGTTCAAACGCTTCTAGGATATCGCCATGACTCCGTCCCCTCCCGCGCCCGTCTCGCAATACCTCAGCTTCATCATCGCTGGGGAAGAGTGCGCGCTGGCCATCCTCCAGGTCCGGGAGATCATCGAGTACGACACCGTGACGCGGGTGCCGGGGGCTCCCTCCTGGGTGCGGGGGGTCACCAACCTGCGTGGCAGCGTGCTGCCCGTCATCGATCTGGCGCTGAAGCTCGGGTTGCCGGAGAGCACTCCGCACCGGCGCTCGTGCATCGTCGTGGCGGAGGTGTCCTTCCAGGGCGAGAAGCTGGTGCTGGGCGTGCTCGCGGACGCCATTGGCCAGGTGGTCGAGCTCAGCCCAACGGAAGTGGAGCCGCCGCCCGCGTTCGGGGCACCTGTCCGCATGGACTACCTCGTGGGCATGGGCCGGGCCGGCAAGAAGTTCATCCTCCTGCTGGACATGGACCGGGTGCTCAGTGGGCAGGAACTCGCGGCCGCCGGGGTGGCCACGGCCGCCGCCCGGGGAGCGACGCCTTGAGCCGGCTGCAGGAGACGTTCTCCCGGGAGGACAAGCACGCTGCCCTGTTCACCGTGCCAGAGCTGCCCGACAGCATCTTCCGCGAGTACCAGGAGCTCATCTACCGCCAGGCCGGCATCTTCCTGGGGCCCGCGAAGAAGGCGCTGCTGGTGGGACGGCTGTCGCGCCGGCTGCGCGAGCTGGGGGCCCTCTCGCTCGGGGCCTACCTGCGGCGGGTGCGCGAGGATCCCGCCGAGTGCGTGCGGCTGATCGAGGCCATCTGCACCCACGAGACGCACTTCTTCCGTGAGCCCCGGCACTTCACGTTCCTCGAGAAGGAGCTGCTGCCCCGGTGGCGCGCCCAGGGCAGCACGGACGCGGGAGGGCGCACCGTGCGCGTATGGAGCGCGGCGTGCTCCACCGGCGAGGAGCCCTTCTCGCTGGCCATGGTGCTACGCCGCCACCTGCCGCCCGAGGAGGGCTGGCACATCGACATCCATGCCACGGATCTGTCCACGCGCGTCCTGGATCGGGCCCGCCAGCTGCTCTGGCCGCTGGACAAGGCCCGGGAAATTCCCGAGCACTACCTCAAGCAATTCATGCTCCGCGGCGTGGGCAGCCAGGAAGGGTGGATGAAGGCCGGCCCGGAGCTGCGCCCCCTGGTGCGCTTCCAGAAGCTCAACCTCAATGATGAGCTCTATCCGGGGCTGGGCCGCTTCGATCTGATCTTCTGCCGCAATGTGCTCATCTATTTCGATGCGGTCTCGAAGCAGCGCGTCATTGGCCGGCTGCTGAGCCACCTCAAGCCCCAGGGCCACCTGTTCGTCGGCCACGCGGAGAGCCTGTCGGGAACGGCGCACCGCATCCGTGTCGTGATGCCCACCGTCTATACGGTGCTGCCGGAAGCCGCACAGGCCGTGTAGTTCGATGCCGTGGAGCTGCCCATGGTGGTGCTCGACGGCCGGGGCCGCATTCTCCGGATCAACAGGGCCGAGCAGCTCCTGGCTGGACAAAGCTTGGACAAGCTGTGGGGCAACACCAAGCCCTGGGGCCTGTCCGGAATCTGGAAAGCCATCCGGGGGCTGGACACATCGAGCTCCTCGAGCAAGCGGCTCCAGGGGGACCCTGTTCCGAAGACCCCTGCCCATAGGATTCTGGTCCAGTGTTTGCTCTTGGACAGAAGACTTCGGTCGGGGGGCGTATGTCACTCAAGGTTCGCAAGAAGATTTTGTTGGTCGATGACTCGCCCACCGTCCTGCTGATGGAGCGGGTGCTGCTCGAGTCAGGGCCGTATGAGCTGCTCAACGCCTCCAACGGGGATGAGGCCATCCGGGTCGCGCTCGCCGAGCGCCCGGCGCTCATCCTGATGGATGTGGTGATGCCTGGCATGGATGGCTTCGAGGCGTGCCGGCGGCTGCGCGCCGAGGAGTCGATGCGCACCACGCCCATCATCCTGCTGACCACGCGCGGTGGCTCGGAGCACATGGAGCGGGGTTACGAGAGCGGCTGCTCGGACTACCTCACCAAGCCTGTCAACGGCACGGAGCTGTGGCTGAAGGTGCAGTACTTCCTGGGCAGCGCGTGAGGATGGCCGTCTCGGAGGAGAACCTCTCACGTGATGCAGAACGGATAGGAACACCCATGTTGTGGTTTCAGAACCTGAAGATTGCCTCCAAGCTGTTCGTGTCCTTTTTCTTTCTGCTCTCCATCACCGCGGCGGTGGGAGCCTTCTCCATCAACCAGCTCGGAGAGCTACGCACCGCGACGGATCAGGTGGCCGACAACTGGATGCCGAGCATCACCTACGTCGCGGACATGAACACCAACACCTCGGATTTCCGCACCGCGGAGCTGCAGCACATTCTCTCGGTGACCGAGGATCAGATGGCGGCGTACGAGCGCGAGATGAGCCTCCAGCTCGAGAAGTTCAATAAGAACGCCACGGCCTACGAGCCGCTCATCGCGCTGGAGTCGGAGCGCGCCGCCTACCATCAGGTGCGCGAACTCTGGAGGGACTATCTGGCGGAGCACGACAAGGTGCGTAGCCTCTCCCGGGAGAACAAAAACGAGGAGGCCAGGGCCCTCATCCGTGGGCGCTCCCAGCAGACCTTCGATGCCGTCTCCGCCAAGCTGACGGAGCTGGTGGCCATCAACCAGGGCGGGGGGCGCGACGCGGCGAAGATGGCCGACACCACCCATGACACCGCCATGCGGTGGATCGTCTCCACGCTGGTGGGGGCGCTCGTGTTCGGGTTCGTGATCTGCTTTCTGCTCGCGCGCCTCATCTCGCAGCCGCTCATCAACGCGATGCACGTGGCGGACCGCATCTCGCAGGGCGAGCTGACCGTTCAGATCGACGCGTCCGCCGAGGACGAGACGGGCCGGCTGCTGGCGGCGATGAAGAGCATGGTCCAGCGGCTGGCGCAGATCATCGGCGAGGTGCGGGAGGGCGCGGGTGCGCTGGCCTCCGCCTCGGCGCAGGTGTCCTCCTCCTCGCAGGGGCTGTCGCAGGGCACCAGCGAGCAGGCCAGCAGCGTGGAGGAGACCACCGCCAGCCTGGAGGAGATGAACGCCACCATCAGCCAGAACAGCGAGAACAGCCGGCAGATGGAGCAGATGGCCCTCAAGGGCGCCAGGGACGCGGCCGAGAGCGGCAAGGCGGTGAAGGAGACGGTGGAGGCGATGACCTCCATTGCCGAGAAGGTCTCGATCATCGAGGAGATCGCCTACCAGACGAACCTGCTGGCGCTGAACGCGGCGATCGAGGCGGCGCGGGCGGGGGAGCATGGCAAGGGCTTCGCGGTGGTGGCCACCGAGGTGCGCAAGCTGGCCGAGCGCAGCCAGACGGCCGCGCGGGAGATCAGCGGGCTGGCGGGCAGCAGCGTGAAGGTGGCCGAGCGCTCCGGAACGCTCCTGGGCGAGCTGGTGCCGTCCATCCGCAAGACGGCGGAGCTGGTGCAGGAGGTGGTGGCCGCCTCGGGAGAGCAGGCCACGGGCGTGGCGCAGATGAACCGGGCGATGATGCAGGTGGATCAGGTGACGCAGCGCAACGCGTCGGCCGCCGAGGAGCTGGCCAGCACGGCCGAGGAGCTGTCCGCGCAGGCCGAGACGCTGCAGCAGCTCATGGCCTTCTTCAAGGTGAGCCAGGGGGAAGAGCGGGCTCAGCGGTTCACGGCCTCGCCCAGGGCGTCGCCCCAGGGGCATGCCGGGGCGATGGCGGCTCCCGCGCAGGGTGGGCAGGGTGGGCCGGTGCACCCGGCAGGGCCGGTGCACCCCGCGCAGGGCATGAAGAGCACCGCGAGCCAGGTGGCCCCCGCCTCCAGCGCCTCCCGGCCGGTGAGTCACACGCCGGCCGAGGATCGCGAGTTCAAGCGCTTCTAGGAGCCTGCCCCATGAGCCAGTCCACAGCCGCTTCCAGCCAGTACCTGAGCTTCTTCCTCGCCGGACAGAAGTACGCGCTGGGCATCCTTCAGGCGAAGGAGATCATCGAGTACGACACGGTGACCACCGTGCGTTCCGTGATACCTACCGTTTACACGCCGGCCCGTCCCGAGCAGACCCGCCCAGGGGGGAGCGCCGCGCGCCCTGGAGCCTGAACTGGACGCTCCCTTACATGTCCTGGTCGTGGATGACTCGGCCGTGGTTCGTCAGGCGTTCACGCTGGTGCTCTCCCGGCACCGGGACATCACCGTGGAGACGGCGTCCGATCCGATCCTCGCCATGGATCGCATCCGCCGCCGCCGGCCCAGCGTGCTCGTGCTGGACCTGGAGCTGCCTCGCATGGATGGGCTGACGTTCCTGCGCCAGCTCATGCGGGACGATCCGCTGCCGGTGGTGGTGTGCTCCGGGCGCGTGCGCGCCGGCTCCGAGGCCGCGGTGCGCGCCCTGGAAGAGGGAGCGGTCGAGCTCATCGCCAAGCCGGATCTGGGAGTGGGCGACTTTCTGCGCGAGTCCTCCACGCTGCTGGTGGACACGGTGCGAGCCGCGGCCCGGGCCCGGCCCAGGGCCCAGAAGCTGGCGCCCGCGCCCAGTCCTCGCGGCCCAACCACCTTGACGCCCCCACCGCTGCTGCGGGTGACGACGGACAAGGTCATCGCCGTGGGTGCCTCCACCGGGGGCACGGATGCGCTGCGCCAGCTGCTCGAGGTGATGCCGCCGGACTGTCCCGGCTTCGTCATTGTCCAGCACATGCCCCAGTACTTCATGACGGCCATGGCGCGGCGGCTCCAGCAGTTGTGCCGCATCGAGGTGAAGGAGGCCGCGCATGGGGATCGCATCACCCAGGGCCGCGCGCTGATCGCCCCGGGCAACCGCCACATGCGCGTGGTGCGCAGCGGCGGGCACTACCAGGTGGAACTCTCGGACGAGCCCCCCGTGGCCTGGCACCGGCCCAGCGTGGACGTGCTCTTCCACTCGGTGGCCCGCGCTGCGGGGCCCAACGCCGTGGGCGCGCTCCTCACCGGCATGGGCAGCGACGGCGCGCAGGGCCTGCTGGCGATGAAGCGCGCGGGCGCCGCCACCCTGGCCCAGGACGAGGCCAGTTGCGTCGTCTTCGGCATGCCCAAGGAGGCCATTGCCCTGGGCGCCGTGGACGAGGTGGTGCCCCTGGAGCGCATGGCTGAGGCGGTGCTCCGCTGGGCCCGTCGCGCGGTTTCCCAGCCTTGACCGTTCTTCCAAGAAACGCGGGGAGAACAGGTTTAGCTTGACAGTGGTGTAAAATTGAATGAGAGTTAAAACGTAACAAGTTGGCCCCCGTCCCCCCCTGGAGCCTCCGATGAAGCGTATCTCTCTGATTTCGTTGACCCTGATTGCCAGCCTGAGCGGTGCGTGTAGCTCTCAGTCCGACCAGAGCGCACCTGAGCCGGAGCAGAAGGTCGCCCCCCGGAAGAGCGTCTCCCAAGCGCTGACCGGCGTGACGCTGCAGGAGGTGCCGGTGAGCGCCGCGATTCAGGAGGCCGTGGCGGGACAGGCCACCGTTCGCGCGTTTCAGATCCAGGTCCCCGAGGGGGGCAGCGTGTCGGTGGCGGACGTGATGCCGGTGGCGCTGCAGAGCGCGGCGGCGGACCTGTCGAAGGACTGGCAGCAGAACCCCGAGCGCAACGTCGAGCAGACGCATGTGGCGCTGAAGTTCCTCGAGGGAGTGTTGCCGGCCATGGAGGCCCAGGTGGGCACGGACGAGGAGCCCACCTCGGGCTACTACCACTCGTTCGAGACCGCGGAGCTGGATCGCTGCAACCACGGCGACTTCTACGGCGTGGTCTTCCCGCAGGCCGGCAAGCTGTTCACCATCGAGGTGGCGGGCACGACTGACTGCTGAGCCGCCTGCCTGGCGCGTGCCTCGCGCCGCCAGAGCGATAGAGTGGGGCCGGAACAGCTGTGTGCCGGTAGTACCGGACGGGCTGTTCCCCGGGAGGCCCCATGGCGCACGCGAGAAACCCTCAGTCCGCGGTAATAGAGGAGCCCTCGGGGGCTCCGGCCACGCTCGCGCCGCCGCTCCCCAGTGCTCAGCCGCCGCTGGAGCCGAAACCCCCCGAAGTGGGTCCGGCGCAGGAGGTGGCGGGCGGCATCCCCGCGGTGCTGTCCTCGCTCAAGCACGCCTGGGGTGAGATGGGGGTCGTTCGCGGCACCCAGTTGCTGCTGCAGGTGAACCAGAAGCATGGCTTCGACTGCCCGGGTTGCGCGTGGCCGGATCCGGATGCCGAGCGCTCCGTGGCGGAGTTCTGTGAGAACGGCGCCAAGGCGGTGGCGGAGGAGGGGACGACGGCGCGGGTGACGCCGGACTTCTTCCGTCAGTGGAGCGTGGAGGCGCTGTCGCGGCAGTCGGATCTCTGGCTGGGCAAGCAGGGGCGGCTGATGCACCCCATGGTGCTGCGCGAGGGTGGCACGCACTACGAGCCGCTCTCGTGGGACGAGGCCTTCGCGCTGGTGGCCGAGGAGCTGAACGCGCTGGGCTCTCCGGACGAGGCGTGCTTCTACACCTCGGGGCGCACCAGCAACGAGGCGGCGTTCCTGTACCAGCTCTTCGTGCGGCAGTTCGGCACCAACAACCTGCCGGACTGCGCGGACCTGTGCCACGAGTCCAGCGGCACGGCGCTGGGCGAGGTGCTGGGCTTCGGCAAGGGCACGGTGAAGCTGGAGGACTTCGAGAAGGCCGAGTCCATCTTCGTCATCGGGCAGAACCCGGGCACCAACCACCCGCGGATGCTGACCTCGCTGCAGGCGGCCGCGCGCCGCGGGTGCAGGATTGTCAGCATCAACCCGCTGCCCGAGGCGGGGCTCAACCGCTTCAAGCATCCCCAGGAGCTGCCCGAGCTGCTCGGACCGGGCACGGCGCTCAACCGCCTGTGGCTGCAGGTGCGCATCAACGGGGACGTGGCGCTGCTCAAGGGCCTGGGCAAGGCGCTGCTGGAGCTGGAGTCCCACCGGCCCGGCCAGGTGGTGGCCCGGGACTTCATCCGCGAGCAGACGACGGGCTTCGAGGCGTACGTGGAGGGGCTGCGCGCCACCTCGTGGGACGAGGTGGTGGAGCAGAGCGGCGTGCCGCGCGAGCAGATCCGCGAGGCCGCGGAGATCCTCGCCGAGTCCGAGCGGACGATCTTCTGCTGGGCGATGGGGCTCACGCAGCACCGCAACGCGGTGGCCAACATCCAGGAGATCGCCAACGTGGCGCTCTTGCGCGGCAGCATCGGCAAGCCGGGGGCGGGGCTGTGCCCGGTGCGCGGCCACAGCAACGTGCAGGGCGACCGGACCATGGGCATCGTGGAGAAGCCGGCGCCGGCGTTCCTCGATGCGCTCGAGCGCGAGCTGGGCTTCAGCCCGCCGCGAGCGCCGGGGCTGGACACGGTGGCCACCATCCAGGCGATGCACGAGGGGCGGGTGAAGGTGCTCTTCGCGCTGGGAGGCAACTTCCTCTCGGCCACGCCGGACACCGAGCGCACCGCCGAGGCCCTGCGCCGCACGCGGCTCACCGCGCACGTGTCCACCAAGCTCAACCGCTCGCACCTGGTGCACGGGCGGCGGGCGCTGATCCTCCCGTGCCTGGGGCGCACCGAGCGGGATGTGCAGGCCCAGGGCCCGCAGTTCGTCACGGTGGAGAACTCCATGGGGGTGGTGCACACCTCACGCGGCGCGGTGGCGCCGGCCTCCGAGCACCTGCTCAGCGAGCCGGACCTGGTGGCGCGCCTGGCGCAGGCGGTGCTGGGCTCGCGCAGCCGGGTGGACTGGAAGGGGCTGGTGGGAGACTACGATCGGATCCGCGACGTCATCGCCCGTGTGATTCCGGGCTTCACGGACTTCAACCGGCGCGTGCGCGAGCCGGGCGGCTTCTACCTGCCCAACGGCCCGCGCGAGGGGCGCTTCCTCACGCCGGATGGCAAGGCGCACTTCACGGTGCATGCGCTGCCGCGCATCGAGCTGGGGCCTGGCCAGCTGTTGATGATGACGATCCGCAGCCACGACCAGTACAACACGACGCTGTACGGGCTGGACGACCGCTACCGGGGCATCCTCAACGGGCGCCGGGTGGTGCTGATGCACCCGGAGGACATCCGCGAGCTGAGGCTGTCCGAGGGCCAGGTGGTGGACCTGACGAGCCATTTCCAGGGCGAGCAGCGGGTAGCGCGTGGCTTCCGGGTGGTGCCCTACCGGATTCCCCGCCGGTGCGCGGCCACGTACTTCCCCGAGACGAACGTGCTGGTGGCTCTGAATGACTTCGCGGAGAAGAGCCGCACGCCGGCCTCCAAGTCCGTGGTGATCAGCGTGACGCCAGCGGCGGGCTGACCGCATGGCGAACTAGCGATTCGGCTTCAACCCTGCTGATTCGAGAGGCAGGCTTTGTTCGACGACGCAGGCTAGCCTACCTCCTGTCTAGGGAGGGGAAACCGCATGCGTGGATTCAAGGAGTGGTGCCTGCTCCTGGCGTGCTGCCTGCTGGCGGCCTGTGTAACCACCCGGCCCATTGAGGGCACCGACGATGGCTGCGAGGCGGCTTCGGACGCAGCCTCGTTCGA
>DASVVJ010001005.1:0-6347 GCA_036389955.1 Myxococcaceae bacterium
CCACCCCGTGGGACAACCTGGCGGTGAAGTGGGGCCTGTGGGGTTTCGACCCCGAGCGCATCTGGGGCCTCAAGCTGGGCTACCTGCCCCTGGAGGAGTACCTCTTCTTCGGCCTGCAGACGCTGCTGGTGGGCCTGTGGGCGCGGGCCCGGTTGGCACGCGCCCTCGCTCTAGAGCAGGAGGCCTCGCCATGAGCGAGCTGATGCAGTCGCGCTGGGCCTACCTCATCCACCTCATGGCGTGGGCGCTGCCGGTCATCCTTCTGCAGCTCATCCTGCTGGTGCGCCACTACAAGCAGCGCGCGGGCGCGGTGCTGCGCGCGGTGCTGCCTCCGGCCTTCATTCTGGGCACCTACCTCTCGGTGGCGGACCACCTGGCCATCTCCTCGGGCATCTGGAACTTCGGCGAGGGCAAGCACCTGGGGGTATACCTGGGCCTGGTGCCGCTGGAGGAGGTGCTGTTCTTCGTGATGACGAGCATCCTCGTCTCGCTCGGGCTCGCCCTGTTCACCGCGCTCGTGGGCCCGAAGGAGGCCCGGGTGCCGTGATTCCCGCCGCCAAAGGAGGCCCGCTCGGGTGGCTGTGGGACCGGTACGTGGGCTGGAAGTTCCGCTCCACGTTCCGCGGCCTGTGGGTGCGCGGCCCGCTGCCCACGGATACCGCCTCACGGCTGGTGTACGCCAACCACTCCAACTGGTGGGACGGCTTCGTGCTGCACCAACTCGCCCAGGCCGCCGGCTGGGACGCGTACTGCCTGATGGACGAGAAGAACCTGTCCCGCTACCGCTTCCTCACCCGCATTGGCGCCTTCAGCATCCGCCCGGGCGATGCCTCCTCCTCGCTGGAGTCGCTGCGCTATGCGCGCCAGCTGCTGCGCCAGCCGCGGGTGGCGATGTACCTCTTCCCCGAAGGGGAGCACCGGCCCTTTGGCGTGCTGCCCCTGCGGCTCCAGCGCGGCATCGAGCTGTTGGCCCGGACGGCGCGCGTGGACTGCCTGCCCATTGCCGTGCGCTACGCCTTCTTCGAGCACGAGCGGCCAGAGGTGCTGGTGGAAGTCGGCACGGCCCACCCGGCCGGCGAGCTGTCCCTCTTCCAGGAGAACCTGGAGGCGGTGGTGCGCCGGGTGGCCTCGGCCACCAGCCTGGAAGGCTTCACCCGCGTGGTGCGGGGGGGCAGTGGCGTGGCGGAGCGGTGGGACGCGGTGAGGAGGCTGCAGGCATGACGCTGCGAATCCGCACCATCGCCCGGCTCACGGGCATCCGCGAGGCCACGCTGCGCGCCTGGGAGCGCCGCTACGGCTTCCCGCGCCCGCACCGCAGCGAGAACAACAACTACCGCTCCTACTCACGCGACGAGGTGGAGAACATCCGCCGCGTGGCCAAGCTCATCTCCGACGGCCTGTCGGCGAGCGAGGCCATTGCCCAGGTGAAGGCCACGCCGGTGCAGTCGCTGTCCCCCGGCGACAGGCTCTCCGAGCGCTTCTGGTCCGCGGTGATGGTGCTGGACGAGGCGGGGCTGCTGCGCGTGATGGACGAGGCGCAGGCGAGCATGGACGTGGAGGTATACTGCAACGGCTTCCTGCTTCCGCTGCTGCGCGAGATGGGGCTGCGGCTGGACATTGCCCGCGAGCACATGGCCTCGGCGCTCATCCGCCAGCGCCTGCGCGCGCTGCTGGACGCGGAGGAGCAGCGCCCCGACGGCCCGCGCGTGGTGCTGGCCTGCCCGGCCCGTGACCACCACGAGGGCGGACTGCTGGCGCTGGGCATTCTGCTCAAGCGCCGCGGCTGGCGCGTGACGATGCTGGGCGCCGACACCCCCGCCGAAGCGTTACACAGCGCGTGCACCCAGGTGCACCCGGAGATGGTGGCCCTGTCCTTCGTCCGGCGCCGGGAGCCGGAAGAGATGGTCGAGGTGCTCTCCGAGGCGGTGCGCGTGTGCACACCTGCGCTGGTGGTGGTGGGGGGGCCGGGAGCACGCGAGCATCTCAAAAGCATCTTCTCGCTGGGCGCGCAGTATGCTGAGTCGGCTGACGAGCTCATGGCCCTGTGGCAGCAGGCTCGCGGCGCCTCGAACCGTACCTGAATGCCCATGAATGGCTGAGCGCAACTACCGCATCCTCGTCGCCTCGCAGCTCTCAGGAGTGCGCGTGGAGCTCATCCGCGCGTGGGAGCGCCGCTATGGCGTTCCCCACCCGCAGCGCACCCCCTCGGGCTACCGCCTGTACACCGAGCGGGACGTGGCGCTGCTCAAGCGGCTGAAGCAGCTCACCGAAGAGGGCATGGCCATCAGCGAGGCGGTGAAGCTGGCGCCCCAGCTCCAGGCCGAGGCCGAGGCCTCCACACGGCAGGAAGAGCCCCGGGTGGAGGTGAGCCCCACCCAGCTGGCCGAGTGGCGCGCGGCGGTGCTGGAGGCGGCGGCGGCAAGCGACCAGGAGCGCGTCTCCCGGGTGCTGGACGAGGTGCTCTCGGCGTTGCCGGCCCTGAAGGCCTTCGACGAGGTGCTGGCGCCCGTGCAGTGCGAGGTGGGAGACCGCTGGCACGCGGGCACACTCACGGTGGCCCAGGAGCACCTGGTGTCCCAGATGGTGCGCGCGCGGGTGGTGAGCCTGCTGCATGCCGCCCCTGGCAACGCGGGCGCCCGGCACGGGGTGTTGGCGTGTCTGCCGGACGAGCTGCACGAGGTGGGGCTGCTGGGAGCCGCGCTGCGGCTGCGCCACGCGGGCCTCCGCGTCACCGTGCTGGGACAACTGGTGCCCGCTGAAGACCTGGGCCGCATGGTCCGGGAGCTGCGGCCGGACTTCGTCGGGCTGTCCGCGGTGACGAACCCGGGCCCCGCAGCCTTCGAGCAGCGGGTGTCCCAGGTGCTTGGCGCGCTGCCCCCGGGCGTCCCCGTGTGGATTGGGGGCGCGGCGGCCGAGGCCTACACGCCGGTATGTGAGCGGCACGGGGCCCGGGTCTTCCGGGCCGGGAGCGACTGGGCCGCACTGCTGGCGTGAGGCCCCGGAAGTCCGTGCTCAGGGCTTGGGGGAGTTGAGCACCTCGCGTGCCTGCGAGCGCGCGCTGTGCAGCAGCGACCGGTCCACCATCAGCTCCCCGAGCAGCTTGCGGGCTTCCTCGTCCTTGCCGCGGCGCAGCAGCAGCACGCCCTTGTGCACCAGCAGCTCGCCGCGCGTCTCCACATCCGGCGTCAGCGTCAGCGCCTTCTCCACCAGCTGCTCCCCCTCGACGGGGTCCTCCGCCGTCAGGGCCAGCTCCCGCCAGGCGAGCACGAAGTTGGGCGCCTTCTTCGTCAGCGCCTGCAGCTTGCCGCGCTGCTCCGCCGTGTCCCGCACCTGCTCCACCGCGAGGAACTCGCGCAGCGTGCCCTTGGGCACCCGGCCGTCCTTCTCCCGGCGCAGGCTGTCGAGCATCTTCTTGTTCTGGGCGAAGCCCTCGGGGTCCAGCTTCTCCAACTGCTCGTGGAGCACGAGCGCCCGGTCGTTCTCCCCCATCAGGATGTAGGCGGTGGCCGAGTCGTGGAGGGGCAGGTACCAATTGGGCGCGAGCGCCTGGGCCTGCTGGAACGACTGCAGAGCCTCCTGGTACTGGCCGGCATCCAGCTGGGAGCGGCCCTGGGCGTGCAGCTCCACGGCCCGCTCGGGGATGACGTTCTCCGGGGGGTGAATCATCTCCTGAACCGGGGTGGGGGTCGTCTGCTCGCTCGCGGTGGAGGCTCCCGAGTCCGGCACGGCGGAGGCGGCGGGTTTACCCTGGCAGGAGCAGCCGCCCAACCAGGCCAGGCCGAGCGAGAGAAGGAAGAAGCGACGCATCGTGAAGGACCTTGTTCCTTGGGGAAGCCCACGAGGGGCGGTGGATTCGCCGAGAGAGCGGCCACTATAATCACGGCCCGGGTTTCATACCCCTTCCGCCATGACTGACTTCATCGAGATCCACGACGGTGTTCTGGAGCCGAAGCTCTGCGAGGACATCATCACCCGGTTCAACAAGAGTCCCCACATTCACCGGGGCCGCACGGGCCACGGCGTGGACCTGGAGAAGAAGGACAGCTACGACCTGACCATCACTCCCATTCCGGAGTGGGAGGGAATGGTCCGCACGCTGATGGACAAGGCCTTCCCGCCGCTGCGCAGCTACCTGCGCAAGTACCTCTATACGTTGATCGGCGCCGTCTCACCGGCCGTCAAGCACCCGCAGACGGGCAAGCTGGTGACGCTCACCGAGCAGAACTTCGCCGAGCTGGGCGAGCCGCACCTGGACCAGCTCATTGGCAACTTCTACCGCTACGGCATGCTCAACGTGCAGAAGTACCTCAAGGGCTCGGGGGGCTATCCGCACTGGCACTCGGAGATCTACCCCAAGGACGACAAGTGCGAGCAGCTGCACCGGGTGCTCGCCTTCCAGTTCTACCTGAACGACGTGGCCCAGGGCGGCGAGACCGAGTTCTACTACCAGAAGCGCAAGGTCGAATCGAAGGCGGGCCGGATGATCATCTTCCCGGCTGGCTTCACCCACACCCACCGCGGCAACCGCCCCGAGTCGGGTGAGAAGTACATCATCACCTCCTGGGTGCTCTTCCACCGCGCGGAGCAGGTCTACCGCAACCCGCCGCCGGCATAGCGCCGCCGGGGCGAGGGCGGCACCGGCGCGGTGAGGCGCAGCTCCGGCACGTCGAGCACCCCGGGGACCGGCACCAGCCAGGCTTCGGCCGAGGCCTCGGTGGTGAGGGAGACGGTGCCCGCCACCGTGGGCGAGAGCGTCTGGGGCCAGGTGCCGTGCTCGGCGTGCGCCAGCTCCGCCTCCACGATGGCGGCCAGCGCGAGCGCCTGGTGGCGCATGGGCTCGAGCACGTCCGCCTGCCGGCCGTAGTCCTCGGTGCGCCAGCCCTGATCCGCGAGCACCAGCTCCCGGCTCAGGTCAATGGCGCTGAAGGCCTTGCGGCGCTGCTCGGCGGGCAGGTCCGCCACGGCCATCATCTCCTCGAACATGGCCGCGTTGCGGCGCCACACGTAGGGCCGCAGCCGGGGGTACTTTCCCTCGTCGTAGTAGTAGCTGTTCTGCTCCTCGACGAACGCCTGGGCCTGGGCCGGCAGCGCGTCGATGGCGGGCGGAGAGAGCAGGTCCGAGTAGGAGACAAGCTGCTGGTAGACGGACTCCTCGCGCAGCAGGGTGGACAGGGGCGGGTAGCCCTGGCGCAGCCGGGCGAGCTGCCCGTGCGCCTCGCGCTGGCGCTCCAGGGGCGCCGACTCGAGCGCCGCCGCGCACGGCAGGAAGAGGGTGTCATGGCTCTGCGCGGCCAGCTCCAGGCCGAACATGCCCGCGCCCAGGCTCAGCTCCCGGCTGAGCGCCAGCCCATCCAGACAGGTGTCCACCGCCTCCTCGGGCCGGCCCTCGGCGCGCAGCACCTGCGTCTCCAGCGCGGCCAGCTCCGCCATGCGCTTGAGCAGGTTGAGGTTGGACAGCTCGTCATAGGCGGGCCGAGCCAGGCTGCCCAGGCTCTCGGGCAGGCCGCCCATTTCCGCCCGCGTGGTGGCCAGCACCTGGTGGAGCAACTCCCGGTGCTGGCGCAGCACCTCCAGGCACTCATAGGGCACCGTCTCCAGCGGCGCCTCGCCCCGGGTCACCAACCGGCACTGCTCCTTGAGCTGCTCCTCGGCCTCGCTGTAGGCCTCCATCTCGGCCATGAAAGCCTCGCCGTACTCCTCCTCGTCGTCGAAAGGCTCGCTCCGGGGGCAGACCAGCTCACTGGGAGCCAGCAGGTCCATCGCCTCGAGCTCCGGCACCAGTGGGGTGATGGCCTGGGCGAAACGGCCGGGGACCGGCGGGTCGAAGTGCGAGGGGCGTGGCCAGTCATCCCCGTCGAAGCGCCGGGCCTCGCGCACCAGCCGCTGCGAGGGGGGCTCGGTGCGCGTCATGAGGATGAAGAGCATGAAGGCGCCGCAGATGAAGAGCACGAACGCGCCGCCGCACACCCAGAGCAGCACGGCATTGAAGGGCACCGAGGGCTTCTGTGGGGGCGGAGTCGGTGCGTTCATGGCGACGGCGGCGTGTCGGCGGTGAGGCGCACATCGTACCCTTCCAGCGTGGTGTCGCTGGGCTTCAGGCGGGCCTCGGTGGGGCTGGTGGCCTCCAGGGCGAGCGGGAGCACGGCGCCGGACGGAAGCGCTGCGGGCCAGCGGCCCTGCTCGGAGCGCTCCAGGTCTACCTGCGCCAGGGTGCGCAGCGCCTCCAGCAGCAGGCCCCGGCGTTCAGCCCTCAGGGCCAGCGCATGGAACTGGGTGGCATCCTCGGGGGGCACGTCGAACCACCGCTTGCTCAGCGCCAGGTCGATGCGGGTAAGGGCCTTCTGGCG
>DASVVJ010001006.1:0-26423 GCA_036389955.1 Myxococcaceae bacterium
ACCCTCTACCGGGTGACTGTCCGCTTCCTCTAAGCCCCATCCCCTATGCACTCCCCAGCAGGGGATACGCGTGCCACCACCTCCAGCCCTGCCCCTGTCCGTCAAATCGACGGTCTGGCTGTTGGACAGGTTTGCCGGGACCGCCTCTGGCGGAGGGCTGCCTCGTGGCCGAGGGGCCACGGACGCCGGAGGGTGGCTAGTCAGGCAGGACGCGGACCCGCTCGGCGGTCTGGAGGTTGAGCCCCGTGTTTTGCGCGGTCCGGAACTGAACATCGAAGTTGAACGTGTCTTCTTCCGCCGGGATCGTGGTTTCTCTCACCGCGAAGCAGACGGGGACCCGCTCGCCACTGGGCAGCTCGACTTCGGTGTAATGAATGACGATCCGTCCGTCTTCCGCGAAGAAGACCTGGCCATAGAGCAATCCGGCGAGCCCCTTGGACGTGTTCGGGGACTCCTCGAAGATGCTGGAGATGATCGGGCCAGGCCGCAGGGGGACCATGTTGTTGGCTTCCTTTCGACTCGAGTTGGGATCGAGGAAGAAAGAGACGACCTCCCAATTGCGCTGCTGCATTGCCGCCATGGTTTTGGGTGGGCATGGCTGCTGAGTGGGCCGGAGCGGGACGCTGGCGCACGCGGCGGCGAGGCCCGCGGCGCACAGGGCCGCCAGGGTGCGGCTGTCGGCGGCCTTGGGCAGCACGGCGGGAGGGGACGGGAGCGTGGGGGACGGCGGTGTCTTCACGGCGTGGCCTTCCTTGGGTGGGCTGGCGTCCGGGGGCGCCAGTCGGGGTGAGGCGGCAGAGGCTGCCATGTCCGGCGGGGTGTTGGACCAACGCCCCACCGCCCAGGACGCCAGCACCACGCCGGCCAGCAGCACGGCGGCGGCGGCGGTTCGGCGCGCGCGGGGTTGCCGGGCCAGGGAAGCCGCCTGGCGCAGCACCCGCGGAGGCCGGCTTTGGGCCGGTGCCCTCAGCAGCGTGTCCCGCAGGGCGCGCACCCGGTCCAAGCGCTCCTCGTCCGGGTCCTCCTCTTCCCGGAAGACGTGGGCGCCGAGCACCTCCGGGTCTCGTGCCAGCGGCCCATCTCCGGTGGTGGGGGGCAGGGTGAGCGCGGCGTGCGGGGCGGGCGCGGGCGCGGGCTGCAGCGGGGCCTCGGGCTGCGCGGCGGTGGCCAGCGCCTGCTCCAGCGCGGAGCACACCGCCTGGCCGTCGGGGTAGCGCTGGTGAGGCTCGGCGCTGAGTAGCTTCAGTGCCACCTGGCCCAGCGCGGGTGGCACCCGGGGGTTGAGCTGGTGGGGGGGCACGGGCTTGCGGCGTGCCACCCACTGAGCCAGCACCTCCACCGGCTGGTGCTCCGGGTAGGGCAGCACCTCGGTGAGCAGCACGTACAGCACCACCCCCAGCGAGTACCAGTCATCGGCCGGCTGGGCCTGGTACGGGGCAGCACCGGGCAGGTGGGTGGCCAGCATCTGGGGGCTGTGGAAGGGCAACGTGCCCGGCTGTGCCACGCCCAGGGTGAGCGGAGTGGCTCCCCGCGCGCTGCCCACCCCGAAGTCCGAGAGGAAGGGCTCACCGTCCGCCGCGCGCACCAGCACGTTGTCCGGCTTCACATCCCGGTGCACCACTCCGGCCTCGTGCGCCCGTTGGAGCGCCCGCGCCAGCTTCTGGCACAGCCTCACCACCTGCCGGGTGTGAGGCCGCGTCACCGCGGCCCATTGCCAGAGCGTGCCGCCCTCCACCCACTGGAGCACCACGTAGTGCAGCCCCTTGTCCGGGTGCTGCCAACGCCCCGTGGACACCACGCGCAGCACATTCTCATGGGCCGCCTGCCGCAGCAGTTGCACCTCGCGCTCCGCGCGCGCATCCGCCACCGCGTGCTCCTCTGGCCCGTAGAGGCTGAACTTCAGGGCGTAGAGGTTGCCGGGGCAGCGCATGCTCTGCACCTGCCACACGCTGCCGAAGCTGCCGGTGGCCACGTGGCGCAGCAGCCGGAAGCCGCACACCTCCGTGCCCACCGGCAGCAGATCCGGGTGTACACCCGTGCCCGGGTAGTTGGAGCCAACTCCCGTGGGCGCAGCGGCTTGCGTCATGGCGGTGTCTCCTTCGCGGGTGCCACGGTGGCGTGAGGAGCGGGGACGTTGACCTGCATCAGCAACGAGCGCCCGCCGTGCCGCTCTGTCACCTGCAACCAGTAGGCGGTGTCCTTCGTCTCCAGCGGGCGCTCCCACTCCAACAGCAGGCGAGTGGTATTCCCCGGCTGGAGGGCCGCTCCACCCAGGAACTTCAGGCTGCGCAGAGGCAGTGGCTCCGGGCGGTCCACTGGCTCGAGCCGCACGGTGGCTGGAGCCCACGGCGCCGCTTCCTGTGCCAGCGACAGGTTCAGCTCCAGCCCCATGCGCCCGTTGGCCACAAGGAGCCAGCCCATGGAGGCCGTGAGTCCCTGGATCCGGGCTTCGACCCTGGTCATCTTGGAACTGCTCACCCGCGTGGAGTTCAGTAAGCCCGCCTCCATCAGTGAGGTGAGGCTCGCCTCCTGGGCGCGCAGGGCTTCCAGGCGCGCATTCAACGCGGCCACCTGCCGCTGGAGCGCCTCGGGCGGAATGTGCTCCCGGTACACCTCCACCCGGGGCTCGGCCCGGGCGCTGTCCACGCGCAGCACGAGCTGGGCGGGCGGGCCCTCCGCGAACCACAGGGGAAACTCCAGGGTCTCGCCCTCCTGCAGTCCGCTGGCAGGCACCAGCACCACGGTGTCCCCGGTCACCTCCACCCGCCGCAGACCCTTCACCGGGCCCAGTCGGCGCATGGCCTCGGTGTCCAACTTCGCGTCGAGCACCAGCTCGGTGGCCTGAGCGGGAGCCACCCACACCTCGGGCCGGGGCGTCTGGCCCAGCGCGAGCTGCCGCGCCACGGGCTCGGGCGCCAGGTCTCCGGGCTGCGCCAGGGCCACAGCGGGCAGCACCAGGAGCAACAGTGATACAACGTGGCACGGTGGCAGGGACACGCAGAACCTCACGCGTCGTACCCTACCAGAATCCCGGGTTCTCCCTCCTCACGAGGAGGCTGGGGCGCGGCCCACGTGACGGGTGGGCGGGGGCCGCTCAGTGGTTCATGTCACGCCAGAAGTCCGGCAGGCATGAATAGGGTCTCTGCTCTGTCACCCGGTGGCAGAAATAGCCCTCGCCGCACACCTCGGGGCCTTGCGGATCGCAGGGCTGTACACAGTCCCAGCCGTCGCAAACCCATCCTGCTTCGCACGCAGGCCGGTCCTTGCCACAGGGTGCGACGCACTCCATCCAGATTTTGTCTGGGTGCGGCGGCTCGTACTGCACCTCGCACTTGCGGCCCTCAGGGCAAGGAGTTTGCCGACAATTGGAGCCATACACCCGCGCGCACTTCGAGGCTCCCTCCTTGAAAGGGATGCACTGCTGCCCCGGGGGACACCCGCTCGTCTCGCAGGTGGGCAGGCACATGGGCTGGGGAGTGGTGTCCGCGCAGAAGAAGCCCTCGGGGCAACCTTTCGCGTCTCCTGGACGGCATGGCCGGGCGCACCAACCATCCTGGCCCCCGCACATCAATCCCGCTGCGCAGGCGTGCGCTTTGTCGTGCGGAACCTGAAGGCAGCTTTCCCCCTCCTGGCGCACACCGGTAGCGATACAGAGCCGCACCAGCGGCCCGCCTCCCCAGGTGGCAAGGTACTGACAAACCTGCCCTTCTGGACACTGCTCATCCACTTCGCATTGGCTGTCGGTGCAGTACACCCGAAAGGACCGGGCATCCAACAAGCAACCCAGCGGCGGCTCACACTCCTTACCCGGCCCGCAGTGGCGGCGATACGTTATCAACCGCATGCGTTGCTCGTTGTCGAGCATGGGGCTGATTCGTACCCCGGGGGGCATGCCCGTGGGCACCTCTGGCCTCGGCAGCCCCCACAGCAGCAGCAGCACGAGGGGCAGGGGCAGCAGCACGCCTGCGCAGAGAGCCACGATGTTGCGCCAGCCCCCGCTTCGCACTTACTGCACTCCTGCTTGTCGGCACTTCTTGCACTCGTCCGAGTCCCACTTGTCAGCCGTGCAGACCTCCTTGAATTGGGCCTTCGTGCACCCTTTGATGAAGAGGAACTGATCGTGGGTGTCCTGCTCGATGGCCCTGTCCACACGGCCGTCCTTGCCGAACTCAGAAGGGCAGCCGGTCATCGCCAGGACTGAGACAAGGGCGACCATCAAAGTGAAGCCTTCGCAAGAGCCCCTTTCGTGACGGACGCTCGAACCTAGCAGCACGGCTCAAGCAGCGTCCATGCTGCGGCACGGAGTGTTGCTGAAGTGCAGATGAACTACGCTGCGCGCCATGCGCTGCCCTTCCTGCAATGCCTCCCTCGACTGCCTGCGCGTGGGAGAAATCGAACTCGACGAGTGTCCCCGGTGTCTGGGCACGTGGTTCGATCGGGGTGAGCTGCACGCGGTGCTCACCTCGCGCATGGCACACCAGCGGCCTCAGCCGGTGACTCCGGCCTCGCAGGCTCCCCCGTCCTCGGAGCGGCTCGGCCCGTGCTGCCGGTGCGGTGGGCTGTTGATGGAGCAGAAGACGCCGGACTACACGATGGCGGCCTGCGCCCGCTGTGGAGGCTTCTGGGTCCCCGCCGTCGCCTTCAACGCCCTGCGCGAGCAGCAGCCCGCGCCCGCGCCCCACTCGCGGCCCGCGCCCGCCGTGGCGCTCCGGGGCCGCTGCCCGGCCTGTGACACGCCCATGCGGCCCGAGGACCGGGGAGGGCAGGGCTACCACCGGTGTCCCAGCTGTGGTGGCCTGCACCTGCCGCGCGGCGGGCTGACCTTCCTCCTCTCGCACGCGTCCGAGCCCTTCGAGCCCGGCCCCCAGCCCCAGGAGGGCGTGCGCGAGCATGCCGGGTGTCCCGTGTGCCGTGCCGTGCTGCAGCCCATCTCGTGGCAGGGCAAGCCGGTGCGGGTGTGGGCGTGCACCGAGTGCTGGGGCACCTTCGCTCCCGTGTCAGCGGTCCGCCAGCTCCAGAGTCCGCGCGGCGCGCAGGACCCGGGCATGAGGGGAGTGGGCTGGGGTTTGTGGCGAATGTTGGATGCCATGGTGGATTGGCTGGTGAACCCGCCCAAACGCGGCGGTCCCTACTGAGCGGACCCGACATTGCTGGTAGGGTCCGCCGCCATGAACCTTGGAACCCTTCCGCTCCTCGTGTCGCTGCTCACGGCGCAGGCGCAGCCCACGCCCGCTCCAGCCTCCGCGCCCTCCACGGTGCAGGGCATTGCGCCGCTGTCCGGGCAGCCCAACATCCTGATCAGCGGCGTGCCCGCGGTGCCCCCTGAGCTCAAGCGCCGCGTGCACCAGTACCTGGAGTCCCGCGCCGGCCAGCTGGTGGATGTGTCGGAGGATGGCAAGCAGGTGCTCATCTCCACGCGCTTCGCGGAGGTGGCTCAGCTGCACGTGGTGGAGATGCCCATGGGCGCTCGCACCCAGCTCACCTTCACGCCCGAGCCCATCGGCCAGGGCCGCTTCCTGCCGGGCAACCCGAACATCCTCTTCTATCTGCAGGACGTGGGCGGCGGTGAATTCTTCCAGGTGTACCGGCTCGACCGGAGCACCGGCCGCTCGGAGCTGCTCACCGACGGCAAGAGCCGCCACGAGGGGCTGAGAATCTCCGACGACGGCAAGTGGCTGACGTACAGCAGCACGGCGCGCAACGGGAAGGACACGGACGTCTATGTGGCCCCCACCGACAACCCGCGCCAGGCCCGCCGGGTCACCGAGGCCGAGGGCACCTGGTTCCCGGGCGACTTCTCTCCGGACGGCTCGCAGTTGCTCGTCACCCAGTTCCGCGCGGTGGCCGATTCGGACCTGCACGTGGTGGATCTGAAGACGCTCGAGCGCCGCCCACTCACGCCCAAGGAGGGCCTCGGCAGCGTGTCGGAGGCCCTGTTCACCTCGGATGGCAAGGGCATCTACCTTGTCACCGATCGCTACAGTGATTTCTCCGAGCTGTACCGGTTGGAGCTGGCCAAGGCGCCGTACACCACCGCGCCGGGCTCGCTGACGAAGGCCATCCGCTGGAACGTGGAGTGGATGGAGCTGTCTCCCGATGGCCGCCAGCTCGCGCTGGGCATCAACGAGGACGGTTCCACCCGGCTGTACCTGATGGACACGCGCACCAACGCGCTCTCGCCGGTGAACCTGCCCCAGGGCGTGCTGACGAACCTGAAGTTCCCCCACAAGCGCTCGGACACGCTGTTCCTGTCGATGGCGACGGCGCGCGCGCCCGCGGACGTGTGGCAGGTGGACCTGCGCTCGAAGAAGACGACGCGCTGGACGCGCTCGGAGGTGGGCGGGCTGAACACCGACAGCTTCGTGGAGCCGGAGCTGGTGCGCTACGACTCGGCCGATGGGGTGAAGGTGCCCGCGTTCCTGTACCGGCCGCGTGGCACCAACGGCAAGGTGCCCGTGGTGGTCATCTACCACGGTGGCCCCGAGGGCCAGAGCCAGCCCCTCTTCAGTCCGGTGGTGCAGTTCCTCGCCACCGAGATGAAGATGGCGGTGTTGCTGCCCAACGTGCGCGGCTCGGAGGGCTACGGCAAGACGTACCGGGCGATGGATGATGGGGTGAAGCGCGAGCAGAGCCTGGCGGACATCGGCGCCACGCTGGACTTCATCGCCGCGCAGAAGGACCTGGATGCCTCGCGCGTGGGCGTGTACGGCGGCTCGTACGGCGGCTACATGGTGCTGGCCACGGCGGCCTTCTACCCCGAGCGCATCAAGGCCGTGGTGGACGTGGTGGGCATCTCCTCGCTGCCCACTTTCCTGCAGAACACGCAGGCCTACCGGAGAGACTTGCGCCGCGCCGAGTACGGTGACGAGCGGGACCCGAAGGTGCGCGAGGTGCAGGAGCGCATCTCGCCGCTGGGCTCGGTGGGCCGCATCCGCGCGGCGCTCTACGTGCAGCAGGGCAAGAACGACCCGCGCGTGCCGCAGTCCGAGGCCGAGCAGATCGTCAAGGCGGTGAGGGCCAAGGGTGCGGACGTCTGGTACATGCTGGCGCTCGACGAGGGCCACGGCTTCAACAAGAAGCCCAACCGCGACTACGCGACGATGACGACGCTCATGTTCCTCGAGAAGCACCTGTGGGCCCCGCCGGCGGCGGCCACCGGCACCACCGGCTCGAAGTAACCCCCTCTCCCTTCGGGAGAGGGATGGGGTGAGGGTTCCGAGGAACCCTGCCCGCTCTGGCACGGAACCTGGCGCAGGCAGCCAGGTGTCGAGCCACCTGCCGCGCAGGAAAGCGCAGGCCGTGAGGATGATGCGCAGAACCCTCACCCCGACCCTCTCCCGAAGGGAGAGGGGATGAAGCACGGCGGTTACTCAGGCGCAGGTGGAGGCGCATCGCCCGGGGGCGGCTCGGGCTGTTCCTTCTCCAGTTGCCGCAGCCAGCGCCGCGAGCGGGCGTGCCCCAGCTCCGCGGCGGCGTGCAGGTAGCGCAGGGCGCGCTCCCGGGAGGCGGGAATGCCCAGCCCCTCCAGGAACATCTCCCCCAGGCTGAACAGGGCGCGCGGCTCCCGCTGACGAGCCGCCTGCTCGTACCAGCGGAAGGCGGCCAGCGCGTCCGTGGGGGTGCCCACCCCGTTGAGGTAGCACCACGCCAGCGCCAGCTGCGCATCCACATCGCCCCCCTGAGCCAGCTCCCGGTAGAGCAGCAGCGCCTTCTTCCGGTTGCGCCGGGTGCCCTTGCCCCACTCGTAGGCCAGGCCCAGGTTGTAGCGGGCATTGGCGCTGCCACGCTTCACCAGCTTCCGGTACAGCCGCACGGCCTCGGGCCAGTCCTTCGGGTCCTTGCTGGCGAAGAGCAGGTCCGCCAGGTTCCCCGCCGCCTCGCGGTGCCCACCGGCCAGGGCCTGGTGGTACCACCTGCGCGCCGCGCGCTTGTTCTTCCGCACGCCGCGCCCCTTCTCGTAGAACAGCCCGAGGTTGAAGGCGGCCACGGCGTCTCCCTGCACCGCGGCACGGCGGATCCACCGGGCTCCCACCACGTCGTCCCTCGGGACGCCGTCGCCGTAGGCATAGTGGAGCCCCACGTTGTTCATTGCATCCACGTTCCCCGCGCGGGCGGCCACCAGGTAGGCGTGGAAGAGCGCCTGCGCGTCCCGCACGGGTGCCGCCTCGAGCGCCCAGGCCCGAGCCATCGCCGCGTCAGCGAGCCGTGTCTTGGGGTCGTGGGATCCCATGGGTGACGTCCAAGTGTACGCTGACGGCATGACTGGAAAGCGCCGGACAGGCGCCGTCGAGCGCGCGAAAGAGGACTTGGCACGCGGAGAGCCCTGGTTGGCACGGCGGCGGCTCGCCTCGCTGGTGGCCAGCACCCCGTACCAGCCCGAGGTGCTCGCGCTGCTGGGCCAGGTGTGCCACCAGATGGGAGATGTGCCCGAGGCCGGCCGCTACTGGCTCCTCTCGGAGCTGGAAGGCGAGCACGTGGAGCGCGCGGTGCGCGTCTTCACCGAGCTGCACGGGGGCGTCGCCCGCCAGGTGGCCGCCCAGCTCCCGCGCCGCACGCGGCTGAGCTCCATGGGCGGCTATCCCCCCATCGCCCGGCGGCGCATCGAGGCGCTCGGGCTGGCCGAGCCGCTCGCCGCACGGGCATACGATGCCGACGCGCCGGCACACGCCCAGACGAGCCATGCCTCGCCCGTGCAGTGGGGCTGCTTTCTCGCGTTCATCGCCCTGGCGATCGTGATGGCGTACGGCCTGGTCAACGGGCTCATCGCCCTGGGGCAGGCCCTGCGATGAAGGGTGGCTATCTTCCAGGCATGAAGACTTCACGCCTCGCCCAGCTCGCGTTGAGCCTCGGGCTGCTCGCTGGGGGAGCAGCCCTGGGAGCCTCTTCGGAGTCGCACATCTCCGTGCGGCTGCCCCAGGCGTCCTACAACGTGCGGCTCACCGGTGACGACATCGTCGCGCCGCACCTCCAGCTCTACCACTCCCGGCAGGAGCTGCGAGGCCGGGCCTTCGACGCCACCGCGGCCCTGTCCCTGAAAGAGGACCGGGTGACTGGCACCATTGGCGGCACGCTGGTGAACCTGAAGGTCACCGCCCAGGGAGACACGGTGAAGGGCGAGGGTGGTTTCCTCGGCCGGCCCGCCGAGGTGCGCTTCAACCCGCGGGAGCTGCACGTGTACGTGACCGGCTGCACCTACGAGCTGAAGAACACCGAGGGCACCTATGTGGGCAGGCGAAGTTGCGACCGGGCCTTCGAGCGGTCCTCGGAGGTGGCCATCCCGGAGATGTTCGGTCAGCTCACGCCGTCCGAGCAGGTGGCGCTGCTGCTGCTGTCGTTGAGTGGAGCGGCAGCTCCACGGTGAAGGTGGAGCCCACGCCCAGCTCGCTGGCCACGTGGATGCGCCCGCCCATGGCCTCGATGATCTGCCGGGTGATCCACAGCCCCAGCCCGAAGCCTCCATAGTTGCGCTCGGACACAGCGCGCTCGAAGCGGTTGAAGAGCCGCGAGAGCGCCTCGGGGGCGATGCCAATGCCTCCATCCATCACGCGGAGGCGCACCCGGTCCGCCACCACGTCGGTGGACAGCGTGATGGGGTTGCCCCGCCCGTACTTCATCGCGTTGGACAGCAGATTGGTCACCACCTGATCCAGGCGCAGCCGGTCCCACAGGCCCCGCGCCTCCTCGGAGAGCTGGAGCTGCAGCTTCGAGCCCGCGCGCTCCAGCTCCGCCTCGAAGCGCTCGGCCACCTCGCGCACCAGGGAGGCCAGCTCCAGCGGCTCGGGGTGGAGCTGCAGCCGCCCGGCACTGATGCGTGAGACGTCCAGCAGATCATTGATGAGCTGGGTCTGCCGGCGCACCTGGCGATCCACCACCTCCAACCCCCGTCGCAGCCGCTCGGGCGAAGGGCCCGTGGGCGTACGCGACAGGTTCAGCAGGCTGTGTAGCTGCAATTGCAGCGCGCTGATGGGCGTCTTCAGCTCGTGGCTGGCGATGGAGAGGAACTCCTCGCGCAGGCGCACCGCGTGCTGCGTCTGCCGGTAGAGCCGGCCGTTGTCGATGGCCAGCGCGGTCTGCCGGGCCAGCTCCTGCGCGAGCTCCAGATCCTTCGCGTCATAGGCGCGCCGGGTGCTGGTGAGCGACAGCACGCCCAGCGGCTGATTGCGCACCACCAGCGGCACGCGCAGACAGGCCAGCGGCGGCGGGCCCGGCTCTCCTCGCAGCTCCGGCAGCCCGGAGGCGAGCACGCGGGCCACGGCGGCCGTCTCCGGCTCCGCGCCGGGCAGCGCTGGCGCCCTAGGGCTGGCGTACGCGGTGGCCACGCAGCGCGTCTCGCTGTCCTCGCTCAGATAGATGGAGCAGGTGTCCGCCCAGTCCAACACCGCGAGCTTCGCCACGCGCTCGAGCGTTGCTTCGTCATCCAGGCTGCTGGCCAGCTCGCTGCCAGCGCGCGCCAGCAGGCGCTGAGCATCCTCGGCCCGCTTGCGCTCGGTGATGTCGGTGATGACGAAGACGCACTGCACCTCGCCGCTGGCTTGCCGCACTGCCGAGGCCCACAGCGCCACGTCGATCAGCGTGCCGTCCTTGCGTTGGCGCTTCGTCTCGACGCCCAGAATGGGCTCGCCCCGGGCGGCTCGCCCCAGGTTGGAGAGGAACTCCTCGCCCTTGCCCGGGGGAACCGTGGGCAGCACGCGCCCCACCACCTCTTCCGCCGTCCATCCGAAGATGCTGGCGGCGGCCGGGTTCCACAGGCGCACCGTGCCGTCCGGATCGATCAGGACGATGGCGGCCGGCGAGGCCTGGATGATGGCCGAGAGCGTCTGGTGCGCCTGGCGCAGGGCCACCTGCACCTGCTGCTGCTGCTCGAGCAGCCGGGCCCGGGCCAGCGCCTCGGCGGCGGGGTGCACGAGCAGCTCCAGGAAGGCCCGCTCGTCCGCGTCGAAGCGCCGGGGCTCGGTGAAGCCCAGCACCAGCGCGCCCAGGGTGCGGCCCTCGGCGCGCAGCGGCAGGCACGCCAGCGAGGGAGTGGGCGAGAATGCCACCTCGCCATGAACCGGCGTGGGGGTGGTGGAGCGCAGCACCGCCGTCTCCGGATCCTCGATCCACACCGGCTTACCCGTGCTCAGCGCCCGCATGAGCGGCGCGTCCAGGTCGAGTGGCAGGCGCTGAAAGCGCTCCACCACGTCATGCGAGTGGCCAATGGAGCGCACCAGCCGCGCGTGGGTGCCCTCGGGCTCGAGGAGCCACAGCCCGCCATTGCGCGCGCCCACCGCCGACACGCCGTGGTCCACGACGACCTCCGCCACCCGCGTGGCGGTGAAGGCGGGAGACAGCTCGGCGACGACGGCCTGGAGCCGGCTGGTGCGCTCGGCGGCGCGCTGAGCGCGGGTGCGCGTGAGCTTCTCGGCGGCGTAGAGCCGGGCCCGCTCCAGCGCGTGCGCCGTCTGCCCCGCCAGGTCCGTCAGGAACGAGCGTTCTTCCTCGGAGAAGCTCCGGGGGCCCACGAAGCTCAGCACGAGCGAGCCCAGCGTGTGGCCCCGGTTGATCAGCGGCAGGCTGGCCAGGGACTGGGTGGCCATGTCCGGGCGCTGCATGAGGGCGGGAAAGCGCACCACCAGGGTGTCCGGCGTCTCCAGGAACAGGGAGGTACTGGTGCGGTACACCTCCGAGGGCGGCATGGGCGCATCCACCGGGAAGCGGACCATGTCCTCCAGCAGGCTGATGGGCAGATTGCGGCTGCAGAGGATCTCCATCCACGACGGATCCTCGGCCGGAATGGCGATGATGCTCTGGTCGGCGCCCAGCGCCTCCATGGCCTCGCGCAGCGCCACGCTGGCCACGTCCTGGGGCGTGAGCGCCTCGGACAGCGCCTGGGTGATGCGCTGCATGCGCAGGATGCGCCCGGCGGACACCTCGGCGGCCTTGCGCGCCTGCTGCTCCGCCGCGTAGGCGCGCCCCACGTCCAGCGCCACCGCCGCGCGATCGGCCATCTCCTGCAGCAGCAGCCGCTCGGCCTCGTCGAAGGTGGGAGAGCGGGTGCCACGCCCAACGGACAGCGTGCCCACCACCCGTCCGCGCACCCGCAGCGGCAGGATCAGCAGATCCCCGAACTGAAACTGCCGGGCCACCTCCTGGAGGGAGGACGTCACGGCCATGCGCAGCGCCTGGGGCGACAGGGCCGACAGGTGCAGCGCCTCGCCCTCGCGAAGCAGCAGCGCCGCCAGCCCGTCATCCGCGTGCTGAGGGCTCTCGGTCAGCGCCTGGAAGGACTCGCTCAGCGACGGATCCGCGTGGGCCCAGCCCACCCGGTACAGCCACGCTCCATCCTCGGACAGCAGGCGCAGGCTGCAGGCCTCGCCCAGGGTGGGGACCACCAGCGTGCACAGCCGTGCCAGCACCGCGGGCGGCTCGAGGCTCGCGTCCGCCAGCACGCGCGAGGCTTCCGCCAGCAGCGCCAGGCGCTCCTCGACCCCCAGCCGTGCTGTTGAGGCCTGCTGACTCTCGCTGGAGCCTGCCAGAGCCATGGCGTGCCCCCCCCATGCTGAAAAACTGGAGCCAGCATGAAAGCACGGGGACAAAAGGGAAGAGAACCCACCCTCCTCCCCGGGCATGTGGGCAGGTTCTCTGTTCAACCTTCACGGGTGGAATGGCTTCCGCTGGGACTGAAAAGTGGGGCGCCTGAATGCACTGGCCGGTTGCTACCGGCCCGGGTTCAGCTAAAGCGGGGGCCGTGAACGAGACCAAGGAAGCACCCGCGCCTCACGGCCAGGGGCCTGGCACCGCCAAGCGCACCGCGTTGCTGGCGATGGGAGCGGTGGGAGTCGTCTACGGCGACATCGGCACCAGCCCCCTGTACGCCCTGCGCGAGTGCTTCACCGGGCCGCATGGCATCACCCCCTCGCCGGAGAACGTGCTGGGAGTGCTGTCGCTCATCGTCTGGGCGCTGATCATCTCGGTGTCGGTGAAGTACCTGGCCTTCGTGCTCCGGGCGGACAACCGGGGCGAGGGCGGCATCCTGGCGCTGATGGCGTTGGTGTCGAAGCGGCAGAAGGGCGGTGTGGCGCCCAACCCGGCGCGGGCCAAGCTGTTGCTGATGGGCATCTTCGGCGCGGCGCTGCTGTACGGCGACGGCATCATCACCCCGGCCGTCTCGGTACTGGGCGCGGTGGAGGGCCTGAGCGTGGCCACCCCCGTGTTCGAGCCCTACATCATCCCCATCGTGCTGGTCATCCTGCTGGGGCTGTTCCTGGTGCAGCGCAAAGGCACGGGGGGCATCGGCAACGTGTTCGGGCCCTTCATGTGCGTGTGGTTCGTCGCGCTGGCGGTGCTGGGGGTGAAGGAGCTGGTGCACAACCCGGGGGTGCTGGTGGCGGTGTCACCGCTGTATGCCGTCAACTTCTTCGCGCACAACGGCGTCCACGGCTTCCTGGTGCTGGGAGCGGTGATCCTGGTGGTGACGGGCGGTGAGGCCATTTACACGGACATGGGCCACTTTGGCCGCAGCCCCATCCGGTGGGCGTGGTTCACGCTGGTGCTGCCCTCGCTGCTGCTCAACTACTTCGGGCAGGGGGTGCTGCTGTTGAGAGACCCCTCGGCGGCGCGCAACCCCTTCTACCTGCTGGCCCCCGAGTGGGCCATCTACCCGCTGGTGGTGCTGGGCACGGGTGCGGCGGCCATTGCCTCGCAGGCGGTCATCTCCGGGGCCTTCTCGAACACGCGCCAGGCGATGCAGCTGGGCTACTGCCCGCGCATGGAGGTGGTGCACACCTCGGCCGAGGAGAAGGGACAGATTTACCTGCCGGGGCTCAACATCGTGCTGCTGGTGGGCGTGGTGGCGCTGGTGCTGGGCTTCCGCTCCTCGAGCGCGCTGGCGGGGGCGTACGGCATCGCCGTGGTGACGGCGATGATGATGACCACGTGCATGGCCTACATCGTCGCGCGCGAGCGCTGGGGCGTGCGCCGGTTGGTGGCGCTGCCGGTGGCGGGGCTGTTCCTGACCATCGAGTTGGCGTTCTTCAGCGCCAACGCGGTGAAGATTCCGGAGGGTGGCTGGTTCCCGCTGGCGCTGGGAGTGGTGCTCTTCACGCTGATGACGACGTGGAAGCGCGGGCGCGAGATTCTGGGCGCCAAGCTGCGCGTGGCGAGCATCGACCTGAAGGATCTGATGTCGAGCTTCGAGGGCGAGCACGCGCCGGTGCGGGTGCCGGGCACGGCGGTGTTCATGACGGGCAACCCCGAGGGCACGCCGCCAGCGCTGCTGCACAACCTGAAGCACAACAAGGTGCTGCACGAGCAGGTGGTGCTCTTGACGATTGCCTCGGAGGACGTGCCACACGTGTCCGTCGAGGAGCGGGTGGAGGTGCAGCCGCTGGAGCAGGGCTTCGTGCGGGTGATTGCGCGCTACGGCTTCATGGAGAACCCCAGCATCCCGGACATTCTCAAGAAGGGACGCGAGAAGGGGCTGCAGTTCCAGCTGATGAGCACCTCGTTCTTCCTGGGCCGAGAAACGCTGATTCCCTCGAAGAAGCCGGGCATGGCGATGTGGCGCGAGGCGCTCTTCTCGTGGATGAGCCGCAACGCGCGCAGCGCCACGGCGTTCTTCCGCATTCCGCCCAACCGCGTGGTGGAGCTGGGCACCCAGGTGGAGCTGTAGCGCCCTGGCCTCGAGGGGTGTGAAGGGGTAGCCCATGAAGGCTTGGCGGCTTCTGTGGAAGGCCGAAGCGCTCTTCCTCGCGGTGCTCGTCGGGTGTAGCGCCACCCCAACAGCGCTCCGGGTGGAGGACAGCGGCCAGGGCCGGGCCGTCATTCACGTGCCCCGTACGGTCAACCTGCAGCCGGTGACGCTGGAAGAAGAGGAGTTCCAGCAGGCCGTGAGGCAGCTTGCGCGCGAGGTGCGGCTGAACGGCACGCCACGCCAGACGGTGGAGGCGCTGTTTCAGTTGGACCCGCAAAGCGGCAACTACTTCTACCTGCTACGGGAGAAGAAGCTGGTGCCTACTGGGGCTGGAGAGCCCCTGGAGGGCACGCTGACTCAAGAGGACCTGGCGACCGCCGAGCGTTACCGGCTCTGGTGTCAGCGCGTGCACGGCTTCTACGGCGATTGTCTTGGCGGAGCGCTGGTAGCCGGGCGCTACCTGGACATGCGCGGCCGCTACATCTGGGCACTGGCGCTGAGCAAGAGCCCGGTGCTCGAAGAGCTGAGGTTGGCGCTGGGAGAGATGGTGGAGTTCCGGGCACTGCTGAGCGCCGCCCTGTGGACGCTGGGCTCGATGCTGCTGATCATGGCCATCAACCCTCTGGTGCCAGGGCTGGTGGCGGTCATCGGAGTGGGGCTGATTCTGTACGTGGGCTACGACACGCTGCTCAAGCTGGTGGCCGGCTGGTTTCAGTTGATGGAGGACGTGGAGCACGCCACCACGTTCGAGCAGATCCGCAATGCGGGAGAGCGCTTCGGGAAAGTCGTCGCGCGTCAGGCTGCGCGGGCGTTCGCCATGCTGCTGATGGCGGCCGTTGGGCGGACAGCGCACGAGTTCGCGTCGAAGGTGCCGACGCTGCCCGGCTCGGCGCAGGTGGCGGTGCGGGCCGAAGGGGTGGCAGGCCTCAGGCTACCCGCGCTGGAGACGGTGGAGGAGATCGCGCTGGGCGTTGAGGGTGTCAGCGTCACAGTGCCCGTGAGCGCAGTAGCGATGGCGGCGCGGGGCCGTGGCGGCGGCAAGGAGCCCTGTGCCGAGGTGCACCACATCGCCACCATCTGCAACGACGACTCCAGCGCGCGTGGGGGCCCGTGGACGCCCAGGTTCCGGGAGATCTTCGCCAAGGCCGGAATGACGTTGGAAGATCCGGCCAACAAGCTGCCGCTGCCGGGGCACTACGGGCCGCATCCTCAGCGGTATCACGAACTTGTCTTCGAGGCGCTGAGCACGGCAACGAAGACCTGCCGCAGTGTCGTGGAGTGCCGTAGGTCGTTGACCGAGTCACTCCAGCGGTTGGCCAGAAGGATCGCGACCCCGGGAACAGAACTGAATCAACTCGTCACCCGGCAGCCGCCGCGTTAGAGGGTGGCCATGGCCGAGCGCTACTTCAAACTCGCTGACGATGTGTATGTCCCACATCGATGGCACCTTGCGATGCCCAGGGACCGTCATGGCCAAAAGGTGGATGATGCGCAATTCACGTCCGGAACGCTCGCCCACATCGCGGATCGCCTGAAAATCCCCGTCGAGATCGCAGGTAAGCCGCTGGACTTTACAGAAGCGGGCATCGGCATTCCGGTGGTCCATGTGCGGGTTGCCTCGATGTTCTCTCAGCTCGCACCGAATGATGTGCAGCTGGTCCCTGTCGACGTGGAAGGCCAACCCGATCAGTACCTTATCCTCGTTGCTACACGCCTCATCCGGTGTGTCGACGAGCAGGCATCCCGAATCGATTTTTGGACGCACGAGGACGGGGTTCCTCACAAGGTGGGCCAGTACTTGTCCGTGCTGGAGTTGCGTATCGACAAGAGGAAGGTGGGGAATGCCCGGGTGTTTCGTCCCGAGAGATGGGACGTCACCTTGATCGTCTCCGGTGAGATCAAGGACGCTCTGGAGCGCATGGGCGCCACGGGCACGCGGTTCGAGGAGGTTTAGCCGCTACCTCACCGCAGGGCCGCGCGCGCGCCCTCCACCACCCGGCGCGCGATGGCCCGGCTGATGGGGTGCCCCAGCTTCTGCTCCACGTCCATGTAGATGGGCGAGCTGTTCAGCTCCAGGAACACGAACTCGTTGCCGCGCTGTTTGATGTCGATGCCCGCGAACGTCAGCCCACACGCCCGGGCCGCCGAACGGCAGAAGCGCTGCACCGGCTCGGGCAGCACCACCTCGCGGTACACGGCCTCGCCGCTGCTGTAGACAGGGTCGTCCCGGAAGTCCAGGTGCTGCGCGGGCGTCTGAATGGCCACGCACGAGACGAGCTCATCGCCCACCAGCATGATGCGCAGGTCCTCTCCGCGCACGCGCTCCTGGAAGATGACGGGTGAAGCCGTCACCGCGTCCAGCCGCTCGAGCGCCTCGGCATCCAGCGCCCGGGTGAGGGCGCCCCCCAGCACCGGCTTGTAGATGACGTCCTTCACCTCGGCGTGGAAGGCGCGGATGGCGGCCGGATCATTCGAGATGAGCGTGCGGGGCACCTTCGCCCCCAGGCTGCGCAACGCGTGGAGCTGGTAGGGCTTGTGCTGCAGCACGCTGGCCGCGTGCGGACCGTTGATCAGCGTGGCGCCCTGGTGGGCCAGCTGCAGCAGCCACGCCACGAAGTACGCCGCCCGCTCGCGCGTCTGGGTGAAGGTGGTGAACCAGTCCTCATAGAGCACCAACGAGTCATCCCGCTTCATCGCCGGCACGTAGGGCGCGGGGATGCCCCGCAGGTAGAAGCCCCGCACGTCGTCCACGGGCTTTCCCAGGTAAAAGGTGCGTCCGTCGAGCATCGACAGCGGCCGGCCCTGGTCGAGCGCCTGGCTGTCCACGAAGAGGGTGTCCACCCCCAGGGTGGCCGCCTCCCGGGCTACCGCGGCGCACTGTGGGTCCGCTCCGTCACCGAAGATGCCGATTCGCACGCTGGTGTACCCCCCCGCCGAGGGTGGGGCTCCCCACCCACGCAAGCAGGACACACCTTCACACGTACAGGCAGGTAGGCGGCAAGCGACGTTATTCGCCCCGCTTCCAGGAGCTAACATGCCGCGTCATCGTCAGGGCCCGCCGTTCATCCAGTACGTGCTGCCGCAGGGCTTCGCCCGGAAGGCTCCGGCACCACCGGTTCCCGGAGTGCAGGGGGGCAAAGGCAAACCCAAGCCCGTGACGACGATGATGGTGGGTGAAGAGGGAGGCAGTCCCCCTCCGGACAGCATCACCCCCCAGTCCGTGGACGAGTAAACCGCGAGCCATGCGCCCTCCCCTGGTAGCGCGGGCGTGGAGGGCGGCTTCCCCCCCACTTTCAGCCAACTCACCCCCACGCCCGCTTTGCAATGTGAAGCCAAGCACACGTCGTGAAGGAAGAGCCCACAGGACACAGACGCCGAAATCAACCTTTTCCAAGCAGGGATTGCGTCACGCGGCGCGGGTTTTGGCCATGGATTGCCAGGGTTTGGCAATAGATTGCCAGAATTACGCCTGGTCCTTCTTGATACGGAGCGACTTGATTTTGTGCGCCAGGGTTCGCAGCGGCATTTTCAGGACTCGAGCCGTTTCGGCGCGGTTCCAGTTCATGGCCTCGAGCGTCTCGCGGATGAGCCGCGCTTCATACTGCTGCACCCGGCTTCGAAGCTCAGTGGAAGCCGCTGCCGGGGCAGGGGGCGTGAGGGGCGCGGCAGGCGCTCCCACCACCCGGGCGGGCAGATCCTGCACGGAGATGAAGCTCGAGCGGGAGATCAACACGGCGCCGCCGATGACGTTGCGCAGCTCGCGCACGTTGCCGGGCCAGGCGTAAGCCAGCAGTAGCTCCATCGCGCTGGGCGCGATGCCTTGGATGCGGCCCCCGCTTTCCAGATTGGCCTGCCGCAGGAAGTGCAGCGCCAGGGGTTCGATCTCATCCTTGCGCTCGCGCAGCGGCGGCAGCTCGAGCATCAGCGGACGGAGGCGGGAGTAGAGGTCCTGGCGGAGCTGCCCGGCCTGGACCAGGGCCTCCAGGTCCCAATGGGTGGCGGCGATGACGCGCACGTCGACGGGAATTTCCCGGGTGGAGCCCACCCGCGTGAGCCGGCCTGTCTCCAGCACGCGCAGCAGCGCGCTCTGCGCGGGCAGGGGCAGCGCGGCGAGCTCGTCGAGGAACACCGTGCCGCCATGGGCCACTTCGAACGCGCCCTTGGGCGGGTGGATGGCGCCGGCAACGGCTCCCCGCTCGTGGCCCACCAGCATGCTCTCCCCCAGGTGGGGGGGGATGGTGCCGCAGTAGACGGGCACCAGGGGCTTGTCAGGGTTCGGCCCCAGCATGTGCAGCATCCCCGCGAGCACCTTCTTGCCCGTGCCCGCCTCGCCACGCAGGACGAGCGGCGCGCGAGAGGAGGCCAGGTGCTCCACCTTCTCCTTCAGCTCGCGCATGGCCTTGCCCGCCACCACGGCCTCCCCGAGCGGCGAGGTGCCCGTGCGCGCCAGCACCGGCGCGTCCTTGAACGCCTGCGGGCGGGCGAGCACTTCGCCCAGCCGCACTTCCTGGCCGAAGGAGAGCTGCACCGTCTGAATGCGCTGGGTGCCCAGCCAGGTGCCGTTGGTGGAACCCAGGTCCTCCACGGTGATGCTCTGGCAGTCCTCCGCGAGCCGGAAGCGGGCATGCTCGCGCGACAGCTTCGCGTCTCGCAGGCAGATGTCGGAGGGAGGCCTGCGGCCGACCACCAACGGTGTGCCCGGCTTCAAGGTGGCCATCTCCGCGCCACCGCGGTGAAGGAAAAAAAGTACGACGCGCTTCGTCTCCTCTCCATGCCCTGGGTCGAGCAGCAATTCGGGAGGAGTATCCGTTAGTTCGTCAGCAGTGGGGCCGAAATGGAAGGACTGACTCATTACTCCTCAAGACTGAAAGCTCTTGAGGTGAATGCTTGCACAAGTTGGGCATGTACGAGGTAGGGTTTTTGGATAATCCTCGCGCAACCTGGCAAGCGACCGGTTGCAGGGATTAGCGCCGACCCACAATTCCAAACGGTTTGTCTGTCTCGGTTCACCCACGGTACGTGGGCGGGTTCCGAAGAAATGGCCTTAAGTCCAGTTGATATCGTAGTCCACGCGATCAATGCCCTGCGCCCGTCCGCGCACGCGGCCTTCGATGCGCAAGAGCTTCAGCGACCCGGTGAGCACCCCCTCATGGTACGAGGGCGGCATCATGTCGCCCTGGGCGTGCAGCACCCCGGACTTGGGGCTGATGGCCTTGTACTCGCGGCGCCCGTAGGTGACGGCGGTGCTGTAGCCCATCTGCGCCGCCGCGAAGAGCTTGTGCGGATCTCCCCGGGCAATCACTCCGAAGAGGAAGCGCCCCGGGCCGGAGTTGTAGCGGGTGATGCTCGTCTCGCCGCACGCGCGGAAGACGGCATCCGGTGAGCCGAACATCCCCTCCAGCAGGTCCGCCGCGCTGAACAGCAGCTGGAGAAAGCCCCGCACCGGGTACATCCGCAGCTCGGAGTACTCCTTGGCGAGCTCGCCGGTGCGCACCGCGCGCAGCGCTTCGGTGCCCGCGCGCTGCTCGACCAGGTTGAACACGGTCGTGAAGAACAGCCCCAGGGCACTGTCACCCGGAGTTGCCGCCATCAGCCGGGCCGAGAGATCCGCCTTGTTCGCAGGCATCTGTTCACACCCCCTGTCCCCCCACCTTCGGGGTCAGTTCCCGAAAGTGTAGCGCTGCCCGGAGAGCCAGGGAATGCAGGGACGGCTCACACCTCGTCGAGCAACACAGGGGAGAATTTTGCCGCGTCACAGGACGCCAACACGTACTTCACACCGCCGTGCTCACCGGTGAAGCCCGCGGCGATGCCCTCGGCGTGCAGGTGGCCATAGACACAAATCTTGGGTTGGAAAGCTTCAATGGGAGCGCTGAACGCGGTGGGCTTCTGGTTGGCGTACAGCGGAGGGAAGTGCACCGCGACGACGCGCGTGAGCGGGGTGGGGCTGGCCTTCTCCTTCTTGAGCGCGTCCTCGATGGAGAGGGAAAGCCGGTTCGTCTCGCGCACCACGTAGCCCTGGTCAATCGGCTCATCACCCATCTCTCCGCCGGGCATGGGCGGGGCCTCGGGCGCCGTCCACAGCCGCGAGCCGGCGATGAGCCACGGCCCCATCACCACCGCGTTGTTCTGGATGAAGGCCTCCAACGACTTGAAGGGCTCGAGCAGCTTGCGCAGCTTGGAGGCCGAGTCTCCCCACCAGTAGTCGTGGTTGCCGCGCACCAGCACCTTGCGCCCCGGGCGGCTGTCCAGCCACTTCAGGTCCTCGAGCACCTCGGGAGGCCGCGTGGCCCAGGAGATGTCTCCCGCCACGATGACGATGTCCTCGGGGCGGACCTTCTCGTCCCAGGCGCGCTGCAGCGGCAGGGGGTGCTCCGCCCAGCCGAAGCGGTGCATGTCCTTGTTGCGGGTAGACGGCAGGTGGGTGTCGCCGATGGCGAAGAGGCGCATGCCACCCCTCATACCCAAGCTGGGGGTGAATGTGTCCACAGCGTTAAGAACCGTTTATGCAGAAGTTGTCTGAAAACAGGACAACTAAGACTTTCGGTCCGCCCTTAATAGAGTCAGCCCGGTGGGAGGCCTGAAACCTGGGGTTTCCCCAGAGGATTCGCGGGCTTGAGTCCGCCCAGCCGCCAGTGCCCGGTGAGCGCCTGATGTGGGATGGAGCATGGATGCACCAGTTCAGCCGGCAAGCAGCCAGGCTTTCCAAGGGAAGCCTGAATGGCACGACTTCTGCTAAAAGCGCTGCCCGCCGGTCCCCTCGCGGCTGAGGGTGGCGCCGACTCAGTACTTCATCCCCCCTGAAGGAGACTTCATGTACACGATGCGCAACGCGCTCGCGGCCGCCGCCGCGGCCCTCTCGCTGGCCGCCTGCGGGCCTCAGCAGAGCCCCGAGAACCCGGAGCCCGCGCAGACCCCCACCGGCTCTATCATCGAAGACGCGCGTGGGGCCGCTGACCGCGGCAGCGCGGGTGAGCTGGATCCGCTGTTCGCCGCCGCTGGCCGTGAGTTCAACGTTCCGGCTGACCTGCTCAAGGCCATCTCCTTCACGGAGACGCGCTGGCAGATGGTCGAGGGCGAGGAGGAGTTCGAGGGCCTGGCGCCCGCGTTCGGCGTGATGGCGCTGCGTGGCGCGGAGCTGGAGCGCGGTGCGGCCCTGGCCGGCGTCACCGTGGAGCAGGCGAAGAAGGACGCGCTGTCGAACATCCGCGCGGGCGCGGCGCTGCTGTCGGCGCACGCGGACGCGCTGAAGGTGGAGCGTGGCAACCTGGGCGCCTGGGCCCCGGCGGCGGTGGCCCTGAGCGGCATCACCCACCCGGACGCGCAGGCCGAGTACGTGCACAAGGAAGTGTACGGCACGCTGCGCAACGGCGTGGTGGCCGAGAGCGTGGACGGCAAGGTGACCGCGTCCATCATGCCGGTGCAGGTGGAGGCGCAGTACCAGATTCCGAACGCTCGCGCCCTGGCGGCCGGCCCGGACTACGCGGCGTCCATCTGGCGCCCCTCGCCCAACTACAACGCGCGTCCGGCGGGCACGGACATCTCGATGATCATCATCCACACCTGCGAGGGCAGCTACTCGAGCTGCTGGAGCTGGCTGGTCAACTCCGCCTCGGGCGTGAGCGCGCACTACGTGGTGAACGAGAGCGGCAGCGAGATTTCGCAGCTGGTAGGCGAGGCCAACCGCGGCTGGCACATTGGCGCCACCTATGACTGCAACCTGAACGGCGGCCGGGACTGCCACCTCAACGGCCTGTCGTCCAACCACTTCACGGTGGGCATCGAGCACGGCGGCTTCGCCAGCCAGACGTCGTTCCCCACGGGGCAGATCGACGCCTCGGCCAAGCTGTCGTGCGACATCTCGCGCGACCGCGGCATCCTGCGTGACAGCTACCACATCGTGGCGCACGGCCGCCTGCAGCCGGCCACCCGCACGGACCCGGGCCCGAACTGGCCGTGGTCGACGTACCTGAGCAAGATCAACTCCTACTGCGGCAGCACCACCACGGGGCTGGTGGTCGACAGCAACAACGCCAACAACAACACCTCGCAGGGCTACGTGGACGCGCCGTCGGCCAACTGGACCTCGTCCGCCAACGTGGCGGGCTACTACGGCAGCGGCTACTACGCGGCGCCCACGGCGGCGGTGTCGGATCCGGTGACGTTCTGGTTCTACCTGCCGGCGGCGGGCACCAAGGCGGTCGACGCGTGGTGGACCTCGGCGACGGACCGCTCCACGACGGCGCCGTTCGTCATCTGGGATGCGAACGGCACCAAGCTGGCCACGGTGAGCAAGAACCAGCAGACGGGCGGCGGCGCGTGGCAGAACCTGGGCACCTGGAGCTTCCCGGCCGGCTGGAACAAGGTGCAGCTGAGCCGCTGGACGACGGCGGGTTCGTACGTCATCGCCGACGCCATCCGCGTGCGGTAATCGAGCAATGGGCCAGGGCTTCCAACAGCGTCGTCCCTGGTGGGGGTGGGTGCGGCTGAGCGCCGCGCTCGCCCTGCTGTGCGCCGGTTGTCCCGCTGGCAAGTGTGGCGGCGGGGCAACGGGCACAGGTCCGCTCTCCCAGGAGGAGCGGCGGGCCATTCCCGGCGTCATCGCGTTCATCTCCGAGCGGGCGACGCAGAAGGACGTCTGGCTGGTGAAGCCGACGGGTGAGGAGACGCAGCTCACCAAAAGCCCCAACGAGGATGACTTCACCGCGGCGCCATCGCCGGATGGCAAGGCGCTGCTGGTCATCGCCACGCGCAGCGTGAATGGGCTGCATTTGGAGCAGCTCCGGGTGCAGCCGCTGAATGGCGGGCCGCCGGTGCCGCTCAACGCGCCACGGGCGCGCGCGCGCAACGCGAGCTGGTCGCCGGACGGAAGCTGGCTGGTGGCCGAGTCGGACGCGCAGAACTTCAGCGACGTGGTGCGCCTGGAGCCCAAGGAGGGCACGGCGGAGCAGCGGCTGGCGCTGGCGCCCGAGGGGAACTTCGAGCCCGCGGTGTCGCCGGACGGCACGGAGATCGCGTTCGTGTCCAGCCGGGAGGGAGACCCGGAGATTTTCGTGATGCGTGCGGATGGCAGCAACGTGCGCCGCATCACCACCTTCTATCAGGAGGACCGGGAGCCGAAGTGGAGCCCGGACGGCAAGTGGCTCTCGTTCATCAGCAATCGCGAGGGCCGGGACCGCTACTTCGTGGTGCGCCCGGATGGGACGCAGCTGCGCGCGGTGTCGGGTGGGGCCACGAAGCTCGACGAGCGCGAGCTGGTGTGGAGCCCGGACAGCCAGAAGGTGGCCTTCGTGGAGCGGCTGCCGGAGGCGAAGAGCCGCATTCTGGTGGCCAACGTGGCGGGCGGCGAGCCGGTGGCGCTCACGGATGGCAAGCAGCGCGATGACGCTCCGGCGTGGAGCCCGGATGGGAAGTACCTGGTGTTCGTGGCGGAGCGGCAGGGGGATGTGGACCTGTGGCTGATGCGCGCGGATGGCAGTGGCCAGGTGCGCCTCACCACGGCGCCGGGAGCGGACTGGCTGCCCCGGTGGTTCATTTCCCGCTGAGCCGCTGAAAGCGCTCCATGAATCGCCGATCAATGGTGTCCTTGAGCCGCCACATGGCGCGTCCGTGGAAGGCGAGCCCTTTCCAGGCGGCGATGGCGGTTCCATCTCCCGCGTTCAACAGGGAGAGGAAGCCTCTCTGGGCGTGGTAGGGCTGGAGCGGGCCCCCGCCGGTGAGGGCCGCGCGCAGGTTGGCGCTGAGCACGGGCCCCTGGCGAACGGAGTACACGCCGGCCTTGGGCACGCGCTGCCCGCTGGTGAAGCCCGCGCAGTCGCCCGCCGCGAAGAGCTCGGGATGGGAGGGGCTGCGCAACGTGTCCTCCACCGCGAGGTAGCCGTGAGCGTCCAGCGCCGCGCCGCTTCGGGCGAAGAGGGGCGGAGGCCGGGCCCCCGTGGCCCATACGCAGGTGGTGAAGGGCAACGACTCGCCGGACTCGAGGGACACGGCACCGGGGGACACCGAGGCCACGGCCACCCCCAGGCGCAGCGTTACCTCGCGCCGGGCCAGCACCCGTTGAACGAGGCGCACGGCCGCGCGGGGAGCGCCTCGGGGAACTTCGTCTCCGCGCTCGAGCAGCGTGGTGGGACGCCGGGTACGGGCCTGGAGACAGAGGGCCAGTTCCACGCCCGCGGCTCCGCCTCCCACCACGAGCAGCGGCCCATCGCGCTGAGTCGCCTCGGAGAGCAGCTCGAGCATGTTCTCCAGGGGCTTGAGCGCCCGCGCATGTTCCCGGACGCCGGGCAGGTCCGCGCCGGCGGGCAGCGAGCCGATGTCGAAGCTGGCCACGTCGTAGCCGAGCACCCGGCCATCCCCCAGGCGCACTTCGCGCCGGTCCGCGTCCAGAGCCTGCGCGCCGCTGAGCTCCAGCCGGGCCCCCGCGGCCCGGGCCAGTCCGGTCAATTCGAAGGAGAGCTGCTCCAGCGCGTAGTCCCCCGCGAGCCAGCCAGGCACCATGCCGCTGTAGAGCTGGCTCGTGCCGCGCGACACCAGCACCGTCTCCACGCCGGGCAGTGGCGCGCGCGCCAGCGCCTCCAGCACGAACAGGTGTGCATGGCCGGGGCCGACGAGCAGCAACCGCTTCACGGGGTGCGCTTCACGCGGATGAGACCTCCGTGCGCCTCGATGAGGAGCCAGTGAGGCGCGGCTGGCGCGCTCACGAAGGTCTTAGCGGCCAGGCAGCCGGCTGTCTCGCGAAACGAGCGTTCAGGGCGCGGTGGTGCCCGGGAAGAGGGTGAGCACCAGGCCTCGTCCAGGCGTGGCACCCGCGTTGCGCCACAGGTACTTCTCCGTGCCGTGGAGACTCACGCGGAACGTCTCCACCTCCGTGCCCGAGTGGACGTAGACGAAGAGGCCATGGGCGTTGGTGCCCGCCTGCCCCACCTGCGTGAGGTCCTCGGAGGGGTAGTAGATCCGATCCGCCAGCTCGCCCCGGTCCAGCCGTACTCTGGCCCCGGCGACGGGCCGCCCCGTCCCATCCACCACGCGGCCGAGCAGGAAGCCCGCCTCCAGCAGCGTCCGTGCCTGGCCATTGGTATGGGCCAGAAGGGCCTCCTCGCCCACGGCGCGGTTAAGCGCCTCGTGCAGGGCCAGCGGCAGCGCCCAGACGCGAGCCCCGGTGATGTCCGTGCGGGGCCGGGTGCCGGTGAAGGCAGTGTCGAAGATGAGGGTAGAGCTGGGCACGAAGCCCTCGTGCTCCACGCGCGCCGTGAGGCTCAGGTGGATGTCCCTCACGGGCACGTTGTCGATGGAGAAGCCACCGTCCTCGGCGAGGCTGCCGGTGCCGAAGGTGGCCACCGGATCGCTCACGCTCGTGCGCAGAGGCTCTTCGATGGACAGTGAGAGTCCGCCAAGCGGTGGAAGCGCCTGGCCCTGGCCCTCCAGCATCCGCGCGGCTTCAGGCAGCACCTGCACCTGGCCACGCACGGTGATGAGGAGACTGTCCAGGTCGACGTTCTGGACCTCTTCGGTGCGCGAGCCTGGATCCGGCATGGAATCGCCGAAGCCACAGGCGGCAAGGCCCAGTCCCATCAAGGTACAGCAGGCAAGCAGGCATGAACGCTTCATGGCTGCTCGCCAAGATTCTCATGGCCTGGCGGGGCGGCAATCCACCCCGCCAGGGACCGTCCCGTGACGGACGATCAACTACCAGCGAACGTTGCCACCCGACGAGGAGCGGCCGCTGGTGTTGTTGCCGCGGGGAGGAGGAGGC
>DASVVJ010001007.1:0-11640 GCA_036389955.1 Myxococcaceae bacterium
CAACGGGTAGGAATCAATCGACCAGACCTACAGTTCGATTATAACGGCCGCCGCTATCATGTGGAGTACGACTCGCCCACCTCGGGCCGTGGCTCTGGCCACCAGTCGCGCATCACCTCCAACGACCCGGATGCGGAAGTCATTCTCATCATCGTGCCCTAAGGGCGAGGCTTCACTGAATGGCTGAAGAGATGGAGGGACTGTTGCTGGATGAGCGCTGGGCTCCAGTGACCTCGGAGATGGGCTTTCTGGAAGCGCGCGCGGAGTATGTCGCCCGTGCCTTCGCCTCCTGGGAGGCCGGAGTGCAGGCGCACCGAGGCATTTCTGTGCAGGTGCGCCCGGTCTCGGGCTCTTTGGAGCAGGCCCTGTCCGCCCTCCTGCCGTTGACCGATGCGGAGAGGCAGCGATACCTCTTCATTCCCACCCGAAGCTCTTGGACGGCCTACCTCGACAATGGGTGGAGGGGGACGGATGCCGGCAGCCCGATGCCCTATATGGCCCGGACTCTGGGCTGCCGGGGCCTGCGTGTGGTCGCGGTTCCCCATACCCTGCGCAAGGACAAGGGCCGCTATGGCGCCGTGATGCTCGAGGTGTATGGCCCCAACCGGACGGACTTCATCAACTACCTGCGCACCCTCTACGCAGCGAATGATGGCGGGCGCTGGGTCTTCGGCCAGTCCGGTGAGCCGTTTCCCTTCGAGAAGCTGGAGCGCTACCAGGAGCGCCGGGTGCGGGACCGATTCACCTTCGACATGCTCAAGGAGTATCTCCACCACCTGGGGCTGTCGCCCTTCGAAGAGGACTTCTACCTGCCAGAGGGAAACCCCGCCTGGCTGGTAGAGCGCCAGGGGCCGGTGCTCCCCACTCAAAAAGAGTTCACTCTGGCGCAGGCCCGCGAGGCTCTTGGATACCCGTGAGAGCGCCAGCAGAACTCCCGCGCTAACCTGGCGAGACCTGGAGGCCTTCATGCGCGTCCGCGCTTCGCTTGCCCTGCTGCTCACCGTGACGGGCTGTACCACCACCTACAAGGTCCCGAAGTCGGAGCTGACGCGTCTGGATGGCTGGAAGGGCCAGGAGACGACGCTGCTCCAGGACATCGGCAGCACCCTGCGCAATGAGCGCAAGGACACCCGGAGCCTGCGCGACGTCAACGGCCGGGAGCACCCCTTCACCGTGGATACCTCCCTGGTGCTCGTCCCGTACCGGGGGGATGAGCTCGTCGAGAAATACGTCGAGGTGCACGCCGACGAGCAGCGCTTCCGCGGCGTGCCCCGTACAGCGCTCCGGGGCAGCGTGGAAGTCCCGATGGACCAGATCGATCACGCCGGCGTGCGCAAGTTCAGCATGGGCAACACCGTGCTGCTGGGCCTCGGTGTCGGCGGCAGCCTCGTCTTGACGCTCCTGGTCGTGGGCCTGGCCTTGGGGGGCGACTTCGGAGATGGCGGTGGCTTCGATGACTCGCGCCCCTGCGGCCCAGGCTGCCCCTGACTAACGCTCCACGCCCAGCTGCGTGAGGAGGAAGGCGTAGTCGAACGCGTCTTCCTTCAACAGCTCGTAGCGCCCCGAGGCGCCGCTGTGCCCCGCGTTCATGTTGATGAAGAACACCAGTGGGTTCTGGTCCTTCTTCATCGCGCGCAGCTTCGCCACCCACTTGGCCGGCTCCCAGTACATCACCTGGCTGTCGTGGAACGCCGTCTTCACCAGCAGCGTCGGGTAGGCCTTCGCGCCCGTGTTCGTATAGGGGCAGTACTGCCGCATGTACTCGTAGTCCCCCTTGTCCTTGGGGTTGCCCCACTCCTCGAACTCGCCCACCGTGAGCGGCAGGCTCGTGTCATTCATCGTGTTGAGCACGTCCACGAAGGGCACATCCGCCACCACCACCTTGAACAGGTCCGGGCGCATGTTCGTCACCGCGCCCACCAGCAGCCCGCCCGCGCTCACCCCCGCGATGGCCAGCCGCTCCTTCGAGGTGTAGCCCTGGGCAATCAGCCCCTCGGCCGTCGCGATGAAGTCCGTGAAGGTGTTCATCTTCTGGCGCATGCGGCCCGCGTCATGCCAGGGCTTGCCCAGGTCCCCTCCGCCGCGGACGTGCGCCACCGCCACCACCATGCCCCGGTCCAGCAGCGACAGCAGGTTCGAGTCGAAGTACACGAACGAGGACGCTCCGTACGCCCCATAACCCCTGAGCAGCAGCGGCGCGGTGCCGTCCTTCTTCAGTCCCTTGCGGTACACCAGGCTGACCGGCACCTGCGCCCCGTCCTTCGCTGGCACCATCAGCCGCTCGGACTGGTAGAGCGTGGAGTCGAAGCCGCCCAGCACCGGCTGCTGCTTGAGCAGCTTCCGCTCCCGGCTCGCCATGTCGTAGTCGAACACGGACTTGGGCGTGGTGAACGACGAGTACATGAAGCGCAGCACCCGTGAGTCCCACTCCTCGTTCGCCTCGGGCAACACCAGGTACGCCGGATCCGGGAAGGTGACGCGGTGGCTCTGGCCCGTTTTCAGCTCCCGGATGGAGAGCTGCCGCAGCCCCGCCTCGCGCTCGAAGAGCACCAGGTGCTCCTTGAGCAGCATCAGGTGCTCGAGCATGACCTCCGGGCGGTGCGCGATGAGCTCCTTCCAGTGCTTGCGCTCCGGGGTGCGCACGGGCGCGGTGACGAGCCGGTAGTTGCGCCCGCCCGAGTTGGTCAGGATGTAGAAGAGCCCACCGTGGTGGTCCATGCTGTACTCGTGGTCCTGCTGGCGGGGCTCCACCACGCGCGGCGCTCCTCCCGGCTCGCGGGCGCTGAGCACCCGCACCTCGCTGGTGGTGGCGCTGGTCAAGCTCACCAGGAGGAACTCTCCGGAGAGCGTGCGCACCACGGACACGGAGAAGCGCTCGTCCTTCTCCTCGTAAACGAGCGCGTCCGACTTGCCGTCCGTGCCCACCGTGTGGCGCCACAGCCGGTGCGGCCGCTTGGCGGCGTCCTCGGTGACATAGAAGAGGGTGCGGTTGTCGGCGGCCCAGGCCACCGAGTACCCCACCGTCTTCTCCACCCGGTCCGGGCCCAGCTTCCCCGTGCGCAGATCCTTCACGTAGAGGGTGAACTGACGGAAGCCTGTGGTGTCCAGCGAGTAGGCCAGCAGGTGGCCGTCGTCGCTCACCTTGGCCCCGCCCAGGCTGAGGTACTTCTGGCCCTCGGCCAGCACGTTGAGATCCAGCAGCACCTCCTCGGGGGCCTCGAGGCTGCCCTTCTTCCGGCAGTAGATGCGGTACTGCTTTCCCTCCTCGGTGCGCGAGTAATAGAAGTAGCCGCCCTTGCGGTAGGGCACGTCCAGGTCCGTCTGCTGGATGCGCCCGAGCATCTCCTCGTAGAGCTTCTTCTGCAGCGCCTCGGTGGGCTTCATCACCTGAGCGGTGTAGGCCGCCTCGGCCTCCAGGTACGAGCGCACCTCGGGGTTCTCCCGCTCGCGCAGCCAGAAGTAGTCGTCCTGCAGCGTCTCGCCGTGGAACTGGACCGGGTAGGGGATACGCTTGGCCAACGGCGCCTGGGGCGCGGGCGCGGGGGCCGGGGCCACAACGGCAACAGGAGCAGCGGCGACGGCCGGCGCGGGCGGCGGCGTGGTGGAGCAGGCCGCGAGCAACGCGGCCAGAAACAGGCGAGAGAGACGCATGGGCGAAGGGTGCTCCGTGAGGTGAAGGAAGCGCGGGGGCTATCGCGGCCGCGCAGCTTCGGACAAGGCCCCCCCTGCCAGCAAGCCGCGCCCCGGGTGGCTCACTGCGTTACGGCGATGGAGACGCTGCCCAGCCCATCGACGGTGAGCTTCACCTGGTCCCCGGGCTGCAGCATGTGGGCGGCGGTGGCGGCGCCCGCGAGCACGATGCTCCCGGCGGGCAGGGCCTCGCCCCGCGCGTCGAGCAGCTCGCACAGCTGCACCACCGACAGCACCGGGTCTCCCGAGATGGCGCTGGAGAGCGCGGACTGCACCTGCTTGCCGTTTACCTCCATGGACATCTGGAGCTTCGCCAGGTCCAGCTCACCCGGGGGCCGCTCGGTGGAGCCGAGCACGAACATGGACGAGGAGGAGTTGTCCGCCACCACGTCCGGCAGCGAGAAGTATTTGAAGTCGATGTAGCGCGAGTCGAGGATCTCCATCGCCGCCATGACGCTGCCGCACGCCTCCAGCGCCTGCTCGCGGGTGATGCGCCCCCGCAGCTCGCGCGAGGTGCAGAAGGCGATCTCCGGCTCGATCTTCGGGTGAATGGTGCCTTGCAGCCGGAAGACGCCGCCCTCGGGCACCTTCATCCGGTCGGTGAGCACCCCGTACACCGGTGAGTCTAGGTTCATCTGCTTGCGCTTGGCCTCGGAGGTCAGCCCCATCTTCAGCCCCACCACCCGCTCACCCTGGGCGATGCGCAGCCGGATGCCCTCGGCCTGGATGGCATAGGCGTCACGCAGTGGAAGCTCCGCGTGTGTCTTCGTGAGGGGAGGGACCGCCCGGGCGTCGAGCCGTGCCTGATCCAGCAGCCGCGCCAGCTCCTGATGGTTTCGTTCCGTGAGTGTCATGCCTTCTGCACCCTATATGAAATCCAGCACCGGGGAGCCGTGACCCGGTGAGTGGCGCCGTGGTATTCGGGCGCCCGGAGCCACAGGAGGGTCTCGGGCATGCAGAAGGTTCTCAACTACATCGGTGGGGAGCTGGTGCCTCCCAACTCCCAGAAGTGGCTGGACAAGCCCGAGCCCGCCACGGCCGAGCTCTATGCCCTGGTGCCGGACTCGGACGAGACGGATGTGCAGCGCGCGGTGGATGCCGCCACGCACGCCTTCCCGGCCTGGTCCGCCACGCCCGCCGCGGACCGGGCCCGGCTGCTGCGCCGCATCGCCGACACCATCCGCTCGCGGCTCGACGCCTTCGCCCGCGCCGAGTCCATCGACACCGGCAAGCCGCTCGCGGTGGCCTCCACGGTGGACATTCCGCGCAGCGTGCTCAACTTCGAGTTCTTCGCGGACGCCGTCACCCAGTTCTCCAGCGAGGCCCACGCCACCGACACCGTGGCGCTCAACTACACCCTGCGCTCGCCGCTGGGCGTGGTGGGCTGCATCTCCCCGTGGAACCTGCCGCTCTACCTGTTCACCTGGAAGATCGCTCCGGCGATGGCCATCGGGAACTGCGTGGTGGCCAAGCCCTCCGAGGTCACGCCGATGACGGCGTTTCTCCTCTCGCAGGTGTGCCGCGAGGTGGGGCTACCGCCCGGGGTGCTCAACATCGTCCACGGCCTGGGCGCCAAGGTGGGCGCCGCGATGAGCAAGCACCCGGGCATTTCCGCCATCTCCTTCACGGGCAGCACGCGCACGGGCGCGGAGATTGCCCGCACCGCCGCGCCCCTGTTCAAGAAGCTCTCGCTGGAGATGGGTGGCAAGAACCCCAACGTCATCTTCGCCGACTGTGACTTCGACGAGGCGCTGGCCACCACCATGCGCTCCTCGTTCGCCAACCAGGGGCAGATCTGCCTGTGCGGCCCGCGCATCTTCGTGCAGGCCCCCATCTACGAGCGCTTCAAGGAGGCGCTGGTGGCGCGCACCCGGACGCTCAAGGTCGGCGATCCGCTGGAGCCCGGCACGGACCAGGGCGCGCTCGTCTCCCAGCAGCACTTCGACAAGGTGATGAGCTACGTGGACCTCGCGCAGAAGGAGGGAGGCCGCATCCTCACCGGCGGCGCCAGGGCGAAGGTGGAAGGGCGCTGCAAGAACGGGTGGTTCGTGCAGCCCACGTTGGTGGAGGGATTGGGGCCCGAGTGCCGCACCAACCAGGAGGAGATCTTCGGCCCGGTGGCCACGCTGATGCCCTTCGAGAAGGAGGAGGAGGTGCTCGCCTGGGCCAACTCCACCAACTATGGGCTGGCGGCCAGCGTGTGGACGAAGGACTTGAGCCGGGCGCACCGCTTCGCCTCGCGGCTGCACAGCGGGATTGTCTGGATCAACTGCTGGATGCTGAGGGATCTGCGCACGCCGTTTGGCGGGGTGAAGGAGTCGGGCGTGGGGCGCGAGGGTGGCCACGAGGTGCTGCGCTTCTTCACCGAGCCCAAGAACGTGTGCGTGAAGCTATGAGCCAGGACGAGCGAATCGACTCGAAGCGGGCGCCGGAGCCGGTGGGTCTCTACCCCCACGCGCGCCGGGTGGGAAACCTCCTGTTCCTCTCGGGCGTGGGCCCGCGGGAGCGGGGCACCAAGAAGATTCCCGGCGTGGAGCTGGATGCCCAGGGCAACATCACCTCGTATGACATCGAGGCGCAGTGCCACTCGGTGTTCCGCAACGTGCGCTACATCCTCGAGGAGGCGGGCTCCTCGTGGGACCGGTTGGTGGACGTCACCGTGTACCTCACCAACATGAAGGCGGACTTTCCCAAGTACAACCGGCTGTGGGCCGAGTACTTCAAGGACAACCCGCCGTGCCGCACCACGCTGGAGATCAACGCGTTGCCCACGCCGATCGCCATCGAACTCAAGTGCATCGCCACGATTGGAGACTGAACCATGGCCCTGATGCCGCCCTTCAACTTCAAGAAGTGGATCGACGAGCACCGCCACCTGCTCAAGCCGCCGGTGGGCAATCAGATGGTGTGGCAGGACCGGGAGTTCATCGTGATGGTGGTGGGCGGGCCCAACTCGCGCACCGACTTCCACATCGACGAGAGCGAGGAGTTTTTCTACCAGCTCGAGGGTGACATCAACCTGCGCATCATCGAGGACGGCAAGCCGACAGACTTGCCCATCCGCGAGGGTGACATCTTCCTGCTGCCTCCCAAGGTGCCGCACTCGCCACAGCGGCCCGCGGGCACGGTGGGCCTGGTCATCGAGCGCAAGCGCAAGCCCCAGGAGCTGGACGGCTTCGCGTGGTTCTGCCCCCAGTGCGACTCCAAGCTGTATGAGGAGTTCCTGCACGTCTCGAACATCGTCACGCAGCTACCGCCGGTGTTCGACCGCTTCTACGGCAACCCCGAGCACTGCACCTGCAAGAAGTGCGGCTTTCAGATGAAGCGGAGCGGGGGCAAGTGAAGGTCGACATCCACACGCACCTGTTGCCCGCCGAGCTGCCGCGTTTCGCCGAGCGCTATGGCTATGGCGGGTTCATCACCCTGGAGCACCACGCGCCGTGCCGCGCCCGCATGCTCCGGGATGATGGGAAGTTCTTCCGGGAGATTGAAAGCAACTGCTGGGACCCGGCCCGGCGCCTGACGGAGTGCGACGCGGCGGGCGTCACCCTGCAGGTGCTGTCCACCGTGCCGGTGATGTTCAGCTACTGGACCAAACCCGAGCACGGGCTGGACCTGTCGCGCTTCCTCAATGACCACCTGGCCTCGGTGGTGCAGGGCAGCCCGCGCCGCTTCGCGGGCCTGGGCACGGTGCCCCTGCAGGACGTGGGGCTGGCGGTGCGCGAGCTGGAGCGCTGCGTGCGCGAGCTGAAGCTGGCGGGCGTGCAGATTGGCTCCCACGTCAACGGCATCAACCTGGGAGACCCGGCGCTGTTTCCCTTTTTCCAGGCGGCCGCAGAGCTGGGCGCGGCGGTGTTCGTCCACCCGTGGGACATGCTGGGCGGTGCCCGCATGGAGAAGTACTGGCTGCCGTGGCTGGTGGGCATGCCTACCGAGGTGGCGCTGGCCATCAGCACACTGCTGTTCTCCGGGACGCTGGAGAAGCTGCCCCGGCTGCGCCTGGCCTTCGCGCACGGCGGTGGCGCGTTCCCTGGCACCTTCGGCCGGCTCCAGCACGGCTTCGAGGCCAGGCCGGACCTGGTGGCCGTGGACAACCCGAAGCCGCCTCGCGACTACCTGGGGCGCTTCTGGGTGGACTCGCTCGTCCATGACGCGGACACACTGCGCTTCATCGTGAAGCTGTTCGGTCCTCAGAAGGTGGCGCTTGGCAGTGACTACCCGTTCCCGCTCGGTGAGGAGCGGCCGGGCACGTTGATTGAGTCCCTGACGGGCCTGGAGCCTGCGGTCCGCGAGGGGCTGCTGTGGCGCAACGCGCTCGAGTGGCTCGGGCGCTCGAAGGAGGAGTTCGGGTCATGACGAGCAGCGGCTCGGTGCGCTTCGAAGAGGGCGAGGCGTTCGCCCAGCGGATGGATGCGGAGGATCCGCTGCGCTCGTTTCGGGACGAGTTCCTCTTCCCCCGGCGGAAGGATGGCGAGCCAGCCATCTACCTGGTGGGCAACTCGTTGGGGCTCCAGCCTCGCAAGGCTCGCCAGTACGTGATGGAGGAGTTGGAGGACTGGGAGCGGCTGGGCGTCGAAGGCCACTTCCACGCCCGCCACCCGTGGCTGCCCTACCACGAGACGTTGACCGAGCAGACGGCGCGCCTGGTGGGAGCCCTGCCGCTCGAAGTGGTGGTGATGAACACCCTGACGGTGAACCTCCACCTGATGCTGGTGTCGTTCTACCAACCCACTCGCGAGCGCTTCAAAATCCTCATCGAGGGCGGGGCCTTTCCGTCGGACCAGTACGCTGTCGCCTCGCAGGCGCGCTTCCACGGCTTTGATCCCGCGGTGGCGGTGATGCGCCTGGAGCCCCGGCCTGGAGAGGCCACGCTGCGCCACGAGGACATCCTCGAGACGATCGACCAGCACGGGGACGAGATCGCCCTGGTGATGCTGGGCAACGTGAACTACCTCACCGGGCAGGCCTTCGACATGGCAGCCATTACCCGGGCGGGGCACGCGAAGGGCTGCCGCGTCGGGTTCGATCTGGCGCACGGCGCCGGGAATCTGCGGCTCTCGCTGCATGATGATGGGCCTGACTTCGCCGTGTGGTGCTCGTACAAGTACCTCAACGGCGGGCCAGGGACGCTGTCGGGCGCCTTCGTCCACGAGCGCCATGCGCGGGATGCCTCGCTGCCGCGCTTCGCGGGCTGGTGGGGTCATGACAAGGCCACCCGCTTCCGGATGGGGCCGGACTTCGTGCCGCTGCCGGGCGCCGAGGGGTGGCAGCTGTCCAACCCGCCCATCCTCCAGCTCGCGGCGCTGCGCGCGTCCATGGAGCTGTTCGACCGGGCCACGATGCCCGCGCTGCGTGCCAAGGGGGAGCTGCTCACCGGCTACCTCGAGTTCCTGCTCGACAAGCTGCCTCCGGGCACGGTGAGCATCGTCACGCCGCGCGACGTGAAGGCGCGGGGCACCCAGCTGTCACTGCGCTTCAAGCGCGACCCCCGGCTGTTGCTGGCGCACCTGGCGGAAACGGGAGCATTCTGCGACTTCCGCGAGCCGGACGTCATCCGCGCCGCGCCCGCGCCGCTGTACTGCAGCTTCCTCGACGTCTACCGCTTCGTGAGGATCCTCGAGAGCCATGCGCGAGATTGACCGGACACAGACCATCACCGTGGCGGGAGCGGGCCTGGTGGGCTCGCTGCTGTCGTTGTTCCTGGCACGGCGTGGCTTCCAGGTGGAGGTATTCGAGCGCCGCCCGGACATGCGCCGCGAGACGGTGGAGGCGGGGCGCTCCATCAACCTGGCCATCTCCACGCGGGGGCTGTACGCGCTGCAGCAGGTGGGGCTGGAGCAGGAGGCGCTGCGGCACGCCATCCCCATGCGCGGGCGGATGATCCACCCGAAGACGGGCGAGCTGGCCCTGCAGCCGTACGGCAAGGATGACTCGCAGCACATCAACAGCATCTCCCGTGCCTGGCTCAACAAGTACCTGATGACGCACGCGGAGGGCACGGGTCGGGTGCGCATCCGCTTCAAGCAGCGGTTGCAGCAGGTGGACTTCGAGACAGGCACCCTGAGCCTGCTGGACGAGCAGAGCGGCGCCACGCAGGAGCACCGCGCCCCGGTGTTCTTCGGCACGGACGGTTCGGGCTCGGCGGTGCGGCAGGAGCTTTCCAAGCGGCCGGGCTACGCCTCCACCCAGGAAGTCCTCAGCCACGGGTACAAGGAGCTGACCATTCCCGCGGGACCGGGCGGCACGTTCCGGATGGAGAAGAACGCGCTGCACATCTGGCCTCGCGGCACGTTCATGCTCATCGCGCTGCCCAACGAGGATGGCAGCTTCACCTGCACGCTTTTCCTGCCCTACGAAGGGCCGGTGAGCTTCGCGTCGCTGGACTCGCCGGGCAAGGTCACCGCCTTCTTCGAGGAGCAGTTCCCCGACGCGCTGGCGCTCATCCCCGGGCTCACGCACGACTTCTTCCACAACCCCACCGGCGCCATGGTGACGGTGAAGAGCGCTCCCTGGCACCTGGGGGGCCGGGCGCTGCTCCTGGGAGATGCCGCGCACGCCATTGTCCCGTTCTTTGGGCAGGGGATGAACTGCGGCTTCGAGGACTGCGGCGTGCTGGACTCGCTCCTGGAGCGCCACTCGCGCTGGGAGGAGGCGTTCACCGAGTTCTTCCGCCTGCGCAAGCCGAACGCGGACGCCATCGCCGACATGGCGGTGGAGAACTTCATCGAGATGCGCGACAGCACCGCCAACCCCCGCTTCCTGCTGGAGAAGCAGGTGGAGAAGCTGCTGCTCAACGCCTTTCCCGGGCAGTTCCTCAGCCGCTACTCGCTGGTGAGCTTCAGCCGCGTGCCCTACCGGCTGGCCTACGAGGTGGGCGCACTGGCCGGCGGCATCGTGTCCGAGCTGAGCCAGGGGCTCTCCCGCGCGGAGGAAGTGGACCTGGATCGCGCCGCTCAGCTCATTCGGGAACAGCTGGTGCCTTTCGTGAAGGAGCACGAGGATGGATTTCGGCCTGCAGGGTAAGCGTGCGCTGGTGCTGGGAGCCTCGAGCGGTCTGGGGTTCGCCATCGGCTCGGAGCTGGTACGCGAGAAGGCGCGGGTGGCGATCTGCTCGCGCAGCGAGGAGCGCATCCGCGCCGCGGCCGCGAGCATGGGCGCCGCGCTGGGTGTCGCGGCGGACCTGTCGAAGCCGGGGGCCTCCAGCGCCGTGGTGGCGCAGGTGGTGCAGTCGCTGGGCGGGGTAGACGTGCTCGTGGTGAACACGGGCGGCCCGCCCAAGGGCAGCCTGATGGAGCTCACCGACGCGCAGTGGCAGGAGGGCTTCCAGAGCTTGTGGATGGGGGCGGTGGAAGCGATCCGCGCGGTGGTGCCGGGAATGAAGGAGCGGCGCTGGGGCCGCATCGTCCTCATCACCTCGGCGTCGGCGCGCGAGCCGATGCCGGGGCTGACGATCTCCAGCGGCATGAGGGCGGGGCTGATGGGGCTGACGAAGATCTTCAGCAGCGAGGTGGCCGAACACGGCATCACCCTGAACGCGGTGCTGCCGGGCTACCACGCCACCGAGCGGTTGCAGGAGCTGGGCATCCCCGAGGAGCGCATCACCTCGCAGATCCCCGCGCGCCGGCTGGGCCGCCCCGGGGAGCTGGGGGCGCTGGTGGCATTCCTGTCGTCGGAGCAGGCCGGCTACATCACCGGCCAGTCGATCGTGGCCGATGGCGGGTGGATGCGCGGCTTCTAAATCAGCTTTGCCTCGTTGTGCCTGTCAGTTGGGGCCGTTCCGCGACCGCCGCTGTTTCCGGAACGGGGGGCAGGAGAATCCGGAACATGGCACCGCGGCCGGGCTCACTCTCCACCTGAATCTCTCCGCGCATCTCCTTGATGGTGGCGTGGCAGATGGAGAGCCCCAGCCCCGTGCCTTCTCCCGCCTCCTTGGTGGTGAAGAAGGGCTCG
>DASVVJ010001008.1:0-9101 GCA_036389955.1 Myxococcaceae bacterium
CAACGACTTCGACTACCACGGCGTGGAGGCGGATCCGTTCTTCCGCTACTCGCTGCGGGTGGACGGGGTGTTCAAGCCCGAGTTCCTCGAGCGGCTGCGGCGGGACTTCGCGGAGCCTGCGGGCAGTTGAGCTAGAGTGCAGGGCCATGGAGCTTCGCCCCCTGTATCTGCTCACTTTCAGTGGGCTCACCACGGTGGTCATGCTGCTGTTGTTCCGCGCGGGCCAGCGGCTGCTGTCCCCGAAGCACACCGTGCGCAAGGACCTGGAGCACGGAGACACCGCGAGGGCCCTGCTGCAGGTGGGGCAGGTGCTCAGCGTCTTCCTCATCGCCGGCTCGGTGGTGGCCGGGTCCGTCCAGGGCGAAAGCATAGGCCGGGACGCGCTGTGGGTGGCCGCGTACGGGCTGCTGGCGTTGGGCCTGCTGGCCGTGTTCGGGCACCTGGGCGTGAAGGTGCTGCTGCGCTCGCGGCTGCCGCAGGAGGTGGAGCGCGGCAACAGCGCGGCGGGCCTGGCGGCGGGGGCGCACTACCTGGCCACCGGCATTATCCTCTCGCGCTCCATTTCGGGCTCGGACCTCGCGACACTGGGCATCGCGCTGGTGTTCTTCATCCTGTCCCAGCTCATGCTGCACGTGTTCGTGATGCTGTTCCGCACGCTCACCGCCTATGACGACGCGGAGGAGGTGCTGGGAGAGAACATCGCCGCCGCGATCAGCTACGCGGGCATCACCATCTCCATCTCCCTCATCATCGGCCACGCGGTGGAGGGCACCTTCGTGGGGTGGGGCGCCTCGCTGCGCGGCTTTGCCCTGGCGCTGCTGTTCATCTTCACGCTCTACCCGGTGCGCCAGCTGCTGGTGCAGACGCTGCTGCTGGGCGCGCGCTTCACGCTGCGCGGCGGGCGGCTGGATCAGGGCATCGCCGCCGAACGCAACCTGGGCATGGCGGTGCTCGAGGCGGTGGCATACCTGGCGGCGGCCTTCCTGGTGACGCGCATCACATGAGCGCGCCCGCTCTCACCTATGAGGTGCTCGCCGAGCGGCTGCTCGCCACGGGCATCGTTACGGATCCCTGGCTGGCCGGCACGCCGCGCTTCCGGACCGAGCCGCTGCTGCTGCCGCGCGAGCGCCAGCGCCAGCTCTACCGGGCGGCGGAGGATGTGGCGGCCGTCTACCACGAGCTGAGCATGGCGTGCGCCGCCACGCCGGAGCTGCTGGAGTCCTTCTTCGCGCTCACGCCGTTTCAGCGGCTCATGTGGCAGGTCTCACAGCCGTTCTGGCACGGCATCGCCCGGGCAGACGTCTTCTTCACCCGCGAGGGCGAGCTGGCGGTGTGCGAGCTCAACAGCGACACCCCCACCGGCGAGGCCGAGGCGGTGCTGCTCAACCCGCTGGTGCAGCCCTCGTGGCCGGGCACGGTGGACCCGAACGGTGAGCTGGGCGAGCGGCTGTGCCAGATGGTGGAGTCGCTCGCCGCCCGGCTGCTGGTGCCGGTGCCGGAGACGCTCTCGGTGGGCATCATCTACCCCACGGAGATGCCCGAGGACCTGGCGCTGGTGCGGCTGTACCGCACCTGGTTCGAGGAGCGGGGCTGGTCGGTGGCGCTGGGCTCGCCCTTCAACCTCTCGACGGGGCCGGATGGGCGGGTGCACCTATTCGACAAGCCGTGTGACGTGCTGCTGCGCCACTACAAGACGGACTGGTGGGCCGAGCGCCTGTCCGTGTGGGACGACGAGGATCCGGCGGAGGACCTGGCGCCGCTGTCCGAGCCGCTGTCGCGGGTGATGCAGGCGTGCCTGGAGGGCCGGTGCGTGGTGGTGAACCCGTTCGGCGCGGTGCTCACGCAGAACAAGCGCGCCATGGCCTTCATGTGGGAGCACCACGCGCGCTTCTCTCCGCGGGCCCGCTCCACCATCCGTGCCTTCATCCCCTACACGGTGCGCATGGAGTCAGTGCCCATCGAGGAGCTGGCGGCGAACCGGGAGCAGTGGGTGCTCAAGTCGGACTATGGCGCCGAGGGGAACGAGGTGCTGGTGGGCCGCTACACGCCGCAGAGCGATTGGAACGCGGCGCTGGTGCACGCGGTGCCGGGCCGGTGGGTGGCCCAGCGCTACTTCGCGGCGGAGGAGACGGCGGGCGGCGAGTCAGTCAATCACGGTGTCTACGTCATCGCGGGAGAGGCCGCGGGCCTTTATGCCCGCGTGCAGCGCGGTGCCACGGACACCCAGGCCTTGAGCGCTCCGGTGCTCGTGGTGCCCTGAGGAAGGTGCGGCGATGGGGAACGACAAACCCTTCAAAGAGCCCGAGGCGCTTCCGTTCCGGCGCAAGGTGACGACCCGGCAGCCGGGCATCGTCGGTGCGCAGTGGTGGAACGACGGCCTCCAGGAGATGGCGACGCCTGTCAGCCGCCGTGGTGCGCTCAAGGCGCTGATGGTTGCCGGTGGCGCGGTGGCGGCTGGAGGCGTCATCATCGCCCTGGCTTCGGATGGGCCCTCCTCGGGGCCCTCCTCGACCATCGAGCTGCTGGACACGCTGGAGACCCAACGCTCGGAGGGCTGGAACTTCGGTGCCCCGGACGAGGCGCTCTCGTTCACGGGCCAGGTGCCGGTGCAGTACGAGGCCGCCTCGCTGGAGAGGCTCGCCACCGAGCTGTCGCCGCTGCAGGACAAGCTCAAACCCTTCTACCAGCCGACGCTGTTCCAGGCGCTCAGCGGGGCAGGCGCGGGCTCCAGCCCCGAGGCCGCCGCGCTCCGGGCTTCGCTGAAGCCCGTCTTCACCCAGTCCATGGACACCGCGTACCGGCAGGGGCAGGCGCTGAACAGCCTCTTCCCCGATGGGGCGGAGGTGAAACGCACCACGGCGATCATCGTAGACCTGCCGGGCCCCGAGGCCGTGGCTTTCGCCGCGGGCCTGGCCCGGCGCTTCGAGCCGGTGTTCACCTTCGACAACTGGCCCCATCCCCGCGGCGTGGTGCCTGCCCACCTGACGTTGGGCGCGGTGCTGTATTACCGCCCGCTGCTGGACCGGATGGCCCGGGAGCGCACCGTGCCCGCGTCCCCGGTGTTCGTGCTGGATCGCAACCGCCTGCTGCCCTACACGAAGCCGCAGGCCCAGTTCGACAACCGCTACCTGGCACGGCTGCCCCCGGCGCTCCTGCTCAACGGGCTGGGCATCAAGCACGTGCTGTACGTGGCGCCTGGCGGCACCGAACTTCAGGAGCTGGACGACATCAACGAGGACTTCGTGAGCTACCGCGAGTCCTGGCTGGACGTGAAGCTCGTGGCGGCCACCGACTTCAAGCCGGCGCCCTCCGAGCCCTCGGAGGTCGAGGACGTGGTGTCGAAGCCGTACACCAGTGACGCGCTGCCGGAGCTGCGGCGGCGGAATTTCTATTACGGGGGTTCGCTGGACACGCACGGCCTCTTCTGGTCGGCGTACCCGTGGATGGCGGGCGCGGCGGCGGGCGCGGCGGCGGGTGGCCTGGCGGCAGCCATCGTGTCGAATACCTCGGGCGGACACCGGTACGAGCCACGGCGCCGGGCGACGATGTTCGTACCTTTGCCAAGCTCGGCCTCGGGTGCGCCGCGCAGGCGGCCCGACGGCTTCGCCAAGGTACAGGTGCAGTTGGCCGCGGGCACGAGGAAGATCCTTGGCTTTCCGCACGGCTCCTACAGCTCGTGGAACCGCGCGCTGTCGTCCCACAGCAGCTCGGGTTACAGCTTCAGCAGCTCCAGTTAAGGCGGGTGAGGAGGGCGCATGGACTACTCCATCTTCGCGATGCAGGTGACGCGGCCCCTGAAGTCTCCGCGGGATCCCATCTTCGAGCGGCTGTACCGCCTGATCCTGGCCGAGCCGGAGCGCACCACCCCGGGGCAGCGCTACCGCTTCTACCGGAACGTGTGCAACGAGCTGCAGAGCGTGGCGGGCGAGTTCGACCAGGGGGTGTGGGACTACTGGGATGTGCCGTCCCGGGCGCCGGGGGACTTCCAGGACTGGATCGATGGGCTGCAGGGAAAAGAGGCCCGCAGGGTTCCGGCGGACGAGAACGGAGAGCCGCGCTACATGGTGTTCACCCTGGCGCTGCTGCTGCAGCATGGCAGCACCAGTGACAAGCGGCTGATGGACCACGCCAACATCTCCGAGGACCGGCTGTGGCGGCGGGACACGTTCGAGCACCTGCTCAAGGGCATCTCGCTGCTGAACTTCCTGAACGTGCAGTCCGACGTGGTGTACCTGCTGCCCGGGGACGACTCGACGCTGGGGCTGACGGCGGCGGACCTGGACACCGAGGACTACCACTACCTGCGCAAGCTCGGCTGACGCGCCTCAGAACCACACTTCCCACAGCGAGCCCGAGGCATCGAGCGCCGCGTGGGCCGTGGCCGAGATGCGGTCCCTCGCACCGGTGAACGGCTGGATCTGGTGCAGCCGGTAGCTGTCGAGGATGAGCAGATCCCCGGTGCCATAGTGGGCATCCACATAGGCCAGCTCGGGAAGCTCCTCCGGCACCTCGTCGCTGCCGTCGTAAGTCGCGTCCCACATGCGCAGGGCCCCGCCGGACTCGGGAGGCTGGAGCATGAGCACGAGCGTGATGGCTCGCGAGTGGCGTTCGCACTGCGTGTCGGAGAGCCCCTCGGTGTCGAAGTGGATGTCGCCGCCCCGCTGTGACAGCCACTGGCCCGCGGGGAAGATGTGGACCCCGGGCCCGCACCAGCCGGGGCGCGGGAACGCGGAAGCTCCCACGAGCGTGGAGATGGCCTGGAGCAGCTGGGCCTGAAGGCCGGGGAGGAAGCGCTCCACCTGGGCATCGGAGGAGCGGGCGTTGGCGAAGTACTCGTCCTCGCGATCCTGCTCGAGATGGGTGTACCAGGCACGTCCCAGGGAGAACTGCACCCCGCCGAAGTCGGAGATCCAGAAGGGCCGGCCCGCGTAGACGCGGCGGGCCAGATGGGCACAGGCCTCGGGATCCAGGAAGCCCGTCACCCGCACGCCCAGGTGCGCATCGAGCCGCTCGAAGAAGCGGACACGGCCCGAGCGCAGCTCCTCCCAGGAGTGCTCGGCGAGGGTGGCACGAGGCGGCAGCTCCATGCGCGGAGTCTACCGCCTATTGCTTGTCCGGTGCCGTGCCGCCTGGAGCCGCGGGCGGTGCGGTGGGAGGCGTCACCTCCCGGGCCGGGGTCTCCACCTCGTCGCGGATGAGCCGGAACTCGACGCGGCGGTTCTTGGCGCGGCCCAGCGGCGTGGCGTTGGAGGTGATGGGCCGGTCGAAGCCGAAGCCCTTGGCGCTCAGGCGCTTGCGCTCGATGCCCTTGCTCACCAGGTAGTCCAACACCGCCTTGGCACGGCGCTGAGACAGGTCCACGTTGTAGTTGCGCGAGCCCTTGTTGTCCGTGTGGCCTTCGATGAGCACGGGGCCCAGTGTGGGGTTCTTGGCGAGCACCGAGGCCACCTCGTCCAGCAGCTTGAAGGACTGCTTCTGGATCTTCGCCTGGCCTGTCTCGAAGAGGATGTTGCCCTTGATGCGGATGCGGTCGGACTCGACGACCACGTAGGGCGGTGAGTCGTACGGGCAGCCGTTGTTCTCCGGCGGGCCGAACAGGTCCGGGCACTCGTCCTGGTTGTCGGGCACCTCGTCGCCGTCGCTGTCCGGGCAGCCGTCGTACTCCTTGGGGCCGGGCTTGTCAGGGCACGCGTCCAGGTGATCGAACACACCGTCGCCGTCCCGGTCCGCGTCCGGCGGGCAGCCCTTGTGCTCCGCGGTGCCGGGCTGGCCGGGGCACAGATCCTCGCCATCGGCGAAGCCGTCCCCGTCATTGTCGGGATCCAGGCACCCATCGTCGTCCAGGAAGCCGTCGCGATCCTCCTTCTCGGTGGGGCACTTGTCGCGCGCGTCGGGCACGCCGTCGCCGTCCGAGTCGAGGAAGGTCTCGTCGTAGCGCAGCGCCACCATGAAGCGGAACGCCTCGCGCCCGTAGCCGCCGCTCAGGCCGATGCCGCGGCCCACGTTGAGCTCCACGCCCCACGGCCCGGACACCCGGGCGCGCACGCCCGCCAGCGCCTCCCACGGCGTCTTGAGCGTGTCGGCCTGCTTGAAGTTGAACGGCGAGGAGCCGGGAGTGGACAGGTGCATTTCGCCCACCGCCTGCACGCCGGTGAAGCGCCCCAGGTCCGGCAGGTCCACCACCGCGCCGGCGCCCAGCGTCAGCTCGTCATCCACCAGCAGGTTCAGGTACTGGGCGTGCTTGCGGAAGCGCCAGCCCACGTTGCCCAGCAGGCGTACCGGCCCGAAAGAGCGCTCCACCGCGAGCCGCGGGGACACCAGCACCCGGCGCTCGCCCAGGAAGCTGTTCGCGTCTCCGGTGGGCAGCCGCACCTCACCCACCAGGGCGAGCCCCACCGGGGCCTTGGCCGGATCCAACAGGAAGACGCGCGGCAGCAGGCGCACATCCCCCAGGCCGTAGCGGCTCACCCCGGCGGCGCCCGGAAAGTCCGGCGCTCCCAGCTCGTCCCGGAGCAGCTCGAAGCGATCTCCCTGCAGCACGGTGAAGGGCAGATCCACCGCCAACTCCAGGCGCTCGTGGAGCTGGTAGGCGAAGAGCGCGTGGGCATCGAGCCGGTAGGGAATCAGGTCCCCCAGCTTCTCCTCGCCCAGCTTGAGCGAGAGGATGCTCAGGTTCAGGTCCAACAGCAGCGCACCTCGGAGGCTGCCGGTAGGCGTGGACCGGGCTCCCTCCAGGGCAATGCCACTGTCCTGGGCCGCGGTGGGCTTCACCGGCACCGTGTCGAAGCTGCGGCCGAACGGACTGTGGTCCGCCCACGCTGTCAGGTGTCCGACACACAGGAGCAACAACGCCAGGCGGAGGGCGGTGGTGCGCATCTGCCCTCCGACGTAGGGCTCGAAGAGCGGGCCTCGCATGGCGGCGCTTATAGCGCCTACCTCACAGGAACAAAAAAATTTACGCCGCAACGCGACTTTTTCACGCAAGTTGTGCGAGAACCGCAAAGCCCGTTGCACCACAAAGGAGCGTTAATGCGTAAAATCCCTCTTCTCCTGTCTACCGCGACCCTTTCGCTCGCGGCCTGTAACGCCGAGCCGGGGTCCGAGCAGGACATGGCGCCTACCACGCGTGAGGCGGCCATCAAGGAGTCCCGCGCCACCAAGTTCCGTCTGAGCGCGGATCCGCTGGAGGGCGAGTTCATTGTGGTGCTCAAGCCGCGCACGGGGATGAGCGTGCAAGCCTCGGCCTCGGATCTGGCCAAGGCCTACCGTGGCCGTTCGGGCCGCGTGTTCCAGCACGCGCTCAAGGGCTTCGTGGCGTACATGAGCGAGGCGGATGCGCGCGCGCTCGCCGAGGACGAGAGCGTTCTGTACGTGGAGCAGAACGGCCGCATGCAGGCGGTGGGCGTACAGGACGGCGCCACCTGGGGCCTGGACCGCGTTGACCAGGTGGATCTGCCGCTGGACTCGACGTACGCGTACAACACCGCGGGCAGCGGGGTGAACGCGTACATCATCGACACGGGTATCCGCGTCACCCACGCCGACTTCGGCGGCCGCGCCACGCTGGCCTTCAACGCCATCGCGGACAACAACGGCGCCAATGACTGCAACGGCCACGGCACGCACGTGGCGGGCACGGTGGGCGGTGCGACGTGGGGCGTGGCCAAGGCGGTGAACCTGCACGCGGTGCGCGTGCTGGACTGCGGCGGCTCGGGCACTTACGAGGGCGTCATCGCCGGCGTGGACTGGGTGACGGCCAACCACGTCAAGCCGGCCGTGGCCAACATGAGCCTGGGCGGCGGCGCCTCGCAGGCGGTGGATGATGCGGTGACCGCCTCGGTCGCCGCGGGCGTGGTGTACGCCATTGCCGCCGGCAACGACAGCGGCGATGCCTGCACCAAGTCTCCGGCGCGCACGCCGAACGCCTTCACCGTGGGCTCCACCACCAACACGGACGCGCGCTCGTCGTTCTCCAACTACGGCACCTGCGTGGACATCTTCGCGCCGGGCTCGAACATCACCTCGGCTTGGTACACGGGTGACACGGCCACCAACACCATCAGCGGCACCTCGATGGCGGCCCCGCACGTGGCCGGTGGCGCGGCGCTCTACCTGGGCATCAACCCCACGGCTTCTCCCGAGCAGGTGATGAGCGTGCTCAGCAACCTCGCCGGCGAGGGCAAGGTGGGCAGCCCTGGCACGGGCTCGCCCAACAAGCTGCTGTACACCGCCACCATCGGTAACGGCTCGGGCGACAACGTGGCGCCCACCGCCGAGGTAACGGCTCCCGCCGGCGGCGGCACCGTCATCGGCACCGTGGCGCTGGCGGCCAACGCGAGCGACAACGTGGGCGTGACCCGCGTGACGTTCTTCGTCAACGGCGCGCCGCTGGGCTCGGACACCACGGCGCCGTACGAGTTCAACTGGAACACCACCCTGGGCGGCAACGGCAGCCACGCCATCGTGGCCAAGGCGTATGACGCGGGCGGCAACGTGGGCTCGAGCGCCGCGGTGACCGTGAACGTGAACAACCCGGGCATCGCCAGCTACGACGCCAACCTCAAGGCGCCGCGCTGCGCGGAGCTGGGCGCCTACTGCGACACGGGCACCCTGGTGAAGGGCCGCGGCACGATGGGCCCGGAGCTCAACGCTTCGAACACCATCAACAACTCGTGCGCCGACGGCAACAGCGGCACCTACCAGAATGACGAGTCGCTGGAGCGCATCCGCATCTCGTCGGTGGACGGCTCGCCGCTGGCTCCGGGCAAGACGGCCAAGGTGGAGTTCACCGTGTGGTCGTGGTCCACGGGCACCTCGGACTCGCTGGACATCTATTACACGGGCGATGCGAACAACCCCTCGTGGACGTTCCTGGCGACGCTGAAGCCGGCGGCGGGCGGCTCGCAGGTGCTGTCGGCCACTTACACGCTGCCGGCGGGCAGCCTGCAGGCGGTGCGCGGCAACTTCCGCTACAGCAGCACGGCGGGCAGCTGCACCACGGGCGGGTACGATGACCGCGACGACCTGGTGTTCCCGACGGCGAATGGTGGTCCGCAGGCGCCGACGGCCTCGTTCACCTCGTCGTGCACGGCGCTGAGCTG
>DASVVJ010001009.1:0-4064 GCA_036389955.1 Myxococcaceae bacterium
GTTCTTCACGCCCTTGCGATGAAGCGCCTCAATCAGGTTCTCCGGGTTGCCGCACAGACCGAAGCCGCCGCTCATCAGCGTGATGCCATCCGGAATGTCGGCGACCGCCTCGTCCGCGTTCGCGTAGACCTTGTTCATTCGCCCTCCCGATATGGAAACGGGGTGAAGGCCCTTCGAAGGCCTCCACCCCGCCCCCCTCCCTCAATGAGGGAGAGGGTGAATCACCGCTCCACCATCAGCGCGATGCCCTCGCCGCCGCCGATGCACAGCGACGCGACACCCCGCTTCTTGTCCATGTCCTTCATCGCGTGCACCAGCGTCACCAGCACGCGCGCGCCCGAGGCGCCAATCGGGTGGCCCAGCGTCACCGCGCCGCCACGCACGTTCACCTTCGACGGGTCCAGCTTGAGGATCCGGTTGTTGGCGATCGACACCACCGCGAACGCCTCGTTGATCTCCCAGAGATCCACCGCGTCCGTCTTCAGGCCCTTCTTCTCCAGCAGCTTGTTGATCGCGTCCGCCGGGGCGATGGTGAACTCCACCGGCTTGCGCGCCGCCTGCGCGTGGCCCGTGATGCGGCCCAGGATGGTCCGGCCCTCGGCCTTCGCCTTGTCCTCGCTCATCAGCACCAGCGCCGCGGCGCCGTCGTTGATCGACGAGGCGTTGGCCGCCGTCACCGTGCCGTCCTTCTTGAACACCGGCTTGAGCGTGGGGATCTTCTCCGGCTTCGCGTTACGCGGACCCTCGTCCTCCACCACCATCACCGTGTCCTCCGGCTTCTTGCCGGGGATGGGCACCGGGACAATCTCGGCGGTGAACAGGCCCTCCTTCTGGGCCTTGATCGCGCGCTGGGTGGACTCGAGCGCGTACTCGTCCTGCTGCGAGCGGCTGATGTCCTGGCTCACCGCGCACTGCTCGGCGCAGCTGCCCATGTGCACGTTGTCGTACGGATCCCACAGGCCATCCAGGATCATCGCGTCCTTGAGTTCGACGTTGCCCATGCGGGCGCCGCCGCGCATCGAGTGGCTGACGTAGGGCGCGTTCGACATGGACTCCATGCCGCCCACCACCACCACGTCCGCGTCACCCAGGGCAATCGCCTGCGCCCCGGCGATCACCGCCTTGAGGCCCGAGCCGCACACCTTGTTCACGGTGGTGGCCGGCACCGCGTCCGGAAGGCCCGCCAGCCGCATGGCCTGCCGCGCGGGGGCCTGGCCTACGCCGGCCTGCAGCACGCAGCCCATGATGACTTCCTGCACCGCCTCCGGCTTCACGCCAGAGCGCTCCAGCGCCGCCTTGATGGCGATGGAGCCCAGCTGCGGCGCCGTCAGCTTGGAGAGGGCGCCATTGAACGCACCAATCGGGGTACGGGCCGCGCCCACAATGACGACTTCACGAGCCATGAGAACTGCCTCCTTGGGAACCAGGGATACGAACAGGTGAGCCCTTAACCCCCCCTTCCAGGGGGGTCAAGCGCGTCTGGGCGCCTCCGCCCTCCACGCTTCACCAGAGCATGAGTTGAGCGCTGAGCGCCGAACACTTGTCCTGACAGGAGGTAACACCCGGCCCCCTCAGCGGCATGCCTACACTGGCGCCTATGGGCCCGGCCGCCGGGAAAACCCCTGGCATGCCGGGCCTCTGGCCAGGCTCAGCCCATGAGCCCCTGGTACAGGCCCAGGGGAGCGCCCATGGGGTCGGCGATCAGCCCGATGCGGCCCACCTTGGGGATCTCGATGAGCGGCACCAGCACGCTGCCACCAAGCTTGGTGGCGCGCTCGGTCATCGTCTCGATCTTGTCCACCACCACGTAGGTCATCCAGTTGGGGGGGAAGTTCTCCGCCTTCTGGAGGTCTCCCACCATGCCCTGGGGCGTGCCATCGACGGAGAACACGGGAATGCCGTCCATGTTCTTCATCACCTTCCAGCCGAAGACCTTCTCGTAGAACGACTCGGCGCGCGCCATGTCGGTCGTGCTCAGCGTCTCCCAGCAGAACTCGCCCGGCGCGGGCATCCCCATCGGCGGATCCCCGTCGAGCGACTTGAACGGTAGGATCATCGCGCCGGCGAAGTCCGCCACCACCGCGAAGCGGCCGATGTTGGGGATGTCGCTGGGACCATGGGCGATCTTGCCGCCGTTCTCCACGGCCCGTTTGGCCACCGCGTCGACGTCGTCCACCGAGACGTAGCTCATCCAGACTGCCGGACCGGGGTTGCCCGGCTCGAGTTGCCACAGGCCGCCGATGGTCTTGTCGCCCACCTTGACCATCTCGTAGTTCATGCCGGGGCCCATGTTGTAGGCCTCGTACTTCCAACCCAGCAGCTCGCTGTAGAACGCGCGCGCCCTCTTCACGTCCGTCGTCATCAGCTCGCGCCACACCACACGGCCCGGAGTGAACTTCTGCTCGCTCATCACTGCCCCCGCTCTGGATGAACCACGCCGCGACGGAATGACGCGGCGGGAGCGGGAGGCATAGCTCATACCTGGCAGGTTGGGTGCTAAAAAGCACCGCGCCCAACGTGCACCGCAATGTCAGGCCGCAACGTTTGAGGTTCCACCCCGGGCCGCTCTATTGTCGGCACCTCACTTCTGAAGCCACCGGTCCCGGTGGCGGAGGCCTGACAGTGGCTAAGCGCACGTCTCGTGGAGCATGGCTGAGCATGGGGGTGACGGTCACCCTCGCTGGAGCAATGTTGAGTGTCACCGCTTGCGACGATGAGGATGAGAAGCCACCCGTAGTGGAACTCTCCGAGCGGGCGAAGAAGGGCCTGGAGATCGTCCCCTTCGAGCTGGACGAGGAATCGCTCACGGACGCGCAGCGTGAGCAGGTGGGGCTCGGCAGCTACCTCGTCAATGCGGCGGGCGAGTGCTTCGGCTGCCACTCCACGCCCCAGCCCAACGGCCCACCGCTCTACATGGGCGGCGGTACTCCCTTCCCCATCGGCCCCTCGGGCGAGGTCGTCTACGCGCGCAACCTCACCCCGGATGCCGACACGGGCATGAAGCTGACCGAGGCGGAATTCATCGAGTCGATGCGCACGGGCAAGGACTACGCCAGCGAGGACGAAGCCGAGCAGCTCATCGTCATGCCCTGGACCGCCCTGCGTTGGGCGTCCACCGACGATCTCAAGGCCATGTATGCCTACCTCAAGCGTGTTCCCGCGGTGCGCAACCCCGTCCCGAATGACATCAAGGGCGCCGCGGGCGCCGCGCGTCCCGTGCCCTTCCCGGGCAGCTTCACGGATGGCGCGGTGGCCCGCACCCTGCCGGCCGAGAACAGCCAGGACGCGCTCAACTCGCAGCGAGGCCTGGCCATTCAGCCGCTGGCGGATCCCCCTGGGCTGGCGAGCCTGAGCGAGGCGGAGCGGGCCAGTTATGGGCGCGGCAGCTACCTGGCGAACGCGCTGTCCAACTGCAACGCCTGCCACACCAACCCGGAGCGCGACTTCAGCCCGGGCCCCAACTACGCGAAGGTCAACGCGGCGCAGTTCCTCACGGGAGGCCAGGTGTTCACGGTTCCTCCGGGTCTCAATGTGCTGTCGCGGTACACGCGCTCCATGACGACCAACCTCCTGGGAGAGACCCACGGCCGGTTGCCGGACACCTACGAGCAGTTCCGCCAGATCATCACCTCGGGAGAGGTCACCCAGGGGAGCACGACGCGCAAGCTCGCCTTCCCCATGGCTGGCGCCGCGGCCGCCTACGCTCAGCTGGTCGATGACGATCTGAAGGCCATCTACACCTACCTCAAGGCCCAGACGCCGCTGACGGGCGCCGCCGACAAGCGGACCCAGCCCCCGGCGCGCTACTGCAGCACCTCGGCCGAATGCGCCTCGGGCGAGAGCTGCAACGCGGCCACCAACGAGTGTGTGGGCGGCGCCTGCACCCAGGACTCGGACTGTGGTGCCTGCCAGACCTGCACGGCCAACGTGTGCGCGGCTCCCCAGCCTTCGTCCGCCTGTCTGAGGAGCGGGATCTAACTTGACGCTTCGCTTCATGATGCCCCGGTGGGCCGTGGCCACCCTGCTCCTCGCGGGGTGCGCCGAGGACCCTCCCATTGAGCCGC
>DASVVJ010001010.1:0-5169 GCA_036389955.1 Myxococcaceae bacterium
AGCACCGTGGCCGTGGAGTGGCTCACCGTCTCCACCAGCTTGAACACCGCCCGCATCTGCGAGGACTGGCCAATCAGGTCCTCGAACTGGCTGCGCGCGGTGAGCGCCTCCTCCAGCGCCCGGGTGCGGTCCTTGAGCGCCTTGCGCTCGGCCGCCTTGCCCACCGTCAGGCTCAGGTCGTCGATGTTCTCGAACGGCTTGGTCAGGTAGTCGTACGCACCCGCCTTCACCGCCTCAACGGCCGTCTCCACCGTGGCGTAGGCGGTCATCATGATGACCTCCACGTCCGGCCGCTCGGCCTTGATGGCCTTGAGCAGATCCATGCCCGACAGGTGCGGCATGTTGATGTCCAGCACCGCCACGTCGATGGACGGATCCTTCGCCGCCGCCAACCCCTCCACGGCGTCGTCAATTGCGACCACCGGGTAGCCTTCGCGCTGGAGGATCGAAGTGACGGCCTTCAGGACGACGGGGTCATCGTCCACCACGAGGATCTTGGCGCGTTTGGGTTGAGTCACGGCAACCTCTCGAGCTGCAGGGGTATGGGGAGAAAGACGGTGAAGCGGGAGCCCTGGCCCAGTTGGGTGTCGACCTGAAAGACACCCCCGTGGTCCTGGACGATGCGGTACGCGATGGAGAGACCCAGCCCCGTGCCTTCGCCCGGGGGCTTGGTCGTGAACGTCGGATCGAAGATGTGCTTCAGGTTTTTCTCTTCAATTCCCGTGCCCGTGTCGGTCACGGCGAAATAGCAGCGGTCCCCCTCCCGCCCGGTGTCCACCTTGAGATGGCCCTCGCGAAGCTGGCCATCCCGGGGCTGACCCTCGGCTCTGGGCAGCGCGTACAGCCCGTTCTGCAGCAGGTTGAGCAGCACCTGCGACAGCTGCGCCGGATCGCCGTACAGCTTGGGCAGCTCGTCGGCCAGGTTCAGCTCCAGCTTCACCTTGGGGTTGGCCTTCAGCTGCGCCTTGAACAGCACCGCCGCGTCCTCGATGCAGCGGGACAGGTCGAACAGCCGGCGGTCCTCTTCCTTGCTGTGGCGGCTGAACTTCAGAAGGCTCTCGACGATGCGCTTGCACCGGATCGCGCTGTCCTCGATGAGGTCCAACGACTCGGTGTCCGCCTCGGTGCGGCCCGCGTCGCGCTTCATCAGCTGCGCGAAGGCGAGAATGCCGCCCAGCGGGTTGTTGATTTCATGCGCCACGCCGCCAGCCAGCTGGCCCACCGCCGCCATCTTCTCCGTCTCGATGAGCCGCTTGGTCATCGCGTGCTCATCCGTCACGTCGCGGTAGGTGAGCACCACGCGCCCATCGCCCGGCATGGGGAAGGCGGCCACCACGAAGGAGCGGCCCTTCTGCTGAATCTCCGCGCGGGCGCTCTTACCCGTCTCCAGCGCCACGGGCAGCGGGCAGCCCTGGCACGGCATGTCGCGCCCGAAGAGGTACTGGTAACACGTGGCCGCCGAGGCGTTGGCGCCCTCGCCCTGCGAGGCCACCTTCAGGTACGCCAGGTTCGCCCGGCGCACCGAGTAGTCGCCCTGCATCACCGCCAGCGGCTGCTCGATGCAGTCGAACGTCTGCTCCCAGTCGCGCTTGGCCTGGCTGAGCATCAGCGTGCGCGCTTCCACGCGCGCCTCGAGTTCCGCATTGAGCTTCTTCAGCTCCGCGTTCTGCTCCTGGGTCACCCGGTACAGCCGCTCGTTCTCTGCCAGCAGCGCGTACTGCTCGAAGGCGCTCTTGACCGTGAGCACCAGGTGGCTGTCGTTCCACGGCTTGGAGATGAAACGGAAAATTTCCGAGCGGTTGATCGCCTCTTCGATGGCCGTCTGGTCCGCCTGGCCCGTGAGCATGATGCGCTGCGCTCTCGGAACCTGCTCCTTGACCCGGGTCAAAAACTCCACCCCGTTCATCCCGGGCATGCGGAAGTCAGAAATGACCACCTGGGGACCGAACTGCTCCAGCCGCCGCAGGCCCTCCTCGGCGTCCGTTGCGGTTTCAATTTCCCAATCGCCCCGGCGCAGCACACGCCGGATGGACTTGAGGATGTTCTCCTCATCGTCGACCAACAGCAGTCGACCGCGGGAACCCGCCTCTTGTGTGTGTGCAAGCCCCACTCGCAGCCCTCACCTATCTTTCCGTGTCAAACATTTGCAATGACGCGGCCATCGCTCGGGAAGCCCGCCGACCTGCCAACCTGTTGATTACTCTGTTTTTTCTGGAGGGTGACAAAAACCCGACCGGGTCTATTCTTACCCCTTGGGGTGCCAAAGGGTCAAGGCAGACCCGGGTATAACCCGGAATGACCCGGGTCATTTCACGCACGGGCGGGCGGGCGCTACCCCCTCCGGGAACCGGACAGGAACGGCAGGGGTGAGTGGAGGCAGATGCGGTTGCGGCCCTCACTCTTGGCGCGGGCCAGCGCCTCATCGGCCGTCAGCAGGAGCTGATCCGGGGTGAGCACGGTGCGGTTGGGGAAGCCGGACACCCCCAGGGAGGCCGTCAGCTGGAAGCTCTCTGCCGAGCCCTCGTGGGCGCTCAGGCGCAGGGCGCCCAGCTCTTTCCAGATGCGCTCGGCCACGGTGATGGCGCCGGCCAGGTGGGTGCGCGGCAGGAGCACGGCGAACTCCTCGCCTCCATAGCGGGCGACGAGGTCCGTCTCGCGCACGCTCTTCTGGAGCGCGCGGGCCACGCCGCGCAGCACGTCGTCCCCCATGGGCTGGCCGTGGCGGTCGTTGAGGGCCTTGAAGTGGTCCAGGTCCACGAGGATGAGGGCCAGCGCGTCGTCGTAGCGCTGGGCGCTGCGGAACTCCTCGCGCAGCCGCTCCTGGAAGTAGCGGTGGTTGTGCAGCAGCGTCAGCCCATCCAGCACGGAGAGCTGCTGCAGCTCGATGACGCTGGCGGTGAGCGAGTTGAGCACCTCCTGGAGCGAGACACAGCGCTCCAGGCGCGCGTGCAGCTCGTCCTCGTCCCAGGGCTCGGTCACCACCTCGGCCCCCAGGCGCAGCGCGGCCGAGCGCACCGAGCGGGCCTCGGCGGGGACACTCACCAGCACGGGCGTGCCCCTGCCTGCTCCCCCGCTCTCGAGCACGCGGCGCAGGAGCGTCAGGTTCTCGTCCTGGGAGAGGCAGAGGATGACCAGGTCCACCCCTAGCGCGAGCCGGGGCACCTCGGGGCCGGGGGACACCACGCGCGTGGCGTATCGCTCCGCTCCCAGCGCTCGGCCCAGCCTGGCCGCGGTCGCCCGGGAATCATCCACCACCAGCACGGCGAGCGGCTTGTCTCCCACTAATCTCCCCGTCGAGTGTCGGGCGGGACGGTACCATGGGCTTGCGCCTGGGGGCGACCCCAACAATTGCGTTGAACCGTCCCCGTCTGCTACCCACCGGCTTCGCCTTCCCCTGCCTGCACACTCCGAGGTCTCTTCCGTGGCCAACTATCCAAGCATCAGCCTCTTCTTCCCCGCCTGGAACGAGGAGGACTACGTCGAACGCGCCGTGACGCGCGCCTTGGATGTGCTGCCCCGGCTGACCGATGACTTCGAGATCATCGTCGTCAACGATGCGTCGACCGACCGCACCCAGGAGATCGCCGAGGGGCTGGCGGCCAAGGTGCCCCAGCTCAAGGTCATCACCCACCCGGTCAACCTCAAGCTGGGCGGAGCGATGCGCACCGGGCTGTCGGCGTCCACCAAGGACATCGTCGTCTACTCGGACATCGATCTGCCGTGGGATCTGCGGGAGCTGGAGCGGGCGCTGCACCTGATGGAGTACCTGGAGGCGGACATGATCTGCGCCTTCCGGTTCGACCGCACGAGCGAGGGGCCCAAGCGCATCCTCTACTCGTTCGTCTACAACTTCCTCATCCGCTCGCTGTTCGACATCAACATCAAGGACGTGAACTTCAGCTTCAAGGTGATGCACCGCCGGGTGCTGGAGTCCATCGAGCTGAAGAGCCTGGGCTCGTTCATCGACGCGGAGCTGGTGGTGAAGGCCATCCGCAAGGGCTTCCGGGTGTTCCAGATGGGGGTGGACTACTTCCCGCGCACCCGCGGCGTGTCCACGCTGGCCTCGCCCTCGGTCATCATGAAGATGGTACGCGAGCTGGTGGACCTGTACCCGGAGACGCGCTCGCCCACGCCGCCCACCCAGCCGGTGCGGCTGCCGCCGGACGTGGCGCCGCTGCACTCCACGCCGTCGGCCTGGCGCCGCAAGCACGGGTAGCCGGAGTTCGCCTTGGGACGAGGCCCCACACGGCTCATCGTCAACGCGGATGACCTGGGGCTGCACCCGGTGCTGGATGCCGGCATCCTCCGGGCGCACCGCGAGGGCATTGTCACCAGTGCCACGCTGCTGGTGAGCGGGCCCAGTGCAGCCGAGGCCGTTGCTCGCGCCAAGGCCGAGGGGCTGGCGCTCGGCGTGCACCTGGCTCTGTCCACCGCGCTGGCGCCAGCGGCCCCTGCCGCCGAGGTGCCCACGGTGGCTCCGGGTGGACGGCTCCGGGCGAGCTGGGCGGAGTTTGCCCGCGACTGGCTCACCGGGCGGGTCCGGCGCGCGGAGGTGGAGCGGGAGCTGAGCGCGCAACTGGCCCGGGCCCGGGAGCTGGGGGCCGAGGTGGACCATCTGGATGCGCACCAGCACCTGCACCTGCTGCCGGGCATCCGTCCGCTCGTGGAGGCCCTGGCTTGGCGCGAGGGGCTTCCGGTGCGCTGGCCGGACCGGCTGCCGCGCCGCGCATGGCTGAGAGCGCCGGGCCCAGCGGTGAAGACGCTGCTGCTCAGCGTGCTGGCCCGCACGGCACCGCGCCCCACCTCGGGCGTGAGGCGGGTGAGCGCGGGCGGAGTGTTCGAGGCAGGGCGGCTGAACGAGAGGGCCCTGCTGGCCCTGCTGGACGCGCTGCCCGAGGGAGACTTCGAGGTGGGGTGCCACCCCGGGGAGGGGGCTCCCCACGTGCCGGAGGATCCGGCGTGGACCTATGGCTGGCAAGCGGAGCTGGAAGCGCTCACCAGCCCCCGGGTGAAGGCACGGCTGCGCGAGCGGGGCATCACCCTGACGACCTACGCCGCGCTGCGCGGTAAGGTTTGATCGCTCGGCGCGAGAACCTACCTGACAGAGCCTTGCGATTTGCCTACCCAGCCTCTGAAATCACACGACCGGCAGCTCTCCCTGGGGAGTTC
>DASVVJ010001011.1:0-4572 GCA_036389955.1 Myxococcaceae bacterium
AACGAGGCCAGCCCGAAGTCCGTCACCTTGGCGATGCTGCCCGCCTGCTTGTCGAAGAGGATGTTCTCCGGCTTCAGGTCCCGGTGAATGACCCCGCGGTTGTGCGCGTAGTCCACCGCCCGGCAGATCTCCAACATCATCTTCAGGCCTTCGTGGGGGGACAGCAGCGGCGAGCGCATCACCTCGCGCATCGACGGCCCGTCCACGAACTCCATCACCAGGTAATAGGTGTCCCCCTCCTTGCCCTTGTCGACAATGGAGACGATGTTGGGGTGGGACAGGGCGGCCAGCGCCGCGGCCTCCTTCTGGAAGCGCGCGATGAACGAAGGGTCCTTGGCCAGCTCGGGGTTGAGCAGCTTTACCGCCACGGTGCGGTTGAGCGAGAGCTGAATGGCCCGGTGCACCTCACCCATGCCGCCCACGCCCACGAGCTTCTCGAGGCGGTAGCCGCTGATGGAGTCTGCGGTACGAGGGCGGCTGATTGCGGTCGTGTCGAGAGATGCCATGACGGAGGAAGAAGGAACCGTAGGCTATCAGACCTCGGGGCCGTGCGGACCCCCGGGGTGACGCTCCCTTGCTTCCTCCCTGGTTGTAACGGGGCTCAGCGGGTGCCGCTGAGCAACATCATCTCGGCCAGCTGCGTGCGCGTCTGCGACAGGTTGGAGCGCATCTGCAGGTGGCGCAGCGCGGTGCCCAGTCCGCCCGCCAGGCTCTTGAGCACGGTGACCTCCAGGGAACCCCAGTTCCGGATGCGCTGGCAGTCATCGAAGCCGACGAAGCCCCACATTTCCTTGCCCACCTTGATGGGGGCCAGCACCATCGACTGCGTCTTGTGCTCCACCATCAGCAGCCGCAGGCGGGGCGGCGCGTCAGTGAGGGTGGTGGAGACCGTCTGCCCCTGGGCCAGCAGGTCCGGCCACAGCGGGGCCAGCTCGCGCAGGGAGATCTGCTTGAGCGAGGCCGACTCCTCCAGCGACTTGATGCCGGGCGAGGTCCACCCGTGCCGGGCATCCGCGAACATGCGGCCGCGCACCGGGAACGGCTGGTTCTCGTAGACGTACACCCGATCCACACCCACCATGGAGCCCACCTGGGCCAACCCTGCGGCGACGTGGTGGGGGGCGAAACCCGTCTCCATCAGCTGCTTGGTGACTTCGGCAATCTTCGCGAAGGCTTCGATCATCGCGGGCTCCGGGGGGGGGAGAGCGGGGGGACGGCTTGAGCCAGGAAACTGATGTATCCGGCAAGAACAGAATAAACCTGATTTTGGCTTTCCTGTCAAATCCTGTTTTCGCTGTAATTTGGGTGGGCTGGTGTCGGACACGCCTCGGTGCTTCTCGGGGCGGGGCGGTTTCATGAAGATGGGTGGGTGAACCTCCTCGCCCTGGCCGCGCGCAACCTGAGGCGCAACCGCCGCCGCACGGCCATCGCGCTGGTGGCGCTGGTGGTGGGCGTGGGAGCGCTGGTGGTGCTGCGCGGGCTGGTGAACGGGCAGCAGCAGATCATCCTGGAGAACATCGTCTTCGGGCAGCTCGGCGGAGTGCAGGTGCACCGGGCGGGCTACCTGGCGCAGGTGCAGGGCTCGCCGCTGTCGCTGGACATGGAGGACACGCCGGCGTTGCGCGAGCGGCTCGCCTCGGTGCCGGGAGTGAAGCGGGTGTCGCCGCGGCTGGCGTTCGGCGGAATGCTGTCCATGCCGGAGCCGGAGGGCGTGACGGAGAGCGAGCCCCGCACGGCGTTTCTGCAGTTGCTGGCGTTTGATCCGGCGCTCGAGCCGGAGGTAACGCCCAAGCGGATGACGTGGATGGGCAAGGGGGTGTTTCTCTCGGCGGTGGATGCGCCGGAGCTGATGCTCAACGCGGACCTGGCGCGCGGGCTGGGAGCGGGGGTGATGGACGCCGCGGCCCCGCCGCCGCCGGAGCAGTGGCCAGCGCTGCTGGCGGCGGATCGGGATGGGGCGCTCAACGGCGAGGGGCTGCGCGTGGCGGGCATGCTGGTGTCGGCCACACCAGGAGATCGCCGGGTGGGCTACCTGCCGCTGGCCACGGCGCAGCGGGTGCTGCGCATGGAGGGCCGTGTCACCGAGTACGCGCTGGCGGTGGAGCCGCTGTCACGGGCGCGCGAGGTGAGGGACGCGCTGAAGAAGACGCTGGGCCCGGACTACGAGGTGCACACCTGGGAGGAGGTGTTCCCCTTCATCGCGCAGATCCTCGGGCAGCAGGACTTCCTGTTCGGGATTCTGAGCTCGGTGTTCATGGGGGCAGTGCTGCTGGGCATTGTCAACGTGATGTTGATGAGCGTGCTGGAGCGGGTGCGGGAGATCGGCACCATGCTGGCGGTGGGGATGCGGCGGCGGAAGATCGTGTTGCTCTTCCTGCTGGAGGGCGCGGTGTTGGGGCTGGTGGGCGGGGTGCTGGGCGCGCTGGTGGGAGGCGCGGTGACGTACTGGCTGAACCAGCGGGGGATTCTGCTGCCGTCGCCGGGAGCGAACGTGGACAGCATCATTCGGCCCTCCGTCACGGCGGGATATATGGTGTACGCGGTGGCGCTGGCCACGGGCGGCGCGGGACTGGCGGCGCTGTACCCGGCGTGGCGGGCCTCGAAGCTGCGGCCGGTGGAGGCGCTGGCGAGCACATGAGTCCCTTTCCCCGGCTGGCGGTGCGCAACGTGGCGCGTAACCGGCGCCGCAGCCTCGTCACGCTCGCCGCGGTGTTGCTGGGCGTCACCGCGGTGCTCGTCTCGCGCGGCATCACGGATGGGTTCCTGCGGCTGATGGTGGATGACGTGGTCCGGGGCCGCACGGGCGCGCTGCAGGTGCACGCGGCGGGTTACATGGACAGCGTGGACGCGCTGCCGCTCGAGCCGAGCCTGGCATACGACGAGGCGCTGCTGGCGCGGGTGCGGTCCGTGCCGGGAGTCTCCGGAGTGTCGGGGCGCCTGGTCTTCGCGGGACTGGTGAGCAACGGGGTGTCCCAGACGACGTTTATCGGGCGGGGGCTGGACCTGGCGCACGAGCGCGAGGCGGTGCCGCGCTTCGGCTTCGAGGTGCGCAAAGGAGGCCGGGCGCTGGCGGCGGAGGACTACGCTCATGCGCTGCTGGGCAGCGAGCTGGGGCGCTCGTTCGGGGTGGGGCCCCAGGGGCGGGTGACGCTGGCGGCGTCCAGTCCAAAGGGGAGAGCCAACTCGCTGGACGTGCTGGTGGAGGGGCTGAGCGAGTCGAGCCTGCCGTTCGAGAACAAGCGCGTGGCGACAGTGCCGCTGAAGCTGGCGCAGGACCTGCTGGGCATGGAAGGGCGGGTGACGGAGCTGGCGGTGGCGGTGGAGGACCTGGGAGAGCTGGAGCGCGTGGCGGACGGGCTTCGCGCGGCGCTGGGGCCTGGCTACGAAGTGCACACGTGGCAGGAACTGCAGCCGTTCGTGCGCGACATCATCCGGCGGCAGAAGTTCATGCTGGCGCTCGTCTCCTCCATTCTCTTCGTCATCATCCTCACGGGCATCATCAACACGATGTTGATGAGCGTGTTCGAGCGGGTGCGGGAGGTGGGCACCATGCTGGCGGTGGGAGTGAAGCGGCGGCAGGTGCTGAGGCTGTTCCTGCTGGAGGCCGTGGTGCTGGGAGTGGTGGGCGGCGTGGGCGGCGTGGCGCTGGGCGCGCTCATCGTGAGCGTGCTGGGGGCACGGGGCATTCCCATCGAAAACATCGGCACGGGCGGGCCGGTGGTGCTGCGGCCGGAGCTGGACCTGCTCTTCGTGGCGATGGCCTTCTGCGTGGCGGTGGTGGGAGCGTTGTTGGCGGCGGCCTGGCCGGCGTGGAGGGCCAGCCGGCTGAACCCGGTGGACGCGCTGCGCTCGAACTGACTCTCTGGGAAAGGAACGCAGGATGAAAGCCTTCATGCTCGCGGTGCTGACGCTGTGGGTGGCCGAGCCCGCGTGGGCGGCGGAGCCGACCGCGGAGGAGCTGCTCAAGCGTTATGACGAGGCGATGGGGCCGCGCACCTTCGAGGCCGAGTCGGTGATGACGGCCTGGCGGGAGGACGGCAGCAGCCGCTCCTACGAAATGCGGATGCTCAAGGGCGAGGACGACAAGTCGCGCATCTGGTTCAAGAGCCCCGCCAGCGTGAAGGGCCAGGAGATTCTCCGGGTGGGGGACAACCTGTGGGTGTACCTGCCCAACCTCAAGCGGGCCACGCGGGTGGCCAACCGGGACAACTTCCAGGGCGGAGACTTCAACAACGCGGACATCCTGCGGGTGAACTACTCGAAGGACTACGCGGCGAAGCTGGTGCCGTCGGACGTGCCGGACACGTGGGCGTTGGAGCTGAAGCCGAAGTCGGCGGAGACGGCGTACGACGGCATCAAGCTGTGGCTGCGCAAGCCGGACGGGCTGCCGGTGAAGGGGCAGTACTTCGGCACCAGCGGACAGATGCTGCGCAGCGCCGAGTTCAGCGACTACACCGAGCTCGAGAAGGGCTACACCCGGCCGGCGAAGGTGGTGATGCGCAACGAGCTGGTGAAGAACCGGCGCTCGGAGCTGGTGGTGAAGTCGCTCAAGCGCGGGGTGGAGGCGCCGCC
>DASVVJ010001012.1:0-14575 GCA_036389955.1 Myxococcaceae bacterium
CTTGCGAATGCGGACCATCTCCTCGAAGTGCTCGAGCGCGCGCTGGATGTGGGCCGGCGTCGGCTTGAGCGCGGGGTCGGCCAGCAGCGGCTTCATGAGGGCCCACTTGTCCTGGTTGTCGGCGGCCGGCGGCAGACCCACGCCCCAGTTGTTGCTCTGGTAGGTCCAGTCGACGCGGTTGAACCAGTCCCCCGAGTTGTAGCTGTTGCGGTCCATCGACTTGGAGCGCAGCAGCTCGTCACCCGCGTGGAAGAACGGCACGCCCTGGCTCAGCGCCACCAGCGCCATGCCCAGGTTGTGCATCCGCACCCGCTGGTCCATCGAGGCGTTGCGCGGCGCCTTGAGCTGCACGGCGTCGAACAGCGTCTCGTTGTCGTGCGCCGACACGTAGGTGATGACCTCCTGCGGGTCCAGCGTGTACCCGGCGGGGTCGCCGCCGTAGCGCACGTCCGAGCCCTTCACCTGTGCGCCCGTAACGGACGTGAAGGTGTAGTCGCGCAGGTTGCCCGCAAGCCCCACCCGGATGCGGTCCATGTGCTGCAGCAGCAGCGTCTTCTGCTGCTCGGGCGTGCCCTGGTTCGTCTCGTTCGGGTCCGAGAACAGGCCGCTGATGAAGCCCTGCTCCTGCAGGCCACTGAACGGGCCACCACCGCGCGCCGCGTCGCGGAGCCGGTCGCTGAAGGTGCCCATGCCCGTGCCCGGCATGTTGAGCTGCGTGGCGTTCACCCCGCGGGCGTTGCTGGCCACCTCGCCGAAGTTCCAGCCCTCGCCGTACACGTAGATGGCGCGGCCATCCACCCCGTCCTTCGCCAGGGTGAGCGCGTCAAGCGCCTGGCGCACCTTGATCATGTTGGACTTCATGTGGTGGCCCATCAGGTCGAAGCGGAACCCGTCCACCTTGTACGCCTTGGCCCAGGTGACCAGCGAGTCCACCATCAGCTTCTCCATCATGGCGTGCTCGGTGGCGGTGTTCTGGCAGCAGGTGGACATCTCGATGTTCCCGTCCGCGTTGAGCCGGTGGTAGTAGCCGGGCACCACGCGGTCCAGCACCGACTTCGAGTCCTGCCCCGCCGAGGCGGTGTGGTTGTAGACCACGTCCATCACCACGCGCAGGCCGCGCTGGTTGAGCGCGCTCACCATCTCGCGGAACTCGACGATGCGGGTGGTGCCCTCCGGGTTGGTGGAGTAGCTGCCCTCGGGCACCGTGTAGTGGAACGGGTCATAGCCCCAGTTGAAGCCGTCCGCGTCGCGCACCGCGTTGATGGCCTTCTGCTGCTCCTCCGAGTCCGGCGGGAACGCGGACAGGTCCCCGGCCGGCTGCTGCTGCTCGGCCCGGTTCTCGTTGATGGTGGCGATGTCGAACACCGGCAGCAGGTGCACGTGCGTCACGCCCGCGTTCGCCAGCCGCCGCAGGTGCTTGCTGCCGTTGCCCTCGCGCGTGAAGGCCTTGAAGGTGCCGCGCTCGTTGGCCGGCACGCTGTCGTCGTAGATGCTGAAGTCACGCACGTGCAGCTCGTACAGGACGATGTCCTCGGGCGCCGCCAGCGGCGGCTTGGGCATCACGGCGAAGCCCAGAGGCGCCAGCCGCGCGTCGTTCAGGTCGACAATCTGGCTGCGCGTGCTGTTCATCGACAGGCTCACCGAGTACGGATCCGTGACGAGGTTGGTCCTCACCGCCTGCTCCTTGCGGACGTAGACCTCGACCTCGTAGAGGTAGAACTTGTCCTTCCAGCCGGCGGTGCCGGTGGCGGACCACTCGCCCTTGCTGCCCGCCGTCATCGCGACGCGCTCGGACGGCGTGGCCGACGTCGAGTCGTTGAACAGCAGCAGCGTCACCTTGCGCGCGGTGGGGGCCCAGACGCGCAGCGTGGGCACGCCCTGGGCATCGAAGGTGGGGCCCAGCTCGCCCGGATAGGTGTAGAGCGCATCCAGCACGCCGGGGAGCTGCAGCGAGGTGGCATCCACCACCCTCGGCTGCCCCGTCGTGGAGGTCACCGTGGCCGAGACGGCCAACTGGCCCTTGAGGAGCTGCGGCACATTGGCCAGCTCCGAGGCCGGCACCTTCAGCGCCAGCGAGCTGGCCAGGTGCGGGAAGCGCTCGCGCAGCTCGGCGCTCAGCCCCATCGGGTCGCGCGTCAGGGTGATGGCGGCGCCGTTCTCGATGCCCGTGGCCGTGAGGTTCATCGCGCCCGTGGGCTCATGGTGCAGCCGGAAGACCGCGCTGCCGATGTCCTTGTCGGCGACGTCGGGGCTCCACGCCAGCGTGTCCGGCGCCACCCAGTGCGCCCGCGCCAGCAGCAGATCGCCCAAGGCCTGGCCCTCACCCCTGATCGTCATCTTCTTGCTCCCCGACTCCCAGGTGAACGTCATCTGCTGCCCCGCCGTCTGCACGGTGAAGCCGATGTTGCTGCCGCCCGGCGCACCGTTGGTGCCGTAGTTCTCGTCCCAGCTCTCATTGATGGCCACCTTGCCTTCGTACGCCCCCGGCGGGAGCGCGTTGGTGATCAGCGTGAACGTGCCGTCCCCGTCGGGGTCCTGCAGCCACGTCTTGAGACAGTCCGGCTGCCAGTCGCTGGGGCACCCCAGCTCGCTTTGGAAGTTGCCAGGAGACACCGCGATGCGCCGCACGTTGTCGCTGACGAACTTGCTGTTCGGGTCGAAATAGAACTTCACCGAGCGGGGCGCGGACAGCGTCAGGGTGAGCTCCGCGCCGCCGGGACCACCGTGCGTGGTGGTGGTGGCGTTCTCCTCGGCGGCGATCTTGTACTTCCAGGTGCCTGCCGGGACGTTGAAGCTCTTCTGCCACACACCATCGCTGGCATCGAGCTCCAGCCGGGTGTTGGTGCACGAGGGATCCGAGTCGCTCGCGCAGCCCAGCTCGCTCTGGAGATCACCCACCAGGGTGACGGTGCTCGGCGCCGCGGCGGCCTGCCATGGGACATGCACGGCGGCCAGCAGCGCACAGAGCGCAATCGGGCGCACCGGTAACAGCGAAAGACGTGAAGCTTTCAGGAGACACCTCCGGGGGGGGATTTCGAATGCCGTGAGGGTTTAACGGTGCAGAGGGCAAGCGTCCAGGCTCCTTCTCCTTCTGTTCCCGTCTCTCGCCTTCTTTTCTTGATTCCCTGGAAGTCACCGCCTCGTTTCATTGCTGTTTCCCTGCCTGCCCCTCGCCGGTGCGAGCCAGGGTTGCGAGCGGCCATGTTGCGTCGCCACCGTGCCCGTGGATGGGCGGAAGCGGTCCGCCATACAGGGGATGAGCGCGAATGAAGAAACTCTTCGGATTGGCAGTGTTGGGCGTGACGTGCCTGGTCGGGTGCGCCACGGACACGAGCGTGGCGGGACACTCCTCGGACATGGGCACACCGCCCAACGCCGTCGCCCGTAACCCCAACCTCTCCTCGGGCGAGGGAGGGCTGCTCATCGAGGGCACCGTCATCTCCGACACCAAGGATGCGCTCCTCATCGAGGATGACGAGGGCTTCCAGCGCGCGCTGCGCGTGGATGAGCAGACGCTCTTCCGTCAGGAGGGGGGCGACCTGGTTGCCCGCAAGTTCCTGGAGCCGGGCTCGCAGGTGCGCACTTCGTGGGACTACAACAACCAGGAGCGCATCGCCCGCGAGGTCATCATCGTCCATGACGTGGGCCGCAAGCAGCCCAACGCCTGGCCCGAGGATCCTTCGCCCTACCGCCGGAACCCGTAACGTAGGAACGCGTTGCGTCAGACGCCGCGTGTCATATCCCCTTCACCCGGATATGACGACGCGGCGCATCATGCATTCGCGCAGGGTGAGGGTGACCTGCCACGTCCATTGTACCGAGAGCGAGACAGTTCACCTGCACACCATTCTGTGAAACAGTCCCGCGCGCATGCAGGTCCCCCCGCCCCGCAGACTGGCCGCCAGGCGCATGGTTCGACATGGCGCGTTGGCGTCAACGCTGCTGCTCGCGCTCCACCTGGCGAGTTGCACGCACACCCCGTCGCCGGCCGAGCCTGTACCCGCCCCACCAAGTCCTCCCGCGGCGGCGGCTCCGGCGGCCACTCCACCGCCCGCTCCCGCGCCTGCTGCTCCGCCGCGCCACTGGGCGGACGAAATCCTCTACTTCGTCGTGGTGGACCGGTTCGCGGATGGAGATGCGACCAACAACGCCGCGGTGGATGTCTCCGCGCAGGGCACCTTTCATGGCGGAGACCTGAAGGGCCTGCTGCAGCAGCTCGAGGAGCTGAGCTCGCTGGGGGTGACGGCGCTGTGGATCACCCCGGTGGTGAAGAATATCGACGGCTTCGTCACCGGCGCGGGCTTCCCGGACTGGGGCTACCACGGCTACTGGGCCGATGACTTCCACGCGCTGGATCCGCGCTTCGGCACCGAGCAGGACCTGCGCGCGCTGGTGGAGGCGTGCCACAAGCGGGGCATCCGGGTGCTGCTGGACGTCGTCTACAACCACCCGGGTTACAACTCGCGCTACCTGACGAAGCCCGAGACGAAGGGCTGGCTGCGCTCGGAGGACAAGGGCACCTGCGGCCAGGACGACCTCACCAGCTGCGTCTCCGGCCTGCCGGACTTCAAGACCGAGCAGCCCGAGGTGGCCCGCTACCTGCTGGACGCGCAGATCGACTGGGCCCGGCGCTCTGGGGTGGACGGCTTCCGGCTGGACACGGTGAAGCACGTCGACCACGACTTCTGGAAGGAGCACCGCCGCCGCACCCGCGCCGAGGTGAACAAGGACTTCTTCCTGCTGGGGGAGGTGTGGGGCGGCGATGCCGAGGTGTTGGATCCGTGGTTCTCCGGTGACGAGATGGACGCCGGCTTCGACTTCGGCTTCCAGGGCAACACCATCGCCTTCGTGCTGGGACGGGGCCGCACCATCGCCTTCGACAAGTACCTGCGCTCGCGCGCCAAGGTGCGCCAGGGCTACCTGCTGTCCCACTTCCTGTCCTCGCATGACGTGCCGGGCGCGCTCTTCCAGCTCAACGGTGACGTGAAGCGCTTCCGCCTGGCCGCGGTGCTGCAGCTGACCACCTCGGGCATTCCCACCATCTATTACGGCGAGGAAGTGGCGCGCCCCGGCGGCGACTGGCCCGCCAACCGCAGCGACATGCCGTGGGGCGAGCGCGCCGTGAAGCCCGGTGCTGGCAAGCCCCGGGACGAGGCGCTGCGCAAGACGTACCAGAAGCTCACCTCCATCCGCCGTGCCCACCCGGCGCTCTCGCGCGGCACGCACCAGGGCCTGTCCACGGAGGGTGACCTCTACGTGTTTTTGCGGCATGACGCCGAGTCTGGCGACGCGGTGATGGTGGCCGTCAACCGGGGCGAGCAGCCGGCCAGGGTTTCTCTGCCGTGGCCCGCGCCCTGGAATGGCACGGCGGCGGAGGATCTGCTGAATGGGGGCCGGCTGGAAGGCCCCACCCTGGAGCTTACCGTCGAGCCGCTGTCGGCGCGCATCCTGGGAAGACCGGGCTGAGCGGCCCGGAGCACAAGAGAAACCCTAGACACCCTGCGGCACGAGGGGCGAGGGCCTGATGGCCGAAGTAACGTTCAAGGACGTAGCGAAGCGGTACGGCGCGGTCTCGATCATCGAGGGGCTCAACCTCGACATCAAGGACCACGAGTTCCTGGTGTTGGTGGGGCCGTCCGGCTGCGGAAAGTCCACCGCGCTGCGGATGATCGCCGGGCTGGAGGAGATCACCGGCGGCACTGTCTCCATTGGCGGCCGGGTGGTGAACAACCTACCCCCCAAGGAGCGGGACGTGGCCATGGTGTTCCAGAACTACGCGCTCTACCCGCACATGACGGTGCGCGAGAACCTCGAGTTCGGCTTGAAGATCCGCAAGACGGCCAAGCCGGACATGGACAAGCTGGTGAACGACGCGGCCGAGGTGCTCGGCATCACCCACCTGCTGGACCGCAAGCCCAAGCAGCTGTCGGGCGGCCAGCGCCAGCGCGTGGCCCTGGGCCGCGCCATCGTGCGCAAGCCCGCCGTGTTCCTCTTCGACGAGCCGCTGTCCAACCTGGACGCCAAGCTGCGCGTGGCCATGCGCGCCGAGATCAAGAAGCTGCAGCAGCGGCTTCAAGTCACCAGCGTCTACGTGACGCACGATCAGATCGAAGCGATGACGATGGGCCACCGCATCGCGGTGATGAAGGAGGGCAAACTGCAGCAGCTGGGCACGCCGCTCGAGGTATACGAGCGCCCCGCCAACATCTTCGTCGCCCAGTTCATCGGCACCCCGCCGATGAACTTCCTCAGCGGCACCCTGGACGCCAACGGCACCACGCTGGTGGGCGAGGGCTTCACGCTGCCGGTGCCTCAGAGCCTGCGCGCCGTCACCGCGGGCAAGGGCGGCCGCAAGATCAAAATCGGCATCCGCCCCGACCACCTGCTGAGCCCCGAGCAGGCCGCCCGCGGTGAGACGGCCACGCTCACCCCGCAGGTGGAGATCGTCGAGCCGCTGGGCAACGAGCTCATCGTCCACTCGCGGCTGGGCGAGTTCAGCCTCGTCTCCAAGCTGCCGCCTCAGTTCACGCCCGATACCGGCACCAAGCTCCCCGTGGTGGTGGAGCTCGATGCGCTGCACCTCTTCGACGCCGAAACCGAGCAACGCCTCTCTGCCTGACCCTGGAGCCTTCCGAACCATGAAGACCCTGCGACTGCTGACCGCGGCCGTGTGCCTCTGCGCGCTCGGCCTGCTGCCCCTGACCGCCTCCGCGGCGGAAATCGTCATCTGGCACTCGTACCGCGCCGAGGAGAAGGCCGCGCTCGAGAAGCTGGTGGCTCAGTACAACAAGGACAACGCCGCCAAGGGCAACACCGTCAAGGCGCTGGCGGTGCCCTATGACGCGTTCGCCGACAAGATCACCGCCACCGTGCCGCGCGGCAAGGGGCCCGACCTCTTCATCTTCGCGCAGGACCGGCTGGGCGGCTGGATCGAGGCGGGCAACACCATCGAGCCCATCGACTTCTACCTCGATGACGCCCTGAAGAAGCGCTACATCCCCACCACGATGCAGGCGATGACGTACCGGGGCACCACCTACGGCCTGCCGCTCAACTACAAGGTCATCTCGCTCATCTACAACAAGAAGCTCGTGCCCACCCCGCCGAAGACCTCGGCGGAGCTGGTGACGGTGGCCAAGAAGCTGACCGACAAGAAGGCCGGGCGCTTCGGGCTGGCCTACTCGTACGGCGACTTCTACTACCACGCGGCGCTGATGAACGGCTTTGGCGGCGGCGTGTTCGACGCCAAGCTCAGCCCCACGCTCAACTCTGCGGAGAACGTGAAGTCGATCGACGCGCTGCTCAAGTGGATCGAGAAGGACGGCATTCTGCCGGCCGAGCCGTCCACCGCGTTGATCACCTCGCTGTTCAACGAGGGCAAGGCGGCCATGGTGTTCAACGGCCCCTGGTTCCTGGGAGAGATCGCCAAGACCATCGACTACGGCATTGCCCCGCTGCCCACGCTGGACGAGGCGGGCGGCAAGCCCATGCGCCCGTGGATGACGGTGGAGGGCATTTACGTGACGGCGCCCTCGCAGAACAAGGAGGCCGCGTTCGACTTCGCCAAGTTCCTCACCGACACGGGCGCCGCCAAGGTGCTGGCGCTCGAGGGCCGCCAGAGCCCCGCCAACAACGAGGTCTACAACGACGCGCAGGTCTCCAAGGATCCGCAGCTCAAGGCCTTCCGTGACCAGGTCGAGGTGGCGGTGCCCATGCCCAACGTGCCGGAGATGACGATGGTGTGGTCGCCGGCCACCAGCGCCATGAACGGCATCCTCAAGAAGACGGCCACTCCGAAGGCCGCGCTGGACACGGCCCAGAAGGCCGTCGCCAAGGACATTGCCGGTCTCCGGAAGAAGTGAGTCAGGCCCCTCTGTGACACCCTCCGAGAAGACGACTCCTGTCCTGTGGCGGCCGCGCGTGCTCGTGGGCCTGGCCCTGGCGCTCGGCGTAGGGCTGGCCCTGGCCTACGGGCTGCTCTCCCGGGCGCGGGACGAGGCCTCACTCGAGCGCGAGCAGCGCCGGGCCCTCATCTCCCTGCGCGCGGTGACCGACCTGGTACAACGCGCGGGCGGCAAGGGCGATGGCGTTCGCGCCATCGTCACCGCCTGGCAGGACCAGCTGCCCCAGGGCAGCGCCGTGCGCGTCATCGCCTTCTCGGGCATCAGCCTGGAGGCCTCCACCTTTCCGGCGGACCAGGGGGAGAAGGCCGCTCCGCGGCGGCTGTCCCGTGAGGAGAAGCCCCTGTACGACCGGGGGCAGCGCCTGCGCGCCTCGGTGGAGACCAACCGCGAGGAGGGCGGCGCCCGCAAGCTGGAGATCGAAGCCGAGCCGCTGCCCGAGGGTGGGCGGTTGCTCTCGGCGCCGGTGGAAGTCGAAGGCTCGGTGGTGGGCATGGTGGAGCTGGCCACGCCGCCGCTGCCGAAGGTGGAGCCGCCGGCCCTGGCGCCCGTGCTGCTCGCCTTCTTCCTGCCGCTGCTGGTGGTGCTCGCCGTCTCCTTCGCCCCGCTGCGCCGCCAGTGGCAGCTCGTCGCGGTGGCGGCGGTGGTCTTCGTCGCGGGGCTGGGCGGCTATGGCGCCTACTCGATGCAGGCGCTCGAAGGCGGGCTGCGCGGCACGCAGGAGGCGGTGGCCGAGCAGCTGCTCGCCATGGCCGAGCGGGCCCGCACGGTGGTGACGGCGCAGAGCCTGGCCACCGAGCCGCCGCTGCAGCCGGGCACCTGGGACGCGGACCTGTACCGCCGCCCGCTGGGGCTGCTGTCTCCCGAGGGGAAGATCGACGAGGCCAAGCTCACCGCGCGCGTGGACAAGCTGCGCGGCGAGGCCCGGAGCGCCTTCTACGGGCTGGGCGCGCTGGGCCTGGTGCTGCTGGGCTTCATTGGCCTGGGAGGCCTGCACCGCCTGAGCCGCACCGTGGTGGAGAACCGCCAGGCGTACATGTACATCGCGCCGGCCATGGTGGGCATGCTGGTGCTGGTGTTCTTCCCGTTCTTCTACGGCATCACCCTGTCGTTCACCGACGCCAACCTCTACAACACCAACCAGCCCCTGGGTGACATCTGGATCGGCCTGCGCAACTACCAGGAGATCCTTGGCGACTTCACCATCGCCCGGCAGGCGGAGAACGGCGTCTGGGTCTTCAACTACCTGAACTTCTACTGGACGCTGATCTTCACCGTCCTCTGGACCATCACCAACGTGACGATCGGCGTGACGGTGGGGCTCATCCTGGCGCTCATCCTCAACACGCCCAAGCTGGCCCTGCGCCCCATCTACCGGGTGCTGCTCATCCTGCCGTGGGCCATGCCCAACTACATCACCGCGCTCATCTGGAAGGGCATGTTCCACCAGCAGTTCGGCGTGGTGAACCATGTCATCCGCATGTTCGGTGGGCAGGGGCTGAGCTGGTTCGACTCGCCAGGTACCTCGTTCCTCACGGCGCTGGCCACCAACGGGTGGCTGAGCTTCCCGTTCATGATGGTGGTGTCGCTGGGCGCGCTGCAGTCCATTCCTGGCGAGCTCTACGAGGCGGCGCGGGTGGACGGGGCCAGCCGGTGGCAGCAGTTTCTGGCCATCACCCTGCCCTCGCTCAAGCCGGCGCTGGTGCCCGCCATCATCCTGTCGGTGGTGTGGACCTTCAACATGTTCAACATCATCTTCCTGGTGACGGAGGGTGAGCCGGGCAGCTCCACCGAAATCCTTGTCACCCAGGCCTACAAATACGCCTTCCAGCGCTACCGCTACGGGTACGCGGCGGCGTACTCCACCGTCATCTTCGGCATCCTTCTGCTCTACAGCATGGTGCAGAACCGGGTGTCCCGCGCCACGGAGGCGACCTGATGGCCACGCGACGCGAGGGAATTTCCCACCTGCCGCTGCACGTGGTGCTGGTGCTCTTCACCCTGTTCACCATCTACCCCATCCTCTGGGTCGTCACGATCGCCTTCTCGGGGCGGCAGAACCTGGCCATCGCCACCCTGCCCGCCGAGCCCACCGCGATGGACCGCCTGCGCGCCATCACCCCGTGGCCCGAGCAGTGGTCGGCCTCCAACTTCATCTCGGTGATGACCGACCAGCCCTTCGCGCAGTGGATGCTCAACAGCGCCATCATCGCCCTGGGCACCACCGTGGTGGGCGTGTTCCTGGCCTGCACCGCCGCCTACGCCTTCAGCCGCTTCAAGTTCCCCGGCCAGCGCGCGGGGATGATGTCCTTCCTCGTGTCCCAGATGTTCCCGGGCACGCTGATGCTCATTCCCCTGTTCATCATCCTGGTGCAGTACCTGAAGCTGGGGAACTCCCGGCTGGGTCTCATCATCGTCTACGCCACCACCTCCATTCCCTTCAGCGTGTGGATGCTCAAGGGCTACTTCGACACCATCCCGAAGGACCTGGAGGAGGCGGCGCTCATCGAGGGAGCCTCGGTAGGCCGGATTTTCTGGACCATCATCCTGCCCCTGGCCAAGCCCGCGGTGGCGGTGACGGCATTGTTTTCTTTCATGACCGCCTGGAATGAGTTCATCTTGGCGGCCACTTTCATGGAACAGGAGACGATGTACACGGCGCCCGTGGGGCTGCGCTTCTTCGTGGGCGGCTTCTCACAGCAATGGGGCTACTTCGCCGCTGGCTCCATCATCGTGTCCATTCCGGTCGTCATCCTCTTCCTGTTCCTGCAGAAGTACCTCGTGTCTGGCCTCACGGCCGGTAGCGTGAAGGGCTGAAGTCGTTTTCACATAGGAGAACCCGTCATGAAAAAGCACCTCGCATCCCTGACCCTGGCCGCCTCGCTGCTGAGCGTGCCTGCCCTGGCCCAGAACAAGGTCTCCTTCAAGGACCCGGCCGGGGATGACAACGGCCCGGGCACGTACAAGTACCCAACGGACACCGTGTACAAGAAGGGCTCGTTCGACCTCACCGAGTTCACGGTGGAGAAGAAGGGCAACAAGGTCGACTTCACCGTGGGCCTGGGCGCCAACCTCGAGGACCCCTGGCGCATGGGCAAGGGCTTCGCCACCCAGATGGTGTTCGTCTTCATCGACACCGACGGTAAGGAGGGCAGCGGCCGCACCGAGGGCGTGCCGGGCCTCAACGTACAGTTCGCCCCCGCCGGCGCCTGGGACAAGCTCGTCATCCTCTCGCCGCAGGAGCCCGCGCGCGTGAAGAAGGAAGTGGAGACCAAGGCCGGCTCGGTCAAGGGCGACATCATCGTCCCGGCGCGCACCAAGGGCGCCGGCCGGAAGATCACCGCCACCGTGGACGCGGGGCTCGAGGGTGACCCCAGCCAGTGGGGCTACCAGGTCATCGTTCAGTCCAACGAGGGCTTCCCCGCGGGCGGCGACCTGCTGACCCGTAAGGTGAACGAGTACGAGGGCCAGCACCGCTTCGGCGGCGGCCACGACGGCGAGTGCGATCCGCACGTGATTGACCTGCTGGCGGGCGCCGGCAAGGGCGAGGACTCGGAGAAGAAGGCGCAGGCGGACATGCTCAAGTACGAGTGCGCCGAGGACGGCAGCGCGAAGACGAAGGCCACGCTCACCATGGTGCGCCCGAGCGGCAAGTAACGCGGTACTGTTTCACTAAGGACAAGGCCGGACCGCCGCGCAGGGCCTTTTATTGCGCGGCGCCCCCGCCGGCCATGGAGGAGGGGTTCACACCATGTCGAAGAAGTTCCTGTGGAAGAGCGCGCTTGCGCTAGCCGCCACCGCGGCGTTGGCGCCGGCCGCGGCCGTCGCTCAGGATGCACCGAGGCTGCAGATTGGCGGCACGACGTACACCAAGTGGCTTTGGGGCAACCTGCGCGAGCAAGGCGCCCTGTTCAACTTCACCACCATTCCGGGTGAAGGGTACGGCGACAACGGCCAGGGCACCGAGCTGGAGCTGCTGCTCAACGCCCGCCTCTCCAACCAGGTCGAGGTGCGCGGCCGCATCCACAGCCGCTTCAGCCAGAACTTCTGGACGAACTTCGGCGGCTTCGGTGGTGACCCCTCCAAGCCGTGCGTGGCCGGAGACTGCGGTGAGTTTGATCCGCGCTCCAACCAGTACGTGAAGCTGCGCGGCATGGCGGTGACGCTCACGCCGGGCTACCTGGTGGACTCGGCCACCATCGGCGCCAATGACTTCGGCCAGTTCGACCCGTACGTCATCGGCCGCATCCGCTACATCGACCGCGACAACGCGCACGGCATCCTGCTGCAGGGCTCGGGCTTTGACCGGAAGATTACGTGGGATGCCACCCGCATCAGCCTGCCCCGGCTGTGGGCGGGCCCCTCGTTCAGCACCGGCTTGTTCCACGCCACGGACGCCGCGTACGGCTTCCAGACGCGGGTGTCGCTGAGCGACACGATCGAGGTGGGCGGCATCTTCAGCTATGTGAATGACGCGGAGATCGCCCCAGCGGACGTGGACAACAACCTGGACGACGGGCGGGACCTGACGCCGCGCTTCCGCAACGGCGTGGGCGGCCTGAAGGCGGCCCTGCGGCTGGGCGACAAGGTGGACGTGCGCGGCGCGCTCTACCACTCGTACTCCAACGCGGACCCGGTGCTCACCCCTCGCGAGTTCGGCATCAACGGCTACTCGCCGGTGCCGGCGGGCCGGCGCGAGGACCAGACGTACCGGCTGGACGTGACGCTGAACGACCCGCTGGACGTGGGCCTGTCGGTGAACCTGCAGGGCTTCAGCATCGGCGCGGACTACGTGGCCATCATGGCGGCGCGGCGTGAGTCCGACGTGCTGCTCACCGAAGGACACGACGGCTCGTTCGCGTTCCCGGATCCGTCCAACAGCTCCTACGGCGTGTTCAAGGGCAACCCCACGCGCATCGGCTACGGCGGCTGGACGGGTGAGTCGCAGCAGGTGTCGACGATCAACGTGGACAACGAGTTCACCGACTTCGACGAGCCGTTCGCGGAGACGGCCATCGGCTGGAAGGGCTTCACGGTAAACCCGGTGTGGGGCAGCGGCGCGCTGGACCTGGCGGCCGAGTACTCGTTCATCACCTACAACACCAACTGGCAGGCGTGGGGCAACGAGGACGAGTCCTACCAGAAGACGCCGTACCCCGGCACGGAGCTGGACCCGGGCGTGGGCCACAACTTCCGCACCGCGTACCAGCCCTTCCAGGACAAGCGCACGCACATCGCGGTGCTCAAGGGCAAGTACGTGCTGGACGTGGCCGGTGGCGTGGACATCTTCGGCAAGGCGAAGTTCATCCACGAGACGGACAAGCGCATCAACGACGCGCGCTTCCTGCCGTACCAGGCGGGCGCGTGCCCGGGGGATGGCGAGCCGTGCGCGAACCTGCGCAACGAGTACGCGCCGGGCTTCTCCACCGCGGACACGTTCGGCAACCCGGGCGTGGTGACGCAGGACGGGGTGACCGGCTACCAGTGGAAGCCCTTCGATAGCCTGGCGGACGATGACCGGCTGCTGCGCTACTACGCGCTGACGATGGGCGCGGGCTACCAGCTGTCGGACGACCTGTACGCCTCGCTGAGCTACACCAAGTTCCTGGCGGACCTGTTCGACGGCAACACGGCGTTCCAGGCCTACAACCTGCACCAGATGGCGTCGGGCATGCACAACAAGAACTCGCTGGTGCTCAAGGCCAAGTACATCCTGGCCGGCGTGGAGTTCGGCGCCGAGGGCCAGTACGCGTTCGGCACGTTCAACCCGGACTTCGGCTCGGGCTTCGTGCCCATCGCCGCGGACGAGACGACGGCGGCGGACCACAACGTGGAAGTGGGCTCGTTGGGCTTCCGCAACCGCTTCAACGGCTGGAATAGCCTGGAGACGCGCGAGTTCAACCACATGCGGCTCAAGGTCTTCATGAAGGCGCAGTTCTAGCCGGCCGCACGCTTCTCACTCGAGCAGGGCCCGGCGCGCGAAGAGGCTCGCCGGGCCCTTTCTTTTTCCCTCTGGAGTCCCTGTGAAGCCCCTTCTGTCCGTCTTCCGCCGCCCGCTGCCGCTGCTCGTGCTGGGGGCCGTGCTGCTCAGCGCCTGTCTGGGCCGGGGCACCCGTGGCGCCGGTGCGCTGTTCACCCTCACGGATCCCCGCGGGGATGACCACGGGGACGGGGAGCTGCGCTACCCGCTGCGCGACGACATGCCGCCTGGCAGCCTGGACCTGCTGTCCCTGGCCGCCTTCCCCGAGGAGGACGGCACCCGCTTCGAGGCCACCTTCGCCCGCCCCATTGCCCGGCCGCCGGGGCGCACGGTGGATCTCGCGGGAGAAACCCTGTCCCAGCGGGCCCGCCATGGCTTCTACACCTTCAACCTGGACCTGTACGTGGACACGGACCGGGCGCAGGGCTCGGGCCGCACGGAGACGCTGCCGGGCCGCTACCTGACGCTGGCGCCCAGCGGCGGTTGGGAGAAGGCCATCCTGGTGGCGCCGCGCCCCATCGAGGCGCGCGACACGCTGCGAAGCCTCTGGCGCAAGCAGGCGCGCGAGGAGCACCTGCGCACCCAGGGCTCACTCAGTGACTCCCAGCAGAAGGCGGTGGACGCGCAGGTGGAGCAGGATCTGGCGCAGCGCGTCTTCTTTCCCACCCGCATGCGCGTGACGGGGGCCACGGTG
>DASVVJ010001013.1:0-16448 GCA_036389955.1 Myxococcaceae bacterium
GGTGCGCCGGACCCTAGCCGCCCCGCAGCGAGGCCGCCATCTAGGATTCGTCCTCCTCCTGCACCGTCTCCGCGGGCCTGGGGGCCTGCGCGGGCGAGGACTCGCTGCTGCGGACCCAGCGCGCCAGCTCGAAGGGCCCCGCCTCCGGGCGCGCGCGCCGCAGCGGCCCCAGCAGCGCCCGGAACGCCTCCGCCGTGGACACCCGCTCCTGCGGCTTGCGCGCCAGGCACGCCCTCAGCAACGCACGGAGGTCCGCCTCCACCTCCGCGAGCGAGCCCAGTTGCGCCTCGCGCACCCGGTCCATCGTCTCCAGCGGCGTCTCTCCGTCGAACGGCCGGCGCCCGGTGAGCAGCTCGTGCAGCGTCGTCCCCAGCGAGAAGAAGTCGCTGGCCGGGCCCAACTCGCCGCCGCGCACCTGCTCCGGCGACATATATGCGTAGGTGCCCTTGCGCACGCCCGCGCGCGTCGTGTCCCGCAGCAGCGTGGCCTTGGCGATGCCGAAGTCCGCCAGCTTCACCTCTCCCAGCCGCGACACCAGCACGTTGGCCGGCGTCACGTCCCGGTGCACCACCCCCAGCGGCCGTCCCTCGTCATCCGTCAGCCCGTGCACCGCCCCCAGCGCCAGCGCCAGCTCGTCGGCGATGAACAGCGCCAGCGGGGTGCTGGGCCGGCCCCGCGCCAGCAACGTCGCCAGGTCCGCGCCCTCCACGTAGTCCAGCCGGACGAAATAGGAGCCTTCCGCGTACCCCAGGTCGTGCACCCCCACCAGGTTGCGGTGGCTCAGCCGCGCTCCCAGCCGCCCCTCCTCGATGAACATGCGCTCGTAAACCGCATCCCCCACGTACTCGGGGCGAAGCACCTTGAGCACCACGCGCTTCTCGAACCCGCTGGCCCCGAAAGCCTGTGCGAGAAACACCTCCGCCATTCCCCCGGCCCCCAAGCGGCGCAGCAGGCGATAGGGCCCCAGCTGTCGCGGTAGTTCCCTCACCCGCCCTAGGATAGCGCCCGCCCGTGAGCAACACCGCCCTCATCACCTCGCAGAACGCCGCCGCCGAGGCCTCGCCCCGCCGCTGCCAGCTGCTCGTCATCGAGGGCCCGGACGCCGGGCGCGCGGTGGCGCTCGGAGACAAGCCCGTGCGCGTGGGCACCCGCGAGGGCTGTGGCCTGCGGCTGACCGACCCGCGCGTCTCCGGAGAGCACCTCGAGGTGCGCGCCGACGGAGCGCTCTTCGAGGTGAAGGACCTGGAGAGCCGCAACGGCACGCTCTACGAGGGCTCGCGCATCCGCGAGGCGCGCGTGCCCGCGGGAGCCACCTTCAAGCTGGGCCGCAGCTTCCTGCGCATTCAGCCCGAGAGCCAGCCGTGGGAGGTGGCCCCCAGCCAGGCGCGGCGCTTCGGCGAGCTGGTGGGTGAAGGGCTCGCCATGCGCGAGCTGTTCGCCGTGCTCGAGCGCGTGGCCCCCTCGGACGCCACCGTGCTGCTGCAGGGCGAGACGGGCACCGGCAAGGAGCTGGCGGCCCGCTCGCTCCACGAGGCCAGCGCCCGGCGCAAGGGCCCCTTCGTCGCGGTGGACTGTGGCGCCCTGCCCGAGGGCCTGGTGGAGAGCGAGCTGTTCGGCCACGTAAAGGGCGCCTTCACCGGTGCGCTCGCCGCTCGCGCCGGCGCCTTCGCCCGCGCCAACGGCGGCACCCTTTTCCTGGACGAGCTGGTCGGCATTCCCGCTCCCGTGCAGGCGCGGCTGCTGCGCGTGCTGGAGGAGCGCAAGGTGCGCCCGGTGGGTGGAGACGCCGAGCAGCGCGTGGACGTGCGCGTGGTGGCCGCTTCGCGCGAGGACTTGTCACTCGCGGTGGCCGAGGGCACCTTCCGCCCGGACCTCTACTACCGGCTCGCGGTGGTGGCGCTCGCCCTGCCTGCGCTGCGCCAGCGGCGAGAGGATTTGCCGCTGCTCATCGCCGAGATTCTCCGCCGCCGTGGCTTCGAGCCAGGCCCCGTGCGCGGCCCCGCGCTGGAATTGCTCTCGGGGCACGCCTGGCCTGGCAACGTGCGCGAGCTGCGCAACGTGCTCGAGCGCGCTCTGGCGCTGGCCCCCGCGGCCCGCTCCTTCGAGGAGCTTCGCCCTTCCCTTCACCCGCAGGGCTCCGGGCCCCAGCTCACCCTGCGCACGGATCTACCTTTTGCCGAAGCCAAGCAAACCGTCATCGACCACTTCGAGCGCCACTACCTGCGCGACGTGCTCACCCGCGCCGGGGGCAACCTCTCCGAGGCCGCGCGTCAAGCCGGGGTGGACCGCAAGCACTTCCGCTCGCTGGCCCGCCGTCATGGCCTCATTCCTGCCATGGAAGAGCAGGAAAACGAGGAACGCTGAGCCTCAGATTCTCAAGAATTGGGAAGCGTTTCTAATAGGTCAACCCTTCTTGTATCATCTCTAAGTTCTGTTTTAGACGTCCTGATTCGGAACACAGGTCTGCTGGTGACCTGATGCCGTCCTCCCCACCCAGCGCTGCAGCCCCATCCCCCTTGGGACCCCCGGTCCCGTGTCCTGTAGTCGTCAGTCCTCACCAGGAGAGTCGTAATGCGCCAAGTAGCAAAGCTGACCGCCTGTCTCGCGCTGCTGTTGTCCGCGGCGAGCTGGGCGATCGTCCCGCCGGAGCCCGGCCCGACCTCGTTGACGAGTAAGGCCTTCTTCAAGCCGGAGCTCTATCTCCCCATCACCAACGTTCCCCTGTCGGACGCGAAGCTGTCTTCGCTCAATGCCGGCGCTTGGGAGGACTTCTTCGCGCGTAACGGTAAGGACTTCCGCGTCTACGTGGATGCGCGCACCGGCGCCGCCACCGCCATCGAGGGCTCCATCCCGTTCATCCCGGGCAAGGGCGCTGGCAACAAGGTGACGCTCGAGAGTCTGCGCTCCACGCTGGGCCGCGACGTCAAGGATGTGGACCAGGCGCTGATCGCCGACCTGATCACCAAGTTCATCGAGGACAACTCGGCCGCCCTGGGCGTCAACCCGCTGCAGCTGGGCGAGCCGCGCATCACCGCCATCAACGACTACCTGTGGCAGGTGCACATTCCGCAGCAGGTCAACGGCGTGCCCGTTCGCCACGCGCGCGTGGCGGCCACCATCAACCACGGCAACCTGATCCTCATCGGCACCGAGTCGTGGTCCAACTCCAACGTGGCCACCAAGCCGGTTGTCTCCGGCGTGGACGCGATGGCCAAGGGCAGCGAGTTCCTGGGCGTGTACGAGACGCCGAGCCTGGTGTGGCAGCAGCCCGCGCTCGAGGTGCTGCCCATGGCGCGCGCCGAGACGCAGAACGGCCAGAGCTTCATTGGCACGTTCGGCCAGGGCTATGAGCACCGCCTGGTGTGGACGTACGGCTTCCAGCAGGAGAAGAACCACGAGCGCTGGAAGATGACGGTGGACGCCACCACCGGCGAGGTGCTGGCGATGGAGGACCAGAACCACTACCTCGAGGCGAAGATCCAGGGTGGCATCTACCCGTCCACCAACACCGGCGTGTGCCCCAGCAACGAGTTCTGCGGCACCATGCAGCCGGACTCGCCGATGCCGTGGGCCAACACGGGCCTGGCGGCGCCCAACGACTTCACCAACGGCGCGGGCGTGTACAACTGGACCTCGGGCGTGGCCACCACCACCCTGAGCGGTAAGTACGTGCGCATCAACGACAACTGCGGCCAGGTGACCTTCAGCTCCAACGGCACCAACGGCGACATGAACATGGGTGGCAGCAACAACCAGCACGACTGCACCATCGGCAACGGTGGTGGCCCGGGCAACACCCCGGCGGCGCGCTCGGGCTTCTACGAGCTGAACAAGCTGGCCGAGCAGGCCCGCGGCTGGCTGCCGACGAACACCTGGCTGACCCAGCAGCTCACCGCCAACATGAACCTGAACAGCACCTGCAACGCGTTCTGGGACGGCTCGACGGTGAACTTCTACCGCAGCGGCGGCGGCTGCCGGAACACCGGTGAGATTGGCGCCGTGTTCGACCACGAGTGGGGCCACGGCATCGACGACTTCGACGCCAACGGCACGCTGTCCAGCTCCTCCGAGGGCTACGCGGACATCGCCGCCATCTACCGCCTGCAGACCTCTTGCGTGGGCCATGGCTTCTTCCACACCGCGGACCAGGGCTGCGGCATGACGGCCGACGGCACGGGCTTCAACGCCGACGAGGCGCAGCAGGGCAACTCCTGGTGCGACCTGAACTGCTCGGGCGTGCGCGACACCGACTGGGCGAAGATGGCCCCCAACAAGCCGGCCACCCCGGCCGAGTTCAGCTGCACGCGTTGCGGCTCCGGCTCCGGCCCCTGCGGCAAGCAGGTGCACTGCGCCGCCTCGCCCGCGCGCCAGGCCGCGTGGAGCTTCGTGTCCCGCAAGCTGCGCGCCCCGCCGTACAACTACGACTCGAACACCGCGTTCATCGTCGCCAACAAGATCTTCTACCAGGGCAGCGGCAACGTCGGCTCGTGGCACGGCTGTGACTGCACCGCCGGTACCTCGGACGGCTGCGGCGCCACCAACGCCTACATGCAGTGGCTGGCGGCGGATGACGACAACGGCAACCTGGCCGACGGCACCCCGCACATGCGCGCGCTGTACGATGCCTTCCACGAGAACCGGATCGCCTGCCAGACGCCGGCCCCGCCGGCGGCCAAGGTGGGCTGCGCCACCGGCCCCACCACCGCTCCTCAGGTGATTGCCACCTCGGGCCAGAGCCAGATCGGCCTGAGCTGGAGCACGGTGAACAACGCCAGCGAGTACTGGGTGATGAAGACCGAGGGCTTCGCCGGCTGCAACTTCGGCAAGGCCAAGGTCGCCACCGTGACGGGCACCAGCTACACGGACAACGACGTCGTCAACGGCCGTCAGTACTGCTACTCGGTCGTGGCCGCCTCCTCCAACGCCTGCTACGCCCCCGCCAGCGAGTGCACCTGCCTGGCGCCGGCCTGCAGCCCGCCGTCTGCCTCGCCCGCGGCGAGCCTGCCGGCCGATGGCTCCACCGACACCGAGTTCACCCTGCCGCTGGACTGGGATGACGTGGCCGAGGCCACCTACGACGTGCAGGTTGCCACCGACGCGAACTTCACCAACGTGGTGCGTTCGGCCTCCGGTCTGACCGGCAGCACCTGGAACGTCACGCCGGCCCTCACGGCGGAGACGCAGCACTACTGGCGCGTGCGCGCCCGTAGCCAGTGCGGTGGCGCCAGCGGCTGGTCCGCCGCGCGCTCGTTCACCACCCGCGCCTGCATCGTGCTGGCCATCCCCAGCCCGAGCTTCCCGAGCAACAACGCGACGGGCGCCTCGTACACCCCGGCCCTGGACTGGAACACCCTGGCCCAGGCGGACGCGTACGACGTGCAGGTGGCGCTGGATGCGAACTTCACCAACATCGCCCGTTCGGCCACCAGTCTGACCGCCAGCACCTGGACGGTGAGCCCCGCGCTGTCGCCGAACACCAAGTACTACTGGCGCACCCGCGCCACGGACGCGTGCGGTGCGGGCGCGTACTCCGCGGCCTCCAGCTTCACCACGGCGAACGTCTGCGCTCCGTCCTCCGCCACGTACAACCCGAACTTCCGGGCTCCTTCGTGCGGCGCGGGTTGCGGCTGCGACACCGTCTCGCTGGTGAAGGGCCGCGGCACCATGTCCGGTGGCTTCGAGCAGAACAACCCGAACACGATCAACCGTTCGTGCGCGGACGGCAACTCGGGCGCCTACGGCCGTGACGAGAGCATCGAGCGTCTGCAGCTCTCCACGCCGGACAAGGGCCTGATTGTCCCGGGCAAGTCGGTCAAGCTGGACGTGACGGCGTACTGCATCAACAGCACCGACAAGGTGGACCTGTACTACACCACCAACGCCTCCAACCCGTCGTGGCAGCCCCTGGCCACCGGCCTGTCCTGCTCCGCCGGCAGCAAGATGTTCAGCCACACCTTCACGGTGGGCGGCAACTCGGGCCAGCACGCGGTGCGCGCGCAGGTTCGCTACGGCGGCACCGCCAGCACCTGCACCTCCGGCAGCTACAACGAGCGTGACGACATGGTCTTCACGGTCGCTGACCCTGTCGCGGCGCTGAAGTAAGCCGTTGGCTTCACCTCCTCCCTAGCCTCAACAGCCAGGGAGGAGAGGCCGCCCCAGCGCGGCCAAAAGAAAAGGGCTCCCGGTTCATCCCGGGAGCCCTTCGCTTTTTCAGGCCTGCGCGGCGCGCGGCTTTCAGCGCAGCTCGAAGTGGTCCGCCGTCATCAGCGGGGTGCGCGGATCGAACTGGAAGTCCACGTACTTCGCGGTGGACTCCTTCTCGTCCAGGTTCACCTTGGCCCGGCCAATCTCCATGTTGGCGGCGTCATAGGCGCGCAGCTCGAGCGGCCCGGTGTACGGCTTGTCCACCGTCACGTAGACGGAGACGGAGTGCTGGGTAGCGGCGGTCTCCGCCCGGGAGGCGCGCGTGCCGCTCACGCCCTTGGGCGACAGCTCCTGGTGCACGGCGAGCTTCACCTGGTTCATGCTCTTGTCGAAGCCGGCGCCCACCGCCTTCACCACCTCGCCGGAACCCTCGGTCACGGTCTGGGCTGCCTCCTTGCCCTCGTTCTTCAGCGCCTCGCCTACGCCCTTGACGAGCCGGGCCTTGCTCGCGGCGAGCAGGTTGCCCTGATCCTCGGCGGCCTGAAGCTTCTCTTCGCGGCTCTTACAGCCGGTGACGACGCAGGTGAAGACGAGCAGGCCAATCAGACGACGCATCCTTTGCAACCTCCAAGAGACAGGAAATGCGCGGCAGCTTAGCGGACGGCCTCTGTCCTGCACAGGACACCCCCTGCCGCGCGCGCCTGCCTGCTCTGGCGCTGCTCAGCCTCCCATGGCCCGGGCCTGCATCAGCAGGGCGAGGCTGTTGATGGTCATGTGTAGGAGGATGGGTGCGCGCACGCCGCCGCTGTTCAGCCGGGCCCAGCCCAGCACCAGGCCGTAGAAGAAGACCCACAGGACGAAGAGGCCATAGAAGGAGTGCAGCGAGGCGAAGAGGGCGGCGCTGGCCACCAGGGCCGCCACGCGCCCCATCCACGAGCTCAGCCACGGCAGCAACAGCCCGCGGAACAGCAGCTCCTCGCCCACCGGAGCCAGCAGGGCGGTGGGGACGGCCAGCAGCACCCAGCCCAGTGCGCCCAGGGAGCCCTGCTCGGCCAGCCCCACCAGCGGATGCTGGCTGTCCTGAGGCGAGGCCGAGAGCCGCTGCGCGAGCCACAGCAGCATCGTCCCCATGCGCGGGGCCAGGGTGACGAGGAGCCCCAGGCCAAGGAAGTACGTGCGTACCCAGCTCTGGGTGCCCTCGCCGGGGGACTCGGGGCCGGCGCGCCGGAGCAGCAGCCACGAGGCCACGCAGAGCACGCCCGTCTGCGCCCACATGGCCAGCAACATCCCTCCGCGGGTGCTGCCTCCCAGCGCCTTGCCCAACCCCCAGCCCAGGGCCGCGAAGCCAAGCACCGCGAGCCCCAGCACCGCGAGCACCTGGAGCGGACGGGTGTCGGCCCCGCGCTTGCGGCCCACGAGCCACAGCAGGAGCAGGGCCGCGGACACCACCAGGGCGCCGCCCGCGCCCCCGCGCGAAGAAGGGTCCGGGCCCACGCTGGGCGGGGTGGGCTCCTTGCTCGGCTCGAACAGGCTGGGAGGCGGACCCGCGAACGTGCGGTACTCCACCGGCACCACGGACACCTCGCGGCGCGTCCCCTCGCGCTCGACCTCCAGCGTCACCGGCGAGCCGGCCGGCGTGTCCCGCACCACCTCTTGTAAGTGCTGGGGCGTGCTGAGCGGCGTGGTGTTGGCCTGGTGCACCAGGTCGCCCACCCGTAGATCCGCGGCGGCCGCCGGGCTGCGCTCGAAGACATGGAACACCTTCACGCCCGGGCCGCGGTAGCTCGAGTCCATGGTGACGCCCAGCACCCGGGCCGGCCTGGCGGGAGCCACCTGCGTCAGCTTGCCCCCGGCGGAGTTCGTCACCGCCGAATGGATGGCGGCACCGGCCACCAGGGTGTCCAGAATGGCCAGGGCCAGCAGCGCGCGCTGCCACGAGCGCTGCGTGGGGCCCGCCCCCTTCTTCCAGCCAATGGCGGCCATCGTCCACACCACGGGCAGGCCGAAGCACGGGAGGATTCCTCCCACCAGGGCCCAGACGAAGAGCTGCCGGACGGTGATATCCGGCACGGGCTCCCCAGGAGGCGGAGCGCGCGGTGGCGAGGCATCGGGCGGAACCAGAGTCACGGTCACAGCGGGCCATCATCCCCCCCGCTGGGGCCACACACACGCACCAATCGGCCCGGAGGCGCTTGCCTGCTCTCCAGGCGCGCTGCCGCGTCAACTTTCCGACCGCTCCGGATCCGGGGCCAGGCACTTTGGGTTCAGACGATTTCGGGTAATCCTTCGGCCCGCGTGCGTCTCTCCCCTTGTCTGATCCTGTTGCTGTGCGCGGGCTGTGCCGCGCACGTGTCCCCCACGACCTCCGCGCCCAGCGTGCGCGTGGAAAGTGCCCCCGTGGCATCTGCCGCGCCCACCGCCGCGCCTTCACCCGCGCCGGTGGCCGCGGAGAGCGCCGCGCAGGTGCCAGCTCCCGCCGTGGCGCAGGGAAAGCCCGCGCCCGCGGAGTCCGCCGAGGGCTCCGAGGTGGCGGAAGCGCCCGAGGGTGAGGCGGCGGACGAGGACGATGGCTCGGCCGAGGTGGCCGGCTTCGACTCGACCGAGGCGGACGAGACCGAGGCCCCCGCCACGACGGACGCCAACCTCCCGGACATGATGTACACGGCGGACCTCTCCGACGAGGAGCTGCTCCGGCGGTGGAAGGACGAGCCCGCCTCGCTGGGCTCGGTGTCGGTGGGCTTCGTGCACAGCGGCCGGCTGGTCAACAGCGTGCGCTTCCCGCAGGAGAAGGACTGGCTCGTCGTGTCGCCCGAGAAGGCGTACACGACGCAGGAGACGGTGGACTACCTCCTCCGCGCCATCCGCGAGCTGAGGGCGCGCTTCCCGGAGGCGCCGCTGCTGCGGGTGAACCAGATCAGCAACAAGGACGGCGGCTACATCCGGCCGCACAAGAGCCACCAGAACGGCCGGGATGTGGACCTGGGCTTCTACTACCCGGGCGGCAACGTGGTGCGCGCCCGGGCGCGAGAGAAGTACATCGACCCGAAGATGAACTGGGAGCTCGTCAAGGCGCTGGTCACCTTCACCGACGTGCAGGTCATCCTGGTGGATCGCCGCGTGCAGAAGGTGCTCTACGACTACGCAGCCAAGGCGGGCGAGGACAAGACGTGGCTGGACTCGCTGTTCCACGCAGGCGAGGCGTCGATCATCAAGCACGCGCGTGGGCACCGGGACCACTTCCACGTGCGCTTCTTCAACCCGCGGGCGCAGGAGCTGGGGCGGCGCATCGCCCCGCTGCTGGCGCTGCAGCCCGAGCACAACATCGCCATGCACCGGGTGCGCTCGGGGGACACGCTGGGCGCCATCGCCATGCGCTACAACTCCACGGTGCCGTCGATCCGCAATGTGAACCGGATCCGCGGCCACATGCTGCGCATTGGCCAGGTGCTCTCGGTGCCGCTGCGCGGGCCGTGCACGCGCTGCCCGGTGCCGCCGCCGGTGGTGGTGCCGCCGCGCCGTGTTCCCGCGCAGCTTCAGGCCGAGCCCTCCGTGGCCGCCAAGCCCGCGCCCGCCGCGGAGGAGCAGGCCAAGCCGCCCGAGGAAGCGCAGCCCCCCGCTGAGGTGCCGGCGGTGGCGACGGAGACTCCGGGCTCCTGAGCGCCAGGGTGCCTGGGCCTCGATTGCCCTCCTGGCCTGGGTTGACACCTGGCTTCACCGTCAGTAACTGTTTCTGTACCAGCTACCGGCTCCCTCTCTCTGAACGGGTCAGGAGGGCGGCAACCCACGAAGGTGGGAAGCCGCTGGGGCATGTGTACCTGTGTGTGGCGGAGTAAGGACCCAGTCAGAGGCACCGTGTCTGTCGCAAGACATGCACCGCTCCAAGCAACCTCCGAGACTCGCGGATGGGGGCACGGTGAGCTGACTGGAAAACCGGAGCGTCAAATGAAGACCGATACGCAGGGCGTGGCCAACCGCGCCAATCAGCTCAATCCCCACCACCCGGACTACTACCTCTCGCGAGGCTACTCACCCGAGGAAGCCCAGCGATTGGCGTCCGAGGCGGCGGCGAAGAGTCGCGGCGAGGCCCAGCAGCCGGGCAAGCCGTCCCCGTAGCAGGCCATCGAAGTCAGCTCAGCCAGGCCCCCGCTGCGTCTTTTCCAGCGGCGGGGGCCCGGCCCTTCTCTTGTTTCCGGGGACGCTGCCATGAAAGTGCTTCAGGTCATCCACGGCTATCCCATGCGCTACAACGCCGGCTCGGAGGTCTACACCCAGACCCTCTGCCAGGCGCTGGCCGACCGCCACGAGGTGCATGTCTTCACCCGCGAAGAGGACTCCTTCGCACCGGACTACGCGCTGCGCCGCGAGACGGATCCGGACGATCCCCGTGTCACCCTCCACCTGGTGAACGTGCCCCGCACGCGCGATCGCTACCGCCACGTGGGCGTGGACCAGCGCTTCGCGGAGCTGCTCGACACGCTGAAGCCCGACGTCGTCCACATTGGCCACCTCAACCACCTGTCCACCTCGCTGGTGTCCGAGGCCTCGGCGCGAGAGGTGCCCATCCTCTACACGCTGCACGACTACTGGGTGATGTGCCCCCGGGGCCAGTTCATGCAGATGCACCCGGAGGACCCTCAGAACCTGTGGGCCGCCTGTGACGGACAGGAGGACCGCAAGTGCGCCGAGCGCTGCTACGCGCGCTACTTCTCCGGCGCTCCCCATGAGCAGGAGGAGGATGTGGCCCACTGGACGCGCTGGGTGTCACGCCGCATGGCGCACCTGCGCGAGGTAGCCCAGGAGGTGGACCTCTTCATCGCGCCCGCGCAATACCTGTACCGCCGCTACCGCGATGCCTTCGGGATACCGGAGCGAAAGCTCGTCTACCTGGACTATGGCTTCGACCAGCGGCGGCTCACGGGACGGCAGCGCCCCGCCGGAGAGCCCTTCACCTTCGGCTACATCGGCACGCACATTCCCGCCAAAGGCATCCACCACCTGCTCGAGGCCTTCGGGAAGGTGAAGGGCAGCCCGCGCCTTCGCATCTGGGGACGCCACCGTGGCCAGGACACCGATGCGCTCAAGTCGCTGGCCGGACGGCTTCCGGGCGATGCCTCCAGCCGCGTCGAGTGGCTGCCCGAGTACCGCAACGCGGACATCGTCCGGGACGTGTTCAACAAGGTAGACGCCATCGTCGTGCCGTCTGTTTGGGTGGAGAACTCGCCCCTCGTCATTCACGAGGCGCTCCAGGCCCGCGTGCCGGTCCTCACCGCCAACGCCGGGGGCATGGCCGAGTACGTTCACCACGAGGCCAACGGCCTGCTCTTCGAGCACCGCAACCCCTCCTCCCTCGCTCAGCAGATGCAGCGCCTGGTGGACGAGCCCGCCCTGGCGCACCGGCTGGGCCAGCGCGGCTACCTCCAGTCCGAGACAGGGGACGTGCCGGACATCGCCACCCACGTGGGGGCCGTGGAGGAGCTCTACACGCAGGTGCTCGCTCGCAGGGATTCGGCGCGCATCCGTCCGCAGGCGGGGCCCTGGCGCATCACGTTCGACACCAACCCGGACACGTGCAACCTCCACTGCATCATGTGCGAGGAGCACTCGCCTCACAGCACCCTGCAGACGGAGCGGAAGGCCGCGGGCCGGCCCCAGCGCTTCATGCCCATCGAGCTGTTGCGCCGGGTGTTCGCCGAGGCAGCTCCGCGGGGACTGCGCGAGGTGATTCCGTCCACCATGGGCGAGCCACTGCTCTACAAGCACTTCGATGAGATTCTGGACCTGTGCCGCGAGCACGGCGTGAAGCTCAACCTCACCACCAACGGCACCTTCCCTGGCAAGGGCGCCCGAGCGTGGGCCGAGCGCATCGTGCCTGTCACCTCGGACGTGAAGATCTCCTGGAACGGGGCCACCGCGCGGACTCACGAGCGCATCATGCTCGGCGCCCGCTGGGAGCAGGTGCTGGACAACGTGCGCACCTTCATCGCGGTGAGGGATGCCCATGCGGCCAGCGGCGGCAACCGCTGCCGGGTGACGTTCCAGCTCACCTTCCTGGAGACCAACGTGGCGGAGCTGGCCGACATCGTCCGGCTGGCCGTCTCGCTGGGCGTGGACCGCGTCAAGGGACACCACCTGTGGGCGCACTTCGACGAGATCAAGCCCCTGTCCATGCGGCGCAGCCCGGAGTCCATTCAGCGATGGAACCAGGCGGTGCTCGCGGCGCGCGCCGCCGCCGCGGAGCGGCCCCTGCCCACGGGCCGGCACGTGCTGCTGGAGAACCTCTTCCTGCTGGACGCCTCCGCCAGCGAGGACCTGGCCCCGGGAGGCGCCTGCCCCTTCCTCGGGCAGGAGGCCTGGGTGAGCGCCACCGGGCGGTTTGATCCCTGCTGCGCCCCGGATGCGCAGCGGCGCACCCTCGGGGAGTTCGGGAGCCTTCAGGACACCGCGCTGCATGACATCTGGCGCGGAGAGAAGTACCAGCGGCTGATGAAGGGCTACCGCAACCGCACGCTCTGCCTGAGCTGCAACATGCGCAGGCCGGTGGCGGAGGGCTGATGAACTGGCGCCACCTTCGTCCCTCTCCGGACGGCACCCATCACACCCTGGAGGGCCGCCCCTGCTATGAGCGGCGCTTCGACGAGGTGCTGGCCTTCCACGAACCCGGGCTGGCCCCTGTCCGGCTCGGCTCCGAGGCGTGGCACATCCACGTGCATGGCGGTGAGGCCTACGCCCGCCGCTTCCGCCGCACCTTCGGCTTCTACGAGGGGCGAGCCGCCGTCATGGATGAAGGGGGCTGGCACCACATCCTTCCAGATGGAACAGACCTCTACCCCGAGCGCTATGCCTGGTGCGGCAACTACCAGGGCCAGCGCTGCGCCGTGCGCGACGCGGAGGGGCTCTACCGCTACCTGACCCCCGAGGGCAGACCGGCAGGCGCCTCGCGCTGGCGCTACGCGGGGGACTACCGGGAGGCCATTGCCGTCGTCCAGGACCGCTCGGGCCTGAGCACCCACGTGGACAGGGAGGGAGTGCCCCTGCACGGCCAGCGCTTCCTGGACCTGGACGTCTTCCACAAAGGCTTCGCGCGGGCGCGGGACGCTCGGGGGTGGACTCACGTGGACCGGAAGGGCCGCCCTGTCTGCGAGCGCCGCTTCGCCATGGTCGAGCCCTTCTACAATGGCCAGGCCCGCGTCGAGCGCTTCGACGGTGGGCTCGAGGTCATCGACGAGGCGGGCCAGACGGTGGTGGAGCTGCGGCCCGCGCGGTTGAGCGAGCTCGCGGCGCTCTCCGCCGACATGGTGGGCTCCTGGCGAACAGACACCATCGCCACCGCCGTCCGTTTGGGCCTCTTCGAGGCGCTCCCAGGCTCTACCTCCGAGCTGGCCACCCGTTGCGAGCTGCCCACCGAGCGCGCCGCACGGCTGCTGCGAGCGTTGGACGAACTGCGGCTCGTGCGCGCCAGGCCCGAGGGCACCTGGGAGTCCACGCCCCGAGGCGAGTACCTGCGCGCTTCCCATCCCCTGACGCTGGCGGATGCGGCGCTGGAGTACGCAGGGCCCCTTCGAGAGCGCTGGCAGAGCCTTGGCGAGGCCCTACGAGCCGAGTCCTGGCAGCCCGAGGACCTCTTCCGTCAGGTGGCCGGGAGCGAGACTCGCCGCGCGACGCATCACCGGATGCTCCGCAGCTACGCGCTCCACGACTACCTGCCGCTGGTGCCCCTGCTCCCGGTGTCCGCGGGCCAGGTGGTGGTGGACGCGGGAGGGGGAACAGGCGCTCTGGCCACCTTGCTGGCACGCCAACACCCGGGCGCTGAGCTCGTCGTGCTGGACCTGCCAGGCGTCGTGGCGGAGCTGACAGCCTCGTCAGCGGCTCCGGGCGTGCGCGGGGTGGGAGCGGACTTCTTCGAGCCCTGGCCGCTCACTGCGGATCTCGTGCTGCTCGCCCGGGTGCTTCATGACTGGGACGACCGCAAAGCTGTCCAGCTTCTGCGCCAAGCACGAGCCGCGCTGCGCCCGGGAGGACGGTTGATCGCGCTGGAAATGGTGCTGGATGAGCAGAGCCCTGACGGGGGGCTGTGTGACTTGCACCTGCTGGCCGTTACCGGTGGCCAGGAACGGACACGGGGGCAGTTCGAGCAACTGTTCTCCGCCGCGGGCTTGCGGTTGGAGCGCCTGGAGCCAACCCCCGCCCTGCCCCAACTCCTGGTAACGGTGCCCGCATGAGCATGGACTGGGAGTCCTTGGGCCTGCGGGTGCGTGTGCCCTCGGGAGTGCCACTGACGCTGCTGCTGAGGCACGCGGAGCGTCCTCCCCTGCCCACGCACGAGCCGGGCAATGACGTGGCCCTCACCGAGGCGGGACGGGCCGCCTGCCGCCGGCTGGGCCAGGCCCTGGGAGACCAGCTGCGCGGGCTGAACACCAGCCCCGTCCTGCGCTGCGTGGAGACCGCCGAGGCGCTGCGGGCCGGCGCGGGCACTGGCTGCGAAGTGGTGCAGGACCGGATGCTCGGGGACCCCGGTGTCTTCGTCGTGGACCCGAAGCAGGCGTGGACCTCATGGCTGGGATGGGGGGCCAACGGCATCGCCCGCGCCCTGATGACGGGGGAAAAAGTGCCTCCGGGCTTCGCGGAGCCCGGCCAGGCCACCCGTGCGCTCGCCGAGCACCTGTCCAAGCACCTTCCGGACACCGCCGGCGTCCACGTCTTCGTGACGCACGACACACTCCTGGGCCCCTTCGTCGCGCGGGGGCTGGGCCGGGTGCTGGAGGCGAAGACCTGGCCCGGGTTCCTTCACGGAGCACTGCTCTGGAGAGACGGTGCGCGTCTGGTTCTAGCGTATCGGGAGTGGACCGGGGTGGTGGGCTGAACACAGCGCGGACCCGAACGGTAGGTTGCCTCAGGGTTCCCGGTGTACAGTCGGCCCGCTCTTTCTCCGAGGATGTAGCGATGACGCCCTCCACCGAGGACCGCTTCAACATCGAGGTCATCAAGCTGCTGCTCCAGGTGGCCTGGAGTGACCGTCAGCTCACGCAGGCCGAGCACCTGGTCGTCTTCGGCCTGGGCCGCAGCTGGAACGTGCCCGAGCTGGAACTCCAGTCCCTGCTGAGCAAGCTCAAGGCCGGCGGCGCCCTGCCCGAGCCCGACATGACCGTGCTGCGCACCCGCCCCGATGACGTCATCGAGGCGGCGCGCGCCCTCTCCGTCTCGGACGGCCACATCGCCAAGAAGGAGAAGGAGCTCATCGCCACCATTCAGGAGCGGCTGGGCCTGCCGAAGTCCTGAGCGGCGCTCACTTCTCCGCGATGCGCACCACCACCGCGGTGATGTTGTCGCGGCCCCCGGCCTCATAAGCGCCGGTGACCAGGCTCGCGCACGCCTGCTGGAGGTCCGCCATCGCCAGCCCCTCGGCGATGAGCTCGGGCCCTAGCGGCTCGTACAGCCCGTCCGAGCACAGCAGGTACACATCCCCCACGCGCAGCTCCAGCCCCTGCACCGTGGGCTCGGCGCGCTCGGTGCCCAGCGCCCGCGTAATAATGTGGCCGAACGAGCTCTGCCCTCGCGGCGGCGGCTCCATGCCCTGCTCGCGCAGCTCCTCGGTAATGGAGTGGTCCCGCGTGAGCACCTCGAGCTGGCCCTCGCGCAGCCGGTACAGGCGGCTGTCTCCCACGTGCGCCACCGCCCCGCCCTTCTCGCTCACCGCCAGCGCCACCACCGTGGAGCCCATGTCCCGCAGGTAGCCCACCCGCCGCGTCTGCACCGCGCGCTGCGCCAGCTCCGTGCCCGCCGCCAGCAGGTTCTCCTCGCGGCTGCGCTGGGGCTCTGGCTTGTGCGGCCACGTGGACTCGGCGTCCCGCGCCACCCGCTCGCCAAACTCGATGAAGGCGTCCACCACGCAGCGGCTGGCCACCTCGCCGCCCTCCTGGCCGCCCAACCCATCCGCCACCACGAACAGGCCCAACTCGGGCCGGACACAGAAAGCGTCCTCGTTCTGGCTGCGGCGACCAATGTGCGTCTGTCCCGTGCTCTCGATTCGCATACCGTCCTCCTCGTTCCCCCCCAGGGACAGCAAGCAGGGGGCCACCTCCAAGCATGCGAAACCACACCGACGTATGGGGCTTCCACTCCCCACCCTCGGCTCGCCGCGGGCCTGGGCCCTGGGGACTCTACACCCCAGGGGGGCTGATCCCCAGCAACACGCCGTACAAGGCTCGCCGAGCCTGGTCCGGGTGGCAACTTTCAGGGTTTCAGAGGGACAATAGGAGGGATACTGCCCGCTCTCCGTCCCGCGTGGGGTGAACGCATGACTTCCA
>DASVVJ010001014.1:0-1728 GCA_036389955.1 Myxococcaceae bacterium
CGACGCCTTCAAGCAGACCGGCCCGGACCTGGATCTCGGCGCGGAGACGGCGAGCGAGGTGGTGGCGGTGGGCGCTGGAGTGACGCACCTGAAGCCCGGCCAGCACGTGCTGACGCTGGTGGTCGGCGGTGGCTTCCGCGAGTACCTCACGCTGCCGGCGGACAAGGCCATTCCCATTCCCCAGGCCTCCCCCGCGCTGACCGCGCTGATGGTGAACGGGCTGACGGCCTCCATCGGGCTGAAGCACGTGGGCGAGCTGAAGCGTGGCGAGACGGTGCTCATCACCGCCGCCGCGGGAGGCGTGGGGCACCTGGCCGTGCAGCTGGCGAAGATGGCGGGCGCGCATGTCGTTGGCGTGTGCGGCACGGACGAGAAAGCGAGCTTCCTGCAGGGGCTCGGCTGCGACCGCACGCTCAACTACCGCAAGGACAACCTGCACGAGGTGCTCAAGCGCGAGTATCCGCGTGGCATCGACGTGATCTTCGAGATGGTGGGCGGCGAGGTGTTCGACACGCTGGTGCACCACGTGGCCGAGTTCGGGCGGCTGGTCGTCTGCGGCTACATCAGCGAGTACCGCCAGGACCGGGCCCAGAAGGTCCTGCAGCCGCGCATCTACGAAGCGCTCCTGTGGAAGTCCGCCTCCGTGCGCGGCTTCATCTACTTCCGCTACGAGTCACTGATGGCACCCCACCTCACCGAGCTGGTGGGCCTGGTGCTCTCCGGGAAGCTGAACGTGGTGATGGACCCGACGCGCTTCGTGGGCATCGAGTCCTGCGTGGACGCCGTGGAGCACCTGCACTCCGGTAAGAACATCGGGAAGGTCCTCGTCCAGATGGCCAAGGACCTCTGAGCGCTGGAACCACGGCGGTTGGACACGCACCCTCACCCCGTCCCTCTCCCGAAGGGAGAGGGGCTCTTGGGGCTCAGTACTTCACCATCACGTGGCGCACGGCGGTGTAGTCCTCGAGCGCGTACATGGACAGGTCCTTGCCGTAGCCCGAGCGCTTCATGCCTCCGTGCGGCATCTCGCTCACCAGCATGAAGTGCGAGTTGATCCACGTGCAGCCGTACTGCAGCTCCGCCGCTACCCGCATCGCCTTGCCCAGGTCCTTCGACCACACCGAGCTGGCCAGGCCGTACTCCGAGTCGTTCGCCCAGGCGATCGCCTGCTCCGGATCCTCGAAGCGCGTCACCGACACCACCGGGCCGAACACCTCGCGGCGGACAATCTCATCGTCCTGCGTCGCCCCCGCCACCACCGTGGGCGCGTAGAAGAAGCCTCCGCTGGGGCCCGCCTTGCCGCCGGTGGTGATTTCGATGTGCTTCTGCTGCGAGGCGCGCTCCACGAAGCCCGCCACCCGCTGGCGCTGCCGCTCGGAGATGAGCGGCCCCATCTCCACCCCGCTCGCGTCCGGCCCGCCCACGTTGATCGAAGACACCGCGCTGGTCAGATCCGCCACCAACCGGTCGTACACCTTCGCCCCCGCGTAGATGCGGCACGCCGCCGTGCAGTCCTGACCCGCGTTGTAGAAGCCAAACGTACGGATGCCGGACACCACTGACTGCATGTCCGCGTCGTCGAAGACGATGACCGGCGCCTTGCCACCCAGTTCCAGGTGGGTGCGCTTCACGCCCTCGGAGGCCGCTTGGAGGATCTTCTGCCCGGTGGACACGTCGCCGGTCAGCGACACCATGCGTACCTGCGGCTGGGTCACGAGCTTGGCGCCC
>DASVVJ010001015.1:0-7489 GCA_036389955.1 Myxococcaceae bacterium
GCTGTCTTCCTGCCCACCGCGTCTTCGGGAGCATTCTGCAGGAGAAAGTCCGCCTGTAAAGCGATGCCCCCGAGGAGCGAAAACAACTCGTGGCTGACCATCTCCTGGAATTGCTCCCGCGTCGCTAGCCCTTCATCGGAGCGCGTCCGCTCGAACAGGAGGTATTTGTCGGTTTCCGCCCGTTCCAGGTGAAGGAGCGCAGCCAAGGCGCGCTTGCGCTCCGCGCGCTCGTCTTGCCGCGCAGCATCAACGCTGGCCCGCTCCGCGTGTAACGCTCTGTCCTCGTCCGCCCGCTCTTGGGAAACCCTCTCCCGAGTTTCTGCGGGTGCCTTACTCCGTGCCGCCTTCAAGTCCTTGCGGTGGCGGGCTGCTCGTAAGTCCTCATCCGTCTTACCCCGGGCCTTGTGGATGGCGGCATCTTCCTCCGCTTCAATCGCGCCCTGTCTCTTCTCGTACTCAAGATCGGCCTTCTCCCGCTCGGATTGCAGGCTTTGGTCCGTGCTGGCACGCTCGGGGCGCGTCTTCTTTTTCTTGGTCGCCATGGATGCCCTCTTCCCAGTGCCCGGCATGGGAACAGCAATATCCAACATCAGGCCGCCTGGACGCTCGCTCAAGTGGCCCACGTTCGACGGCGGACTGACTCTCGCTTGGCTGGATGGCTGCCCACAAGGCCCATCTAGAGGCCTTGCAAACGGGGCAGGCTCACCCTGCCTGGGGAGCGTCTAGGCTGGCTACTTCTTGTGTGGTACTTGTACCGCCACGAGATTGCGAGGGGGGCCACGCCACGATGACCAAGGACAAGAAGCCTCAACCTGAACGTGGCAACACGGATGAAAGCCTGCACCGGGAGCGCGAGAAGACGGACCGCAAGTACGCTGATAGAGAGGCGGCGATCGAAACGGGGTCAGATGCCGCCGTTCAGAAGTCCCGGATGCTGTCTGACGAGTCGTTACAAGCGGCCCGCCAAAAGGCGGACGCGACGCTGGCGCGGAGTGAGACGCCCGCACAAGCGCGTGAGAGCATACTGCGGGAGCGGACAGAGGAGGATGCCACCTTGCACGCGGAGCGTGCGACCGCTGACGCTCAGTTGCGAGACGAACGCGCGAAGCGCATGCGCGCTCTGGCTGCCCTCCTTCACCTGGAACGAGAGGAAACCGACGCGTGGCTGCTGCTGGAGCGGTTGCGCGCCGATGAGGGGCTTGGAACGAGGGATCAGGTCTTGGGGATGGTTAGCCACGACTTGCGCTCGCTCCTCGGGGGAATCGCTCTGCACGCGGCCTCGCTCAAGCGGGATGCGGCCGACGATGCGGCGGGCAAAAAGACCAGCCAAGGCCTTGAGAAGATCCAGCGACTCACCGCGCGGATGAACCGGCTGATCGGAGACTTGCTGGATGTGGCCAGCCTTGATGAGGGCAAGATCCGTGTCTCCCCCACCTTGCAGGATGCAACCGCGACCGCGCGCGAGTCCGTCGAGGCGTTCCAGCCCTTGGCCTCTGCCCGGGACCTCTCGCTCGATCTGGAAATAGGCGGGCCCTCGCTGATGGCGAAGTTTGATCATGAGCGTGTCTTTCAGGTACTCGCCAACCTGCTGAGCAATGCCATCAAGTTCACTCCGGCAGGAGGCCGGATCTCGCTTCGAGTCGAGCTGGTAGGCCCGGACGTTCGCTTCTCCGTGAAGGACACCGGCTCCGGAATCCCGAGCCATCAACTGGAGGCTGTGTTCGAGCGATTCTGGCAAGCCCGCAGCAAAGACGGGAGAGGGCTGGGGCTCGGCCTCTACATCTCGAAGGGCATCGTAGAAGCTCACGGTGGGCGGATCTGGGCCGAGAGTCAGCTCGGCAAGGGCACCACATTCTCGGTCACGCTTCCGGCTGCGCCCGGCTCAGCGACATAAAGGGGCTGCATCGACGCGGGAAATCCTCTCGCCTGGGGGCTCATGCGCGGTGGACCCCCACCACGGGGAAGGAGACACGGGGAGTTGCGCCCCGTGCAGCGTCAGGTCTTCGGCGCGCCGGCCAGTTTCTTCCAGAACACGATCTTATCCTCGCCCGCCTGGTAGAACTCACGGATGCGCGCTTCCTGGTGGTAGCCGCACTTGCGGTAGAAGGCCCGCGTACGCTCGAAGCTATCGAGGCCCGAGGTCTCCACCAGCACCACGCGCCCGCCGCGTGCTGCCAGTGTTCGCTCCATATGGGCCAGCAGCGCCGCGCCGCGCCCTCCTCCCTGGCAATTGGGGTGGACGGCCATCAGGTACACGTTCCACGTTCCCTGGGTCATCCGTTCCGGCGCGTAGTACGCGACTCCCACGGGCCCGTCGTCGTCGTAGGTAAGCCAATGATGGCCGTCGCCGGACCTGCCAGCAAAGTGGTCCTTCAGCAGTTCCTCAAGCACCGAGCCTGGAAAGAGTCCGGTCGCGTCAAGCACGGCCATCAGCGCGACCGTGTCCTGGGGGGTTACAGGTCGAATCACGGCGGGCTTCTGCGAGCGGCGAACCAATTCTGCGTCGGTCATCATCTGTGCTCCTGCGTCGCTCCGCCAGCCTTGCTCGCGGGTCACGGCCCCACGGCCTCGGAAAGAGGCCCCTGCCGGAGAAGTGATTCCGGCAGGGGCCTTGTGTGTCGGTCAAGCGGTTACGCCCCCAGCGGCGGGGGCAGATGCAACCAGCGCTCGCCGGCGAGGCCCGTGAAGACGGGCTGCGTGCTCAAGGCCACCGTCCCGGTGAGCCCACCGTACTCATAAAATCAGGATTTGAGAACCGGCAGTCCACGCACCCCGTTCAGGCAATGGATGCGCTGCTCCGCCACCTCCCAGGCAGCCTGGCGATCTCACTGAGGCATGCGAGCGGGCGCACGGTGGCTTTCGTAACGGTCCGAATCCTTGGGGCTCTGATAGATGGACCCTCAACCATGTCCCTCCGTCATAGCCTCGCGACCAGATTGCTCGTAGCGCTCTGCAGCGTCACGACGCTGATCCTCATCTCACTGGCTTTTATCAGCCACCAGCGGTCGTCGCGGCTCGCGGAAGAGCAGGCCACGCAACTCGCGACCCAGGTGGCTCGGTACCACGCGGCCCACATCAAGGCTCAGTTGGATGAAGTGATGCTCCCGGCCAGGACGCTGGCTCAGGCCTTCATGGCGCAGAAGGCCGCGGGGTTGACCGACCGCCGCGCCGCCGATGCGACGCTCAAGAAAGTCCTCGAAGACAACCCCAGGTTCTCCGGCGTCTGGATGGTGTGGGAGCCCAACGCGTTCGACGGCCGTGACGCCGCCTTCGTGAACACCCCCGGGACAGACGCCACCGGGCGCTACCTCTCCTACTTCAACCGTGGCGCCGGCCACATCAAGCTCGAGGCCAGCGTGGATTATCAGTACGAGACCCTCGGAGGCCCGAGCGACTACTACCTCCTTCCCAAGCTGAGCGGGAAAGAGGTCATCATGGAGCCGTACCTCTACACCGTCGCGGGGACGCCGACGCTGCTCACCAGTGTCATCGTTCCGATCCTGGTGGACGGTAAGTTCCTCGGAGTGCTGGGAATGGATCTCTCGCTCGAGCAGATTCAGCAGGACGTCTCGAAGATCTCTCCCTTCGAGACAGGCCAGGCCTTCCTCATCTCGAACAAGGCGATGTTCGTCTCGCACCCGTCCGCGGAGCAGCGGGGAAAGCCCATCGGGACTTCGCCCGCGGAGGCGTTGATGAGGGCCACGCTGTCGGGCACCACCACGCAGAGCGGCAGGGTCCACGCTTCGTTCATGAACGGCGAGGCCATTGAAGTCGTCGTCCCCTTCTACGTGGGCCAGACCACCACGCCCTGGGCGCTCGCCGTCTTCGCGCCTCTCGACAACGTGCTCGCGCCTGTTCAGGAGCTGAGCCGCTTCACCCTCGCGATCAGCGGGTTCGCGATCGTTGGGCTCGCCATTGCCATCATCCTCGTGGTCCGGCGGGTCACCCTGCCTCTCAAGACGCTCTCCGCGGCGGCCACCCGCATCACCGAGGGAGACCTGACCGGCACGATCGAGCACCGCTCCGAGGATGAGATCGGCATCCTGGCCCATGCCTTCCGCTCGATGCAGGTACGCCTGGCACAGGTGATTGACGAAGTGCGCACCGGCGCCACCGCCCTCTCCTCGGCCTCCGCTCAGCTGTCCATGATGTCGCAGTCCCTTTCCACCAGCACCAGCGAGCAGGCGGCCACCGCCGAGGAGGTCACCTCCAACCTGCACCTCATGAGCTCCTCCATCGCGCAGAACGCGCAGGGCAGCCGCCGCGCCGAGGACATCACCCGCCAGAGCGCCGCGGATGCCCAGGAATGCGCCCGCGCCGTCGGGGAGACCGTCAGCGCCATGCAGCAGATCGACTCGCGCATCACCGTCATCGAGGAGATCGCCTACCAGACCAACCTGCTGGCGCTCAACGCCGCCATCGAAGCGGCTCGCGCGGGCGACCATGGCAGGGGCTTCGCCGTCGTTGCGGCCGAGGTGCGCAAGCTTGCCGAGGGCAGCCAGGCCTCCGCCAAGCAGATCGTCTCCCTGGCCTCCTCCTGCGTGAAGATCGCCGAGCACTCGGGAGCGCTGCTCCAGCGCTTCGTGCCCTCCATCGCGACCACTTCCCAGTTGGTGAAGGATGTGGCCGCCGCCTCACAAGAGCAGTCCTCGACCGTCGGACAGATCAACAATGCGATGCTGGGGTTGAACCAGACCACGCAGCGCAATGCCTCGGCGGCCGAGGAGCTGTCGAGCACCGCCGAGGAGCTGGCCTCGCAGGCCGAGAGCCTGCTGCGGCTGATGGGCTTCTTCCGCATCAACGCCGCCAGCCTGCGGTATGAGGCCCCTGGCCACTCCGGAGGACAGACGCCCGCCAGTGGGCCTTACAGTGCCTTCCTCACCCCGCTCTCGCACCTGCCACCGGCCTCCGCTCAGGCCCATCCTTCCGTCCAGCGGCCCCCAGACTCTTCCCCCGGCGTCACGGCCCACAAGCCCGCGTCCCGCTGACGGCGCTAACCCCGTCAGCCAGTAGTCTTCGGCCTGGAGTGCTCCCGGGCACCGCTGAACATGCCGACGAAACCCAAGGTCTTCATCTCCCACACGACGCGCGACATCCGCGACTCAACCCTGGCGCACACGCTCGCAGCCGGGTTGCGCGAACGAGGTGCCGAGGTCCTGATCGCTCCTGACAGCATCCCTCCCGGCTACGAGTGGAAGCCGCATCTCATCCAACGGATGTTGAAGGAATGTACCCACTTCCTCGTGTTGCTCTCGGCAGCGTCGAGTTCGGCGGAGTGGGTGCTACGGGAAATAGAACTCGCCCGGCAACGGTACACCGCGTCCCAGGCGCCCCAGATCCTTCCGCTCTATCTGGGGAAGCTGGACCGTTTCGAAGGCGACGACTTCCTCTCCCGATTCCAGAAGGTGCCGTACCGCGAGAACCCGCTCGCGCAAGTGGATGCCGTCGCGGCAGCGGTCGGGCTACGCCTGCCCGGGCGCAGCCCCGCTCCTGACATTCCCAACTCAGGGAGGCGTTTCTGGATTCGTCGGGGAAAGCTGCTCCGGCTTTCCTTCGACGGATTCCTTCCGGATCCAGAAGCAAAAGCATGGAAGGAACTGAACCCGGATGTGGTGCCGTTTGAGTCGATCTCCCAGTTTCGTTGCCTGGCCCTGCTAGGCGAACCTGGCACCGGCAAGAGCACGGCCCTCCAGGCCATTTACGCCGGGTTACTCCAACGAAACGATGATGAAGAGCGCCCCCGGCCCCTGCTGGTCGACTTGAAGGAATGCACGTCCGAAGCGCTGCTCACCAAATACCTATTCGAGTCGGCGGAATTCAAGACCTGGCGGAACTCCGAAGGAACTCTCGACCTGTTTCTGGACAGCCTGGATGAATGCCTGATCCACACCCAGACCGTCGCCAGGAACCTGCTTGCGGAGTTCAAGCGCTGCCCCCTGGACCGGTTGCGACTTCGGATTGCGTGCCGCACGGCGGAATGGCCCGAACTGCTGAGCCACCAGCTCCCTGCGCTTTGGGGCAAGGAGCAATACGGGGACTATGAGATCGCACCGCTCCGGCGAGACGATGTAGCGGAGGCCGCTCGGCTTCAGGGGCTCGACCCCGACGCGTTCCTGACGGCAATCAAGGATCGCGATGTCGTACCACTGGCGCTCAAGCCGATGACGCTCAATCTGTTGCTCTCCGCCTTCAAAGAGGGCAACCAGCTTCCTGGCACTCTCCATGCTCTGTATGAGACGGGGTGTGAACGTCTCTGCGAGGATCCCAGCCTGGACCGGGCTGCTTCCAGGACCGAAGGCAAGCTGCCTCCGGCCCATCGCCTCAAACTGGCGGAGAGAATCGCAGCAGTGACGCTGCTCTCCAAGAGGCCCTCCATCTACCTCGGAGTCGATAAGACCCGTGCTCCGAAGGAATGCGCCACCCTTGATGACCTGAGCTACGGAAGCGCGAAGTTGGGTGGCAAGACGCTCCCGGTCACACATGAGCACATCAGGGAAACGCTTCAGACCGGCTTGTTCACGGGAGGGAGCGGCGAGCGGCTCGTGACCTGGAGCCACTGGACATTCCCGGAGTTCCTCGCGGCTCGCTTCCTGGCAATGGGGAGGTTCTCCATCACGCAGATGAAGGAGCTCCTTCTAAGCCCGGATGTCATGGGAAGGCTCCGCGTGATTCCCCCGCTTCAGGAGACAGCAGCCTGGCTTGCGGGCATGGTTCCCGAATTTCTACAGGAACTCATCCCACTCGCTCCCGAGCTCCTGCTGCGCAATGCCGCAATGACCAGCGATGATGGCTTGAAAGCCCAGTTGGTTGACGCGCTGCTGCGTCAGTTTGATGCAAGCAAGTTCGCCAACTCCGACTTCGACCTGCGCCGCAGATATGACGTCCTGAAGCACCCCACGCTCGGCACTCAGTTGCTGCCCTATCTCAGAGACAGGAGCAAGAGCCTCCTCGCTCGCGGAACCGCGATCAGTATCGCCGAAGAGTGCAAAGAAGAGACACTGGCGGAAGAACTCTTGAAACTGGCGTTGGACGACTCAGAGAACTTGAGTATCCGATGCGTCAGTGTGGAAGCCATCGGTGCCCTGAAGAACCACGAGGCTCACGAGAAGCTCCGTCCGCTCCTCCATGTCGAAGGGGATCTGCAAAAAGACCTGATGGCCCGGGTTCTCCAGGTGCTGTGGCCAAGGTACCTCTCGGCAGAGACTCTCTTTGAGTGCCTCACGCCGCCACAGAACCAACGTCACTTCGGCATCTATTCTCACTTCCTCAGCATGGAGGTGGTGAAGCATCTCAAGCCCGAGGATCTTCCCCTGGCCTTGCGATGGGTGGAGGGCAAGAGCGATAACTCCTATTTAAGGCTGCTCGTCGATGCCATTCTTCGAATGGCCTGGACACAGCTTGATGTACCGCAGGTGCGAGAGCAGTTCGTGCACATCACTCTGGCGCGGCTCAAGCTGCACCAGCCCCTGTTCGACGTCACCTTGGAAAC
>DASVVJ010001016.1:0-16975 GCA_036389955.1 Myxococcaceae bacterium
GGCCTCGCGCTGAACCAGCACGTCGACTCGAGCAAGGCAACGCGCCTGCTGGGGTGGCAGCCGCGGCACGGCGGGTTCGTCGATGCGGCGGACCGCTTCCACGCCGCGTGGAAGGCGCACAGGACCCCGCCAGCGGCGTGAGCCACCCCGGGCTGCCAGCCGCTTCGCCTGCTCATCCAGGGGGGAGAACGAGGTGGAAGGGTCCTCACCACAGTACTGCCGGTCCGACACGCCTCGCTCGCAGCGGCCGAAGATCCGCGGGACGGCGGGCCATTCTCATGGAGCGCCTGTTTTTCGCGGCGATGCGACAGGTGCCAGGTGGCTGCTTCTCTCTTCTTGGGACGATTTCCACCGTCCGCATTCCTGCCCTCCCGTGAGGAGACCCATGCCTGGAGCAGCGACGTCCACCTCCCAGCGCTACACCCGCACGCCGCCAATTCGTCATCAGCCAGGCGGCCGGAGACCAGATCAATGCCTCCGTTGCTTCCGTGGACACGGGCTTCCTCGTCGTCTGGGAGGACACCCGCGGCAGCGCCAGCAATGCGCGCGACCAATCACCAGCGGCGGCCCGCCGTGGCCCCCTCGGGAGTGGACTACCTCGTCGTCTGGGAGGACCAGCTCCCCAGTCTGGCCAACGACCTGCGAGGCATCCGGGTGACGACCGGCAACGGATGCGGACGCGCTCTCGTTCTCCATCCAGTCGCCTCCCGGCCAGGGCACGCTGAGCGGGACTCCGCCGCGGGTGACCTACACACCGCCCGCGGGCTTCCAGGGCACGACGTCCTTCACCTTCACGGCCTCGGATGGCCAGGCGACCTCCGCCCCGGCCACCGTCACCCTCAGCGTCGGCAACAGCCCCCCACCGTGGCCATCTCCGCCAGCACCCTGCGGCCCCTGGAGGCTGAGTCCGTCCGTTTCCAGGCCTCCGCCGCCGATGCCAACATGGACCCGCTCACCTTCCATTGGGACTTCGGCGATGGCACCTCCTCCGAGGAGCGCAACCCCACCCACACCTATGCCGACGAGGGCCGCTTCGAGGTGATGTTGACCGTCTCCGACGGCCGCGCCACGGCGAGCGCCACGCTGACCCTGGAGGTGCAGAACGCCGCGCCCGTGCTCGTCCCCCTGGAGGCCCCCGCCATGGCCGAGGAGGGCAGGTCCCTCACCCTGCGCGCGCAGACCAACGTTCTTTCAGCGAAGAGGGGCGGGGCGGGGGGCAAGGCTGGCCCAGTTCCCCTTGGGAGTCTGCCAGCAAGCGCTGGCAGCTTGAGCCGGTGGTGCACGCGTTGGACAGCTCCAGCTCGGTAACGGCTCGCTGTGCCCCAAAGTGGAGGCGGCGGGAATCGAACCCACAGTCGTACCTGAGTACAAGGGAGGGCGCTTGCTCGCGGGGAGGGCTGGTGAGCGGGCTGGCAGCTTTCAGGAGCGTCACCACTTTGCATGACATGACGGACCTCTTTCAGCTTTTCGCCGTATCTGCGGTGGTGATGGGAATCTCCCAGACCATCGCGAAGGAACGCATCTGTGCCCCGCTCCGGGAGTGGTTAGGCGGTAAGGAGACGTGGCTGGGCTACCTCGTGTCCTGTCCCTACTGCCTCTCGCACTATGTGGCCTTCGCGCTGGTCCCGCTCACGGGCACCTATCCCATCCAGGTGGTGGTGGGGGGCTGGGTGGGCTCGGTGCTGAGCTGGTTTCTGTCGTCGATCCTGCTCACGGTCATCGCTGCCTTCTTCCGGGTCATATTCTGGTTCGTGGATGAGGCCCAGGGACTGGTGCGCCGGCGCCAGCGCACCGAGGAAGAAGAGATCGTCAGGCGGCGCCTGGTGCGCAAGAAGGTGGAACAGCAGCTCCCTCCCGAGCAGCGGGAGGATTCTCCCCCCGCCACTCCGCACTGACCTGGGCTGACACGGCGTCGCGGTGAGGAGGGGATCAGCGCGAGGCCAGCGCGCGCTCGTCCCTGGAGATGATGTCGTCCTCACCACCCGACGTGCCATCGGCACCGTAGGAGGTGATGACGGGCCCACTCACCAGAGGACCGGGCCCACGCTGGGCACGGCCTCGGCTTGGACACTCCACCTGTGCAAGCACCGGGCCCAGAATGGGGTACAACACGGCGCGTGAGTGAACCGGATGAACGCTTGCCGCAGCAGGTGAGCCGGGCTGAGCGGCGAAGCCTCAAGACGCAGATCGTCCTGGAAACGGTGAGTGGGGGGCTCTTCCTCGGGAGTGCCTCCTTCGCGGCCGTGGGCGCGTTGACGACGCCCTGGCTGTTCATTCCCGCGGGCGCGCTGGGCCTGGCCTCCGGAGTGGTCTTCCTGGTGCGCAGGGCCATCGCCCGGGTGGCGAAGCTGGAGGGCGAGCCCCGCCAGACCGCGCGCATTGGCATGGGAGCGGACGTGCATGCCTCCGCGAGGATCGAGCCAGGCGCCGTCGTGGAGATGGGCGCCACCGTGAAGGAGGGTGCGGTGGTGAAGTCCGGGGCCGTGGTCCGCATGGGCGCCACGGTCGAGAGCAACGCCACGGTGGAGAGCGGCGCGGTCATCGGTTGGGGCGCCACGGTGGAGAGTGGCGCGACGGTGCAGCGGGACGCGAGCGTCGGTGCGGGCGCCACCGTTCATCGCAACGCCATGCTGAGCGCGGGAGGGCACCTGGGTGCCGGAGGTGACCTTCGCGCCTCGAGCACGGTGGCGCCTGCGGCCGTCCAGGCGCCGAGAGCCGAGCCGCGGAGCGCTGTGGACACCGCCATGGACGAGCGCGAGCGGCAGCTCGAGGCGCTGTGCGACCGGCTCCAGGCGGAGCTCCAGAAGGGGTCTCCCACCCTGCGCGGCTTCCTCAGCGCGACCGAGAACTCCGTGGCTCATCTGCGCTCGACGTGCAGGGACCTGCTCTCTCGCGAGCGGAGACTGCGCGGCGAGGTGTCACCCGAGCTGATGGCGCGGCTGGAGACGGCGCGAGCCGCGCTCGAGCAGCGGATTGCCTCCGCCGAGGACGAGCAGGTCCGCGAGTCGCTGGGGCGGGCCGCGGCGGCCATTGACGAGCAGCGCAATCAGCGCCAGCTCCTGGCCCGGAGCGCGGACCGTCTCGATGCGGAGCTGACCCGGCTGAGCTGGACCATCGAGGGCGTGATTGCCCAACTGGTTCAGGTGCATCACGCGGGAGGCACCGGCACGCAGCCGGAGCTCGAGCGGGGTCTGGAGCGCATCCGCAACGAACTCACCGCCGTCACCGAGGCGCTCGAGGCGGTGAACGACGAGGAGCGCGCCGCATTGCGCCAGCCGGCCCAGGTGGTTCCCGTCTCCGGAGAGGGTGAGCCCATTGCCTCGGCTCCCATCCCGGGAGGGCGCGTCCGCGGCTGAGCAGGGCCCGGGAGGCTCGCCGGTGAGAGGGGACATGCGCGAGCCCCACTCATGAGGTAGGGTAGGGGCAACCCTACCGGAGACATCGTGATGCCCCCCGCTTCCCCGGACTCGCATCTGCCTGAATACGGCTCGCTCGTCGGCTCGTGGATTGTGGGCAAGCAAGTGGGCAAAGGCAGCTACGGCGTGGTGTTTCGCGCGGTGCACAAGGACCGGCCCGAGGCTGGTCCCGTGCCTGACGAGCCCGCGTGGAGAAAGTGGGTGCCCCGTCTGGCGCTGGCTGGAGGCTGCCTCGTGCTGGCGCTGCTGTGCGCGCTGCCGCCCCGAGACGTGCACCGTGAAGAGGTGGCCTTCACGGTGCAGGACAGCGAACCGCAAGTCCCGGACACGCCGGATGCAGGCACCGCAGTGGGAGAGGAAGGGCTGGCCTCGGTGTCGCCAGCCGAAAAGCCTCAGGTCTCTGGCTCAGAGGGGAAGGTCTCACGAGAGGTTCCCGAAAAGCCGCGTAACGACCAGAAGCGCCCTCCCTGTAACCAGCGGGGAGCAGTCGAGATCAACGGGGGTTGCTGGCGGTTCTTTGGTACCGCAGCGGATAAAGCACCCTGCGATTCAGACCTCTACGAGCACGAGGGGCGCTGCTACTCCCCTATCCTCGATACCGCGGAGCGCATCCCCACCTCCGATGAGCCGCAGTAAATCGACACCCCACCTCGCCCCCGCCGCCTGCGTGGTGGGGCGGCCATTAACGGGGTTTTTGATGCTTTCTGGAAAAACATGAATTAAAGGAAAGCAAGAATTCCTCGAGGAGGCTGACGTGGGTATCAACAGGTCTGTATTCCGCTGGGCTGTCGTGGGGCTGGGAGTGCTGGTGGCCGTGGGAGGCTCCGCATGTGGGTCCACCGGAAGTTGGGAGCCAGAGGACTCCCTGGCCACCCGCGGCCAGTCACTCCTCGCCACCACGGGCTCAATGGCGACGCGACGGGCGGGGCACACAGCGACGCTGCTTCAGGATGGCAGCGTGCTGGTGACGGGCGGGTGGACCAGGTCTGGCAGCCTCTCCGCCATGACCTCGAGCGCCGAGCGCTACGTGCCCGCCACGGGCACCTGGAGCGCCACCGGGCCGATGCTGGCGACGCGTGAGCGCCATGGAGCGGTCCGGCTGCAGGATGGGCGGGTGCTCGTCGCCGCCGGTCTGGGCTCCATGAATCCGATGGACCCCTACGGCACGACCCTCGCCAGTGCCGAGGTTTATGACCCGGCCACGGGCACCTGGAGCGCCACGGGCGGGCTCGCCACCGGGCGCACGTACCCGACCCTCTCGCTCCTCCAGGATGGCAGGGCCCTGATCGTGGGAGGTTCCGGCGCTGGCCCGCTGACGAGCGCGGAGGTGTACGACCCGGCCACCGGGACCTGGAGCACCACGGGCTCGCTCTCGACGGGCCGCACGAGCCACACCGCCACGGTCCTGCCGAGCGGAAAGGTGCTGGTGGTGGGAGGCAACGTCTCAGGCGGCACGCTTGCCAGCGCGGAACTCTATGATCCCACCAGCGGCACCTGGAGCCCCGCGGGCTCGTTGGCCTACGCGCGCTCCCAGCACTCCGCCCACCTGCTTCCCAACGGCCGGGTGCTGATCGTCGGCGGGTTCAGCAGCGGCAGCTACCCGCTCATGGCCGAGCTCTTCGATCCCTCCACGGGGACGTGGTCCAACGCCAGCCAGCTCAACGTGATCCATTCGAACTTCGCTGGAGTGAGCCTGGCGGATGGAAGCGTGCTCGCCGCGGGCGGCACCACGGGCACCGACCAGCCCCGCATCGAGCGGTACAACCTGGCGACGGGGGCCTGGGCCTTGATGGACAACCACCTCACGCCCCGGGGTTTCCACACGGGGACTTTGCTCGACAACGGCCAGGTCCTGCTGGTGGGCGGCTCTTCCTATGCGGAGCCCCTCGTCACTGCTGAGCTCTACACGGACGTGGTGAGCAGCGACACCACGCCACCCACCACGCAGTTCACCTCTCCCGCGAACGGCGCCACGGTGAGTGGTGTGGTCGCCCTCAGCGCCACGGCAACGGACAACGTGGGGGTCATCCGGGTCGAGTTCTACCGGAACAACACCCTGATGGAGACCGACACCACCGCGCCGTACGGCATGTCCTGGAGCACCACCTCCGTGGCCAACGGCACCTACGTCCTGACGAGCAGGGCCTACGACGCCGCTGGCAATGTGGGCACCTCGGCAGGCATCAGCGTCACCACGAACAACGACCTCACGCCGCCCACCACACAGCTCACCTCGCCCGCGAGCGGTGCCACGGTCGGTGGCTACGCCACCCTCAACGCCACAGCAACGGACAACCAAGGCGTCGTCCGGGTCGAGTTCTTCCGGGGCACCACCCGTCTCGGGACCGACACCACCGCGCCGTACAGCTTCACCTGGGACACCTCCACCGTGGTCAATGGTAGCTACGTCCTGACGAGCAAGGCCTTCGACGCCACGGGCAACGTGGGCACCTCGGCTGGCGTGAGTGTGACGGTGAGCAACCCCACCGGCGGGCCGGTCATGGCGTCGTACGACTCGATCCTGAAGGCGCCCCGGTGCTGGGGCGTGGGCTCGTCCTGTGACACCGGGACGCTCGTCAGTGGACGCGGGAACCTGGGGCCCGAGCCGAACCAGCCGAACGTGCTCGGGGGCTGGTGCCCCGACGGCACCGATGGCTCCTACCACGTGGAGGGGTCCGTGGACGGCATCAAGGTGTCCACGCTCGATGGGACGCCCATCGCACAGAGCAGGACGGTGAAGATCGAGGTGAAGGCCTGGGTCTCTTCGAGCTACTGGGACCGCGTGGACCTCTACCACGCCTCGGACGCGAAGAGCCCGCGCTGGGTCCTTATCACCACCCTGACTCCCATGGCCTCGGGGGAGCAGACGTTGTCGACGACCTATAAGCTGCCTTCCGGGAGTCTCCAGGCCGTGCGCGCCGCTTACCGTCACAGCGGGAGCGCCGCGTCCTGCACGACGGGCCGCTACGACGACCGAGACGACGTGGCCTTTGGGGTCAACTACTACTTCTGAGCCACGTCCGTGTGGGGGGTGAGAGGGGACATGCGCGAGCCCGACTCATGAGGTAGGGTAGGGGCAACCCTACCGGAGACATCGTGATGGCCCCCACTTCCCCGGACTCACATGTGCCTGAATACGGCTCGCTCGTCGGTTCGTGGAGGGTGGGCAAGCAAGTGGGCAAAGGCAGCTACGGCGTGGTGTTCCGCGCGGTGCACAAGGACCGGCCCGAGGCTGGTCCCGTGCCTGACGAGCCCTCGTGGCGAACGTGGGTGCTCTGTCTGGCTCTGGCGGGAGGCTGCCTCGTGATGGCGCTGCTGTGCGCGCTGCCGCCCCGAGACGTGCACCGCGAAGAGGTGGCTTTCACGGAGCAGGACAGCGAAGAGCAAGTCCCTGACACGCCGGACGCAGGCACCGCTGTGGGGGAGGATGGGTTGGCCTCGGTGTCTCCAGCCGAAAAGTTTCAGGTCTCTGGCTCGGAGGGGAAGGTCTCACGAGAGGTTCCCGAAAAGCCGCGTAACGACCAGAAGCGCCCTCCCTGTAACCAGCGGGGAGCAGTCGAGATCAACGGAGGATGCTGGCGGTTTGCGGGTAAAGGAGCGGAGACAGCACCCTGCGATTCAGACCTCTACGAGCACGATGGGTACTGCTACACCCCGATCCGCACTACGGAAGAGCGCATCCCCACCTCCGATGAGCCGCAGTAAATCGCCCCCCACCTCGGCGAGTCAGAGCGAATCGTCCGGCAAAGAGGGCGAAGAGCACGAGCCCGCCGAGGTTACCGGTTGCGTGAGAGTGGGAGCGCTCAGCCTGGCGGCTTCAGCAGCCGCACCGTGTCCTGGTGCTGGTACTGCTGAGCCCAGTCCAGCGCCGTGAGCCCGTCGCGGTTGGCCACCGAGGCCAGCGCCCCCCGCTTCAGCAGCACCTGCGCCACCCGGATCCTGCCCTCCATCGCCGCCATCATCAGCGCCGTATTGCTGTGGAAGTCCCGCGCCTCGATGTCCGCTCCCGCCTCGCACAGCAGCGTGATGGCCTCCGGTACTTCCTCGGTGGCCGCCAGCATCAGCGGCGTCCGCTGGGTGCAGTCGCGGAGGTTCACCTGGGCCCCGGCCCGGAGCAGCTCCCGCATGGCCTCCACGTGGTCCTGCCAGGCCGCCATGTGCAGCGCCGTCTGGAGCGCTGCGTCGACCGCGTTGACGTCCGCGCCCCGCTCCACCAGCAGCCGGATGACAGAAGCCCGGCCTTCGTCCGCGGCGTGCATCAGCGCCGTGCGTGAGTTCTCGTCTCGCGCGTGGACATCCGCCCCGGCCGAAAGCAGGAAACGGACGATCTCCACCCGGCCCAGGTGGGACGCACCCATGAGCGGTGTCGCCATGCCCGGCATCGGCGCGTCCAGGGAGACTCCCACCGCGTGCAGCCGGCGCAGCTCCTCCAGGTTGTCGTCGTGGACGAGCTGCATCAGCTGCTGGCCGAGCTCGCCCTCCTGAATGCGCTTCACCGACGCGGGCGAGAGCTGCTCCTCCAGCGGCGGCTCGGAGACAGGCCCTGGAGGCAGCAGGGGACGCATCCGCTCGAAGTAGACCCGCGCCGGATGCGCACCGTCGAGCTGCTGGAGCACCTGCGTCAGCAACCAGAGCGCCGCAGGGTCCCGGCCCAGCTTGCGCAGCAGCGCCACGCGGATGCTCAACCCGTAGAGGTCCGGCCCACCCGAGGCGCTCTCCACCGCCAGGCCCTGCCGCTCCATCACCGCCAGCGCCTGCTCAGGCGACTGCTCCGCGAGCCGCTGCGTCAGGTTGTCACGCAGGCTCGCCAGCAGCTCCAGCTCTGGCGCGTCCTCCGGCAGGTGCGCGGCAATCATCAGCGCGACGGCACAGAAGCGCTCCGCCTGCACCAGGTCCTCATGGGCTCGCGTGAGCGTGAGGAGCAACTGCATGGCCATGGGCGTGGGCTGCCAGCGCAGGCACCTGCCCGGCGAGAAGTGCTCCTGGAGCGTCTCCCGGGCCTCGGAGCCGCGGCCCAATGCCAGCAGCACCCGCGCACGGCCCAACGCGGCCATCAGCGGCACGAAGCCCCCCGTCTCGACAGAACGGATGACGCGGTCCGCTTCCTGCCAGGCCGTCAGGGCCTGCGCGTACAGCTCCGCGTTCTCCAATTGGCTGGCCCTGTCCACCGCGGTCCGGAGCTCATCCGGCGGCGGAGGGAGGCGCGGCAGTCCCTCTCTATCGGGCCGAGCGAAGATGCGGCCTCCCGGAAGCCAGACGAGGATCCACGCGTCGACGCTGTCCGGGTCTCCACCAAACCCCATGCCTGCCTCGTGGTCGTTGACGGTAACCGCGGGAGCTTAGCCGCCGTGCAGGTGCCTCTGATAGCCGACGCCTCGCACGGAGCGGCGCTCGAACCGCGAGGCGCTGGCATACAGGGGCGCACTCATGTCGATTGTCGAATCGAGTTTCCTGGCTCGTGGCCGGTGCTTAATCCTCGTACCGGAGGAACCCGAGCATGAGCACGACAGAGGCAGCACTGCAGGCGGGACTTGAAGGGGTTGTCGTCGCGGAGACCCGGCTGAGCGAGGTGGATGGCGAGCGCGGACGGCTGGTGATTGCCGGGAGCGATGTGGAGTCGCTCGCGGGCGCCGTCTCCTTCGAGGAGGTGTGCGCCAGGCTGTGGGCGCCGTACGCCCAGCAGCCGTTGCCCTCCTCGCTCCAGGCCGCCCTGGGGCAGGCGCGCCTGCGAGCCTTCGGGCTGTTGGAGGGATTGGGCGATGCCCTCTCGGCCGAGGAGGGGATGGACGCGCTGCGGGCCGCGATGGCCCATGTGCCCCTCCAGCCGGGCACTGAGCAGGAGACGTTCTTGCTGCTGACCGGAGCCGCCGCGGTGTTCACGGGCGCGTGGGCCCGGAAAAGGCGCGGGCTGGCGCCCGTGCGGCCGGATCCCAAGCTGTCCCATGGCGCGGACCTGCTGCGCATGGTCACCGGAGAGCATCACCCCGAGCGCGCTGCCGGGCTCGATGCGTACCTGGTGACTGTCTCCGATCATGGCTTGAATGCCTCTACGTTCACCGCGCGAGTCATCACCTCGACGGGCTCGGATGCGGTGTCCGCCACGGTGGGCGCCATCGGCGCGCTCAAGGGCCCGCTCCATGGAGGGGCGCCGGGGCCCGTGCTGGACATGCTCGACGCCATCGCCCGGCCGGAGAACGCGGCATCATGGCTGGAAGGGGAACTGAAGGCCGGCCGCCGCATCATGGGCATGGGCCACCGCATCTACCGCGTGAGAGATCCTCGCGCCGCCGTACTGGAGCGCGCCATCGAGCGGCTGGAGCGCGGCGGGCTGCGGACCGACCGGCTCGCGCTGGCTCGGGCGGTGGAGCGCGCCGCCGAGGAACTGCTGCGCCAGCGCTACCCGGATCGCCCGCTGCGCGCCAACGTGGAGTTCTACACGGCGGTGCTGCTCGACGCGGTGGGTCTGGATCGAACGCTGTTCTCCACGGCCTTCGCCTGTGGCCGCGTCGCGGGCTGGCTCGGGCACGTGGCCGAGCAGCGGGCCACCGGCAAGCTCATCCGGCCCGCCTCCCGTTACGTGGGCACGATGCCGGAGCAGTAGGGCAGTGCAGGGCGAGCGACGTCGGCACTGCGAAGCTCCGTGATTCCAATAGCTTACGGCTCACGCGAAGGACTTGTGCATCATTTCCCCACTCCGTGGCTCATTCACCGTGCTGGCCTTACCTCAGCCCACACGAAAGTGAATTCATGCCGCACCTTCGACATCTTCCCTGCCTCGCAGCCGCCCTGCTGCTCTGCCTTGCCGCCTGCACTTCGGAGCCCACCGGAGAGCCCTCCGCGCAGCCCACCGGCTCGGTTCAGTTCGCTGCCACCGCCCAGCAGGAACTCACCGCCAATGACGTCACCCGCGTCAAGCTGACCATCTCCGCCACGGACATGACGGCGTCCATCGTCGAGCTGGCCAAGGCCAACGGCACCTGGGGCGGGCTCATCGGCAACATCCCCGCGGGCACCAACCGCACCTTCCTCGCCGAGGCCTATGACACGGGCGGCACCAAGATTTTCCAGGGCTCGACGGCGGGCGTCACCATCACCGCCAATCAGACCACCGCCGTGGCTATCACCCTCCAGGAGATCCTTCCCCCTCCTGCCTACGGCAATGAGGCCCCCCTCATCGAGTCCGTCATTGTCTCCAGCACCACGGTCCAGCTCGGGAGCTCCATCACCCTGAACGCGACGGTGCGTGACCCCAACGCGGGGGACACCGTCACCGTGGCGTGGACGGCCACCGCCGGCGCCTTCGCCACCCCCTCGGCCACCTCCACCACCTGGACGGCGCCTTCCTCCACCGGCATCCACACGCTCACCCTCACCGCGACGGACTCCCAGGGGTTGATCGTCGCCCTCTCGCTGACCGTCAACGTCGTCTCCAGCGCCAGCTTCGGCAGCGCGACGCACACCATCGCCTTCAATAGCTGGCCAGTGGTGTCCAAGGCCTCCGCGACGCGCAGCCGCCTCGACGCGGGACAGTCCACCGCCGTCACCGCCAACGCCTCGGATGCCAATGGCGATACCCTGTCCTACCAGTGGACCTCGACCTGCACGGGCACCTGGACGAACGCGACCTCCAGCGCCGCCTCCTTCGTGCCGTCCTCCATTCCGTCCGGCGCCTGTAACAACTGCCGGCTCACCGTCACCGTTCAAGACGGCCGCGGAGGGCAGAACAAGGGCGAGATCAACCTCTGCATCGCCTCCGCCGCCACCGAGCGCTTCGCCCCCACCTTCACCAACAACTACCAGACCGCCACGGCGGCCTCCTCGGGCCAGACGGTGACCTTCAACGTCACCGCCATGGACTACCAGTCCAGCGCCCTGACCTTTGGTTGGCTCGGAATCGGAGGCACTTTCGGCACGGCGCAGAACACCGCCACCACCAGCCAGGTGGTGTGGACGGCGCCTTCCTGCGCGGTGACGGGAGTTTCCACCTACGTCACGGCCGTCGTCACCAACGCCTTCGGCCTGTCGGCCTCGAAGCCCTTCTCCCTCTCCGGCCTTCCCGCGTGCCCTGCGGGCTGGGCGGGCGCGGGCTCCCTGGGCGCGGCCCGCCAACTCCACACCGCCACCCTGCTGCCCTCTGGCAAGGTGCTCGTCGCCGGAGGCATCGGTAGCGGCGGCAATCTCCACGCGGAGCAGTACGACCCGGGCCTCAACTCCTGGAGCGCCGCGGGCACCATGACCACCGCCCGCCGGTACCACACCGCCACCCTGCTGCCCTCCGGCAAGGTGCTCGTCACGGGGGGCAACGCTACCCCCGGCTTTCTCAACTCCGCGGAGGTGTACGACCCGGCCACCAACTCCTGGTCCGCCGTGAGCCCCATGACCACCGCCCGCCAGTACCACACCGCCACCCTGCTGCCCTCCGGCAAGGTGCTCGTCGCGGGGGGCCAGGGCAGTAGCGGCAACCTCCTCTCCGCGGAGCTGTACGATCCGGTCACCAACTCCTGGTCCTCCGCGGGCACCATGACCACGGCCCGCTACAGCCACACCGCCACGGCCCTGTCCTCCTTCAACAAGGTGCTCGTCACGGGGGGTTACGGTAACAGCGGCTACCTCCGCGCCGCGGAGGTGTACGACGCGGTCACCAACTCCTGGACCAACGTGACCCCCATGACCACCGTCCGCCAGCACCACACCGCCACCCTGCTCCCCTCCGGTAAGGTGCTCGTCGTGGGGGGCTCCAATAGCAGCGTGCTCTCCTCCACAGAGGTGTACGACGTGTCCGCCAACACCTGGACTACCTCTCCCAGCGTGCTCGGGGCCCGCTCCCACCACACCGCCACCCTGCTCCCCTCCGGCAAGCTCCTCATCGCGGGGGGAATCGGCCCTACTGTCTACAACCCAGACACTGAGAACGACGAGACCACCTTCCATTCCTCCGTGGCGGTGTACGACCCAACCGCCAACTCCTGGAGTTGGGGTGGGAGCATGCCGTCGACCCGCTACCTCCACACTGCCATCCCGCTCATCTCCGGCAGGGTTCTCATCATGGGAGGTCTCGACAACGGCAGCTATGCGTCCGCCGCGTTGAGCTACACACCCTGAGCGCACGGTCACGGTGAGGCACGCCGGCGCTCATCCCACCCGGCGCACGGCCGGCGTGTCACCTGTCCGACTGGGTATAGCGCTGAAGGAAATCGCGCAGCTTCGCCCGCGCGTCATGGAGCCGCTTGGCCACCGTCCCCACCGGGATGCCTTGGGAGCGAGAGATGTCCTGGTACGGCATGCCCGCCGCGTGCAGCATGAAGGTGGCCCGGATCTTCGGGCTTAGCGCCTGCTCCAGCGCCTCGGCGAACTGCGCAGCGGTGAGCGTGTCGTAGACCTCTGGCGAAGGGGGCTCTGGCGTCACCAGGGCCTCCTCGAGCAAGTGAGGGTCCTGTACCCCCTGGGCCTGCACCTTCCTCCTCCGGCACTGGTCATAGAAGAGGTGGGTGAGCGTGGTCGCCAGCCAGGCCTCACAGCTCCGGTCGCTCTGCGGGCTCATCAGCTCCGCGTACCGCTGGATGAACCGGAGGCTTGTCTCCTGCACGAGATCCTCCGCGTCGCTAGCACTGCGGCAGAGTTTCGTGGCCTGGGCCATGAGCCAGCTCCTGCGCCGCGCGAGAAACGGGCCAGCCCAGTCGCGGTTCATCACCCGGCTCACGGGATGAAGTCTTCGCCTGTGCTCAACCGGCTCCAGCGCAAGGGCCATCCCAAAGCACGGGGGGCTCGTCCCCTCCCGGTGCCCTGCCTTGAACCCGTCGATGCTCTGCATGTGTCTCTCCGCCGAAAGGGGCCAGGCGCTACTGCGGCGCTGGAGCCATCGCACCCCATTGCAACGGGAGTGCCGAGGGGCATCAGGCTTCGGACCGGCCCCAAAGCCCTCCTCACCGGCAGTTACACAGGCTGACGGCGGCGCGGCGCGTGGGGAGAACACGCGCCTGCGTGGGCGTGCCACGCAAGCCCAGAAACCTCCAGGTCCCTTCCTCCCAGAAGTAACAATCCGAGGCTCTCGCGTCTGACAGGCAGAACTTTTCATCCAGGGCTGCCACCCGCGGCGGGAGTACGACGATGAATCACGGACATGGGCGTTTTCTGGGAATCGTGGCGGCGCTGGGGTGGCTGACGGCGCTGGGCTGTGGAGATGCCGCGCAGCCCGAGCCGTCCGCGGCTGCCGAGGACTCGCTCCAGCGCACCATGGCGGCCCTGGACTCAGGTCCCGTGGGGGAGGATCCCATCATCACCGCGGGCGCCTACCACTCCTGTGGACTGGGGCGTAACCAGACCGTCCTCTGCTGGGGCAACGGCTGGTACGCGCAGAACGTGCCGCCCAGCGGCTACATGAGCCAGGTCACCGGAGGCTGGTATCACTCCTGCGGCCTTCGGGCGGACGGCACTGTCACCTGCTGGGGCAGCAACGAGCACGGGCAGGCCACTGCGCCCGCCGGGGCCACCTTCAAGCAGCTCAACGGCGGCGGCAACTTCACTTGCGGGGTAAAGACCGATGGCAGCCTGGCCTGCTGGGGCGCCAACGATTTCGGCCAGGCCACCCCGCCCACGGGCGCCTTCACCCAGGTGAGCGCGGGCCTGTGGCACGCCTGTGGCGTGAAGACGGACGGCAGCGTGGCCTGCTGGGGGGCGAACTGGATGGGCCAGACGGAGGCACCGGCCGGCGCCTTCAAGCAGCTCAGCTCCGGCGCCATGCACACCTGCGGCCTGCAGGCGGACGCCACCGTGGCCTGCTGGGGGGACAATGCCCAGGGCCAGCTCCAGCACCCGAGCGGCGCCTTCAAGCAGCTCAGCGCGGGCGACGACCACACCTGCGGCGTGAGGACGGATGGCACCGTGGCCTGCTGGGGCATGAACGAGAAGGGAGAGAGCACGGCACCGGCCGGAGCATTCGCCCAGGTGGCCTCCGGCTTCGAGAGCACCTGCGGCCTGAAGGCAGACGGCTCCGTGGTGTGCTGGGGCAGCTCTGAGTACGGGCAGATGGCGGATTTGCCTGTGGGGTCTGTCATCGGCCGCACCCTGAACCTGCCCTCCCGGGTCCACATCAGCTCCGGCCGGCGGCACACCTGCGGGGTGAAGCGGAATGGCACGGCGGTGTGCTGGGGCGTCGATGACTTTGGCCAGAGCAGGGCGCCGGCCGGCATCACCTTCGCGCAGCTCTCCGCCAGCGAGGAGAAGACCTGTGGCCTGAAGACGGACGGCACCATCACGTGCTGGGGCTACATGCAACACGGCTCGCCGGTGTCCCCCTCCGAGCTCTTCACCGCCATCTCCATCGGGACGAGTCACGGCTGTGCGCTGCGTCCGGATGGCACCGTGCGGTGCTGGGGCAGCAACTACTACGGCCAGCAGGCGGTCATCCCCGGGACCTACAAGCAGATTGACGCGGGAGGCGACCATACCTGCGGCCTGCGGATGGATGGCACCGTGGTCTGCTGGGGCCACAACTACGAGAGCCTCAACAGCACCCTCACCGGCACGTTCACGCAGGTGGTCTCGAGCTGCAACAACTCCTGCGCCCTCCGGGAGGATGGGAACGCGGTGTGCTGGGGCTCCAACAACGCGGGCCAGAACAACGTCCTGCCCGGGCCGTTCACCCAGATCGAGATGGGCTGCAACTATGGCTGCGGCCGGCGCCCCGATGGCTCCGTCCAGTGCTGGCCTAGCTCCCAGTGGCCCGGACCGGCCCCCTCTGAAGGGCCCTTCGTGTCCGTCACCGCGGGCGCTTCATTCGGCTGTGGCATGCGGCCGGACGAGTCCGTGCATTGCTGGGGCTACAACGCCCACATCCAGAACCAGGTGCCCGCCGGCTTCCCGAACTGACACGGGCACACGGCGCCGGTCACGCGGTGCCATCTGCACCCCGGGGGCGAACTCGCGCGGGGCCTTGGCCAGGGCGGGCTGCAGGGAGCCGTACCCGAGGGCGAGCGCGAAGAGGATGAGGAGAGCGCGCATATTCACGGCTCCTCGGACGTGGGCTGGTGGCGCGTTCTTGACTGAACTGGCGCATAGCAACTTCCGTCGTACTCATAGAAACCCTCGCACGGCGGCTTTTTGCTGACGTGGGACCAACAACCGCCATGGATTGCCCGTTCATCTGCAGGGTTGCATGGGGGCTTCTTCTGCCCTGGGTCCGGCTTCTTCGGGATGGGTTCTCCCAACACGAAGCCAGGGACCCCGTAGGGAAAACGGGACTCCGCCGACGCAAGCACCGACTCGTCAACGCCACCGTCCGCCAGGCCCACCGCGCGCTCGTCCACTCTGGCGTCTTCCTCCTCTTCCTCTGCGAGGGTGGCGAGCTGCTCAGGCTTCTCCTCGATGTCGAGACTCAGGCGAGGCTGCAGCACCACGACAGCCAACACACCGGCGGCGAGGGTGCCAGCCACAGCCAGCAGCTTCTTTCCGCGCAGGGCTTGGCGAGCCAGGTGCCAGCGGGTGGGGCCAGAACGGGCGGCGGGCCCGGTGGGCAACATGGAGCCTGAGGGCACCACGCGCTCGTCCGCAACAGGTCCGGCTTTTTCCGCGGCCTGCTCCAAGGCGTTGGCGAGCTCACCCGCGGCGCCGCGCGCCTCAGGTTTCTTGGAGAGCATGCGAAGGATGAGCGCCTCCAACTCCGGCGCTACGGTGGCCAGTTCGCTGGGGGGCCGCATGCGCGGTGCGGCCGCGCGCCTCTCCTCCTGGCAGCGCTCGGGGGCCGTCCCCGGTGGAGGGTAGGTCCCCGTCACCAGGAAGTAGGCCGTCACCCCCAGCGCATACACATTGTCCCCCTTCACATCGCGGTGTATGCCGAGCGCGTGAGTGGCCTCCAGCGCGCGCGCCACCTGCGCGAGCACCCTCAGTGCCTGGCGGGAGGTGAGGCCGCGCCGAGCCGCCCAGGCATAGAGCGGCACTCCCTCCACCCACTGCATGACGAGGTAGGGGTACTCACTTCTCCACGGGGCCTTCCACACGCCGCGCTCTTTCAAGCCCGGCACGTTGGGGTGAGCCAGGCGCGAGAGCAACTCGGCTTCCCGCTCGAAGCGCGGATCCGTCGACTCGCGCGCCATCTTGAGGGCGTACTCTCCCTCCCCTGGCCGCTCGGCGAGGCACACGCGGTAAATGATGCCGTTGTTGCCTGAGCCCACTCGCTCGAGAACGCGCCAGCGGCCCACAGTGGCGCCGGGGAATGGGGCGTGTGGATCGGATGGAGTGGGATGGGTCATCGCGCTTCTCCTGCAACCGGCGGGGCATAGGGACCCTACCTCATAGGTCCACAGCCACGCACCCTCCCTGGTGCTTTCCGGCAGTGAGCGCCCCATGAACGACGGGCGCGAGCGGCCTGCGTTCCCCGGTCTCTGGGGGAGGGTTCGAGCGAGCCGCACGGCCCCCGGGAGCTGCTGCCCCCGGAGGGCCATGTCCGGTGCCGACCCTCGTTCCGGATGCTGGAGTGACGACTACGGGCTGAGAGAGAAGCTGCCCGGCCAGGCCCCGTAGGAGTACGTGCTGATGCCGTTGCGGGTAGTGCCTGTGTAGCT
>DASVVJ010001017.1:0-1862 GCA_036389955.1 Myxococcaceae bacterium
CTATGAGGTTCATGCTGGGAGCCGGGCGCCAGAATGGCTTCGTGCCCTTCAGACCGCCTTCAGCGCCAAGAGTCAGGAGGTCGGCAAGTGCCAGGAGGTGGCTCGCATCCTCCACGAGGCCTACTCCAAGCTCGGCAAGACAGCGGAGTTCATCGCGTTCAGAGCCAAAGCGAACCACGACTACATCACGTTCGATTCACCGGGCGGCAAGGTTCAGACGCTGACCCGGACGGGCTACCACGCGGCGGTACGGGCAGGTGACCTCATCTACGATGCTTACACGGGCCCAGCAGGGATGAAGCTGTCCGATTATCTGGCTCGCCTGAACGCCATTGAAGGCATCACCTGGACGATCGTGAGCGCCCCTTGAGCAGCCCCTCAGAGAACTCCCAGGACCAAGCTCCGCCCCAGCCGCGGATGACGCTTCTGGACTACCTGCTGCGCATGCGCAATGACCTGCTGGCCGGACGACTGGGCATGCACCTGGGTGAGCCCCATGTCGAGCTGATGCAGGGTTTCATCACGGGCTACAACGCGTGTCTGGTCAGCAACGGAACCGTTGACGACGAGTACGGCCGATTCCGTGAATGGCTGCGCGAGAAGGGCGAGTTTCCTCCAGAGGGCTGGGCCGCCAAGTACCTGCGTGACTGTCACGGCGACCATGAACAGGCCATCCGCAAGTACCTCGACTTCGTCGCCGAGTTCGTCTCCCTTCACCGCAGGTAGCCTCAGCCTCCATGCCGGTGGTGTACAGTCGGGCCCGTGAGCGCAGAGACGGGACTGACCGAGGCGTTCCTTTCCGGGGCTCCCCCCAAGCTCGCGCCTGCCTTCCGCGCGCTTCCGCACCTGGAGCTGCGCCTGAGCACGCTGCTCGAGCAGGCCCGCCAGGCTCACCCCTCGCTGCGCTTCGAGCCCGCCGCCTTCCTCCGCCACCTGGCCGCCCGTCTGCCCGCCACCGGCGACGCGGAGTCCTCCCTCGCCGCCGTCCGCGTCGATGAATTGCTGCTCGCCTTCGCCTGCGCGCAGGGAGATGCCCCGGCCCTCGCCGCGCTCGACACCCACGTCCTGTCCCGCGTGCGCGAGTGGATTCCCAAGGAGGACGCGGCCTTCGTCTCCGAAGTCCAGCAGCGCCTGCGCCAGCGCCTGCTGATGCCCGAGGGCAGCTCGCCGCCGAAGATCGCCACCTTCACCGGCCGGGGCACCCTGGCCCAATGGGCCCGCGCCGTCGCCACGCGCCTGGCCATCGACCTCAAGCGCGAGGCCACCGGCAACGTCCCGCTCGATGAAGCCCCCGCGGACGCCGAGGCCCTGGTGGGCCGCGACCCCGAGTTCAGCTTCATCCGCTCGCGCTACCAGGAGGAATTCCGCCACGCCTTCCGCGAGGCGCTCGCCGCGCTCTCACCCAAGGAGCGCAACCTGCTGCGCCTGCACCACGTGGACAACCTCTCCGTGGACTCGGTGGGCACCATGTACCAGACGTCCCGCTCCACCGCCGCGCGGTGGATTGCCCAGGCCCGGGAACGCCTGCTGGAGACCACGCGCACCGCTCTGGCCGACCGCCTCAAGCTGGACGCAGGAGAGCTCGACAGCCTGCTGGGGCTGGTGCGCAGCCACCTGGACGTGAGCCTGCACCAGCTCCTCAAACCGTGAACGAACCGCGCCTCACCCCTGGGGCGTGCGTACCATCAGCACCGGGCGGTCACTGCGCGCCATGACCTCTTGCGCCACCGAGCCCATCACCGCCCGCGCCACGCCTGTGCGGCCCCGCGTGGCCATGCAGATGATGTCCACGCAGTGCCGCTCCGCCGCCTGGATGATGCAGCCCGCCACGTCGTTGCCGGACGTCACCTCCACCTGCACCT
>DASVVJ010001018.1:0-3855 GCA_036389955.1 Myxococcaceae bacterium
CTGGAGAAGAAGTCGGGGCGCAAGCTGGAGTTCTCGGAAGTGCGGGATCAGGTGGAGACGAAGCTGCTGGCGCTGCGGCGGGCGGAGGCGCAGGAGAGGTACGAGCAGGAGCTGAGGGCCAAGGCCCAGGTCTGGGTGAACGAGGCCACGCTCCAGGCCATCCGCGGACGGCCCGCCACGCAGGCGGCGACGAAGCAGTGAGCAGCCGTCCCATCGACACGGAAACGGAAAGAGAAAGCACATGAAGAAGCTGATGGGGACGATGGTGGCGGCGCTGCTCCTGAGCGGCGCGGTGGCGCGGGCGGAGCTGGTGGATCGGGTGGCGGCGGTGGTGAACCGCGACGTCATCGCGCTGTCCGAGGTGCAGCAGCGGGCCGCGCCGGAGCTAGCCCGGCTGGCCTCCGAGAAGGACGCGCGCAAGCGCAGCGAGGCGCGCGCGCAGCTGATGAAGGAGGCGCTGGACGCGCTGATCGCCGACAAGCTCATCGACGCGGAGGTGCGCGAGCTGGGGCTGGGCGTGACGGCGACCGAGGTCGACGAGGCGATGGCGGACGTGCAGAAGCAGAACGGCATCAGCGATCCGGCGCAGTTCGAGCAGCTGCTGTCTCGCGAGGGCTACACGATGAAGAGCTACCGCGAGTTCTTGAGCAAGCAGATCGCCCGCTCGCGGCTGATGCAGATGAAGGTGTCGACCAAGGTGAAGGTGACGGAGGAGGACCTGAAGGCGGCGTACGCGCAGTACTCGAAGCTGGAGGGTGAGGAGTTCGAGGTGCACGCGCGCCACATCCTGGTGACGGTGGATCCGAAGGCGACGCCGGAGCAGGTGGAGGAGGCTCGCAAGAAGGCGGAGGCCATTGCCGAGGAGGCGCGGCGGCCGGGGATGAACTTCGAGGCGCTGGCGCGCGCGCGCAGCGAGGGCCCGAGCAAGGAAGACGGCGGCGACCTGGGCTTCTTCCGGCGCGGGGTGATGGTGGCCGCGTTCGAGCAGGCGGCGTTCTCGTTGAAGGTGGGCGAGGTGAGCAACCCCATCCGCACCAACTTCGGCTGGCACGTGCTGAAGGTGGAGGAGCGGCGGGCCATCGGCGTCACCCCGTACGAGGAGATGCGCTCCAAGCTCGAGCTGCAGCTGCGGCAGCAGAAGACGGAGAAGTTCGTCGATCAGTACGTGCAGGAGCTGCGCAAGAAGGCCGTCATCGAAGTGAAGATCTGACGGAGGCCGGGCGCGGATGTGGATCTTCGGCTACGGCTCGCTGATCTTCCGGCCCTCGTTCGCTTACGAGGAGCGCCGGGAGGCGTGGCTGAGCGGCTGGGCGCGGCGCTTCTGGCAGGGCTCGACGGACCACCGGGGCGTGCCGGAGGCGCCCGGGCGGGTGGTGACGCTGGTGCCCGAGCCCGGGGCGCGCTGCTGGGGCATGGCGTACCGGATTGCGCCCGAGCGCGTGGAAGAGGTGCTCACGCACCTGGATTTCCGCGAGCAGGGTGGCTACGAGCGGCACATGCTGCGGCTGGAGACGCGCGAGCTGCCGATACCCGAGGCCCTGGTGTACCTGGCGGGCCCCACCAACCCGCACTACGCGGGACCGGCCTCGGTGGAGGAGATCGCCGCAGTGGTGCGCACGGCGCATGGGCCGAGCGGCTCGAACCGCGACTACGTGCAACGGCTGGCGGAGGCGATTGCCCAGGCCGGTGAGCAGGACGCGCATGTGACGGAGCTCGCTCGGCTGCTGTAGAGGAGGGAGATGCTCCCTCTCCTGCTTCTTCTGGTCACTGCCCAGGCTCCTGCGGTTCCAGGGGAGACCACCCTGGTGTCCTTCTGCAAGCAAGGCAGGCTTTCCGCGTGCGACGCGTTGGCGGAGGTCAACCCTGGGCTCGCCGCCGAACTCCGGGCTGAGCTTGCGAGGTCGGCGCTGAGACTGGCGGCACAAAAGGCCGCGGAAGAAGAGGGCGGAGACCAACAAAACTCTGAAGTCTCCTCCTCAGAGGATGAAGCATCGGGCAAGCCTCCCGACTGCAATGGTCAGGAGCACCACATCATCTCCCGGCCCATCGCCAGGGAACTGGAAAAACACGAGATTCTGCGTGGACGGTACGAGCCTCGGGACGAGCGCTTCAAGACCAGGGCAAAGGACAAGGAGTCGCACTGCGGCTACCAGAAATGGCACCGCGAGGTCGACGAGGAGGTCATCCAGTGGCTCACTGACCGGCCCAAGGCAACGCCCGAGCAATTCATGAAGTTTCTTCGTGAGGTCTACAATCGCCCGAAGATGCGCAAGAGGTTCCCGAATGGCTTCTGAGACTTCCTCTCCTTCGCGCTTTTTCGTCCTGGACGATGACGTATTTGGACCCTACGACACCAAGTTCAGCAGCAAAGAGCCCACTCACACCGGCGCAGCTCCCCGCTGTCCAAAGTGCGGTGACATCATTGGCATGCGCACGTGGCTCCCTCCTTACCGGGGCCACTTGGAGCTGCATGGGGGAAAGTTCGGTGACTTCGTAGAAGCCTCTGGCTACGACTTCCTCGTCTCCGAACGTCTGGCCGAGGCCTTCCGGGCAGAAGGACTGACCGGCCTTCTCGGCTTCCATCCGGTCGAGGTGCTAGGCGTGCGCAAGAAGCGCAAGAAGTTCCAGGCCCCCTCTGTTCCCCGCTACTTCGCCGTCACCGCGCGCTTCGGCCCCGGGGCCGTGGATGAAGGGCTGAGCCACTTCCGCTATGCGAGCAGGACAGCTGTATGCCCTGAGTGCCGCTTCATTGAACTCGACTCCTTCCACGGCTTCACCCTGGAGCCTGGCACCTGGCAGGGCGAGGACGTGTTCCGTCCCCGTGGCCTTCAGGGACGCATCGTCGTCTCCGAGCGCTTCGCCGAGTTCATCCAGCGGCACGCCTTCACGAACATGAAGCTGACCCCCACCGAGGAATACATCTGGGATCCGCTCCATCTGGGCCCCCCAACCTCGGTCAGCAGCATGCGCTGAGGCCGGAATCTCCCCTGCCTCATCCGTAGCTCGGCCGCTCGGCTGCCCTGAAGGTAAGCCCCTGCTGAAGTTCCATGCCTCCGTGCACTGAGCGTGCACATTCTTCACGGGAGTCCTGCTCACGGAGAACTCGCCCATGCGCCTGTCCCCGCCCTCCTCTGATCTGCTGACGCCAACGGCTCCCTCTCTGGGTGAGCTACCGCCCTCACCCGAGCTGAGCAGGCTCAACGCCCAACGGCTCAGTGAGAACGCCCGGGTGCTGACGGTCCTCGGCTCGGCGTGCGCGCTGGGAGCCGTGGTGGGTGGGATTGGCGCGAGAGCCGCCGGACGCGTGCGCCTGCGAGCCTTCTTCCAGGCCGCCACCAGCGTGCACCTCTTCGTCCTCGGTACCGTGATGGCCGGGGCAGGCGCCGTGAAGGCACAGAAGCTCCCAAGGCTCGGCCCCAGCACCACGGTGCGCCGCGGCAGAGTGCTCCAGCGCATGCTCGGCGTGGGCCTGGGGCTCGATGTGGTCTCGATGGCGATCGGGACCGCGCTGCTCTGGGGAAAGCGTGGCCCTGCCGCGTGGCGAGAAGGCGCGGGCACCTCGTTCCTTCTTCACGGCCTGGCCCTGCTCGTTTTCGACACGGGCGTGTTCCGCCGGAACGCGCTGCACCAACAGCAGGTCGAGTCCCTGGACACGCGCTCCTCGCTCGCCCTGGGCAACCTGGAGCACACCGCGCTCATCTGAATGGAGGTTGCACGGAACCCTCACCCCGGCCCTCTCCCGAGGGGAGAGGGTGGGGTGAGCACCATTCATGTCCAGGGGCTCAGTCGCGCGCGGCGCGGACGATGAGCACGACGGCGGCCAGCGGTACCACGACCGGCAGCAGCTTCTTGGCG
>DASVVJ010001019.1:0-4777 GCA_036389955.1 Myxococcaceae bacterium
ACCTTCCAGCCGTCGGCATGCACCGCGCGTGGCTGGCTCCAGCCCTGCTTCGTGCGGCGGAGGATGAAGATGTCCCGCACCTCGCCCTCGTCACGGTTCCGGTAAACCACCACGGGGCCCCCGGAGGTCATCGCCGCCGAAGTGCCACAGCAGTCACAGACCCGGCTGTCGAGCACCTCCGCGCCCGTCAGGCCCTTGCCCAGCACGGCGGTCCGCAGCGTCATCGCTCCCGCGCCGTGATCTTCATGGCCCTCCGCGCCCGCCGTCTCGCGCCCATCGAGCCAGAAGGCGCGCACCCCGGCTGCCTCCCCCAGCAACGAGACGAAGCCGTGCTCGGTCTGGGTCTTGTCATCATGCGCGGGTCCCAGCCGCTGCCAGCTCTTCCCGTCTCCGGCGGAGCGGCCGAGGATGACGTCGTACGCGTAAGGGCTCGTCCCCGAGCGCTCGGCCCAGTGCGCCACCAGGGAGCCCTTCGGGCCACGCACCAGGGAAGGAAAGTCCGCCCAGTTGGCCACCAGCCCCTCACCCCGCGCGAGGGTGACCGCGGGGCTCCAGGTGCCTGCCTTCCAGCGTGAGAAGCGCAGTTGGTGCGCCTGAGGCTTGCCGGCCGCGCCCTGCTCCGGCTCCAGCCACGACAGCAGCAGCTCATCCGGCCCGGAGGCCACCAGGTTCGGCGCCATGGCCCCGGGGCCCGCCGGAGGATCCAGGCGCTCCATCCCGGACCCAGGCTGGGCACCCAACGTCATCAGAAGAACCAGCACCCCGGTGGCCGTGAACATGACCCCGGAGCGTACCAGTCAGCCCCACGGCCTCCGTGCGGTTTGCTCCCGGAGCCAGCTTCCCTGGTTGCTCGTCAGCCGAAGCGCTCGCGGAACGCCTTCAGGTTGGGTCCATCCCCGTTGCGCTCGTACACCGCGAACACCACCCGCTCGAAGGCACCGGACAGCGCCGCCAGCGCCGTGGAGAAGGCGTCCACCGCGTCCCGGGGCTCATTGCGGAACGCGCCGCAGCCCCAGGCCCCGAGCACAAGCGTGCGGTAGCCGCGCTGCGCGGCGATGCGCAGCACCTTGAGCGCCCGGGAATGCAGCACCTCGCGGATGCGAGGCCCCGCCGTGGGCTCTCTGCGGAGCATCTGTCCGGCGTTCGGGGCCGGCGCGGTGATGAGCGAGACGTGAAAGGGCTGCTCGAGCAGCTCCAGCTGCTCGTTCCGGAAGAACGGCACCCCGGGCGAGTAGATGATGTGGTCGGTGTAGAGCAGCGAGGACTCGGCGCGGTTAACGTCGTAGTAGTCGCGCTGGGTGATCAGGCACGCATAGAGCGCTGAGCATCGCGCCAGGTCCTCCTCCTGGGCCTTCGCGCCCCCGAGGAAGCCGCCCCCCGGGTTGCGCGCGGAGGCGAAGTTGAGCGCGAGCACCCGCTCCACACCCTCTTTCTCGATGAGACGGCGCGACGCGTCCCCCGTCTTCTCCGGCGTCACCTCGACCCGCATCGGCCCCCCGGGCGCGGCGGGCACCTCCAGCTGGGCGAAGTCCGCCGGCCGGTACAGCACCGTGCCCTGCACCGCGCGCTCCACCGCCCCGCGCAGGGAGACCGTCTTCCCAGAGGGAGCCACGTACGCTCCCTGCTCCACAATCCTCACTGTCTCCTTCGCAATCCCGGTCAGCGACATGGCTTCCAGTCCTCTTCGATGACACCCCGCCTAGCCCTTCAGCAGGGTTAGTGTCATTTATACACGAAAGGACTGACCTGCGCCTGACAAGGGGCCCGTGCTCAGAACCGCACGGTGTAGTCGCCCAGGTGGAGCTGGCGGGTGCGCAGCCAGTAATCCAGGGTGGAGCCGGGCCAGATGGCGCCGTTCTGGCCCGAGGCGCTCTGGTACCAGCTCCGGCACCCGCCGCTCTGCCATACCGTCTGGCCCAGCTTCTCGCGCAGCGAGTCGTTGAACGCGTCCTGCACCTCGGGCCGCACGTCGAGCCACCGCAGATCCTGCGAACGCAGCGCCTGAATGCACTGCACGGCGTAACGCACCTGGGCCTCGATCATGAAGATCATCGAGTTGTGCCCCAGCCCCGTGTTCGGCCCCATGAGCATGAACAGATTCGGAAACCCGCTCACGGTGATGCCCAGGTAGGAGCGAGGGGCCTCGTGCCACAGCTCGTTCAGCACCCGGCCCTGCCGGCCCACGATGTGCAGCGGCGCCATGTAGCGCGCCACATCGAAGCCGGTGCCGTAGACGATGGCGTCCACCTCGCGCTCCACCCCATCCCGGGTGCGCACGCCCCGAGGGCCGATCGACTCGATGCCCTCGGTGACCAGCTCCACGTTCGGCCGCTGCACCGCGGGGTAATAGTCACTCGACAGCAGCACCCGCTTGCACCCCAGCCGGTAGCGCGGGGTGAGCTGCTCGCGCAGCCGCGGATCCGCCACGCTCTTGGCCAGGTGGCGCCGGGAGACCCACTCGACGAGCCGCGTGAGCCACGACACCTTCAGGAACAACAGTACGTGCCACTCGCTGTTCCAGTACAGCGCGGCCCGGTAGAGCCTGCGCAGCAGCGGCACGCGCGCGAAACGCCGGTGCCACCGAGGGCCAAAGGCCTTGTCGAACCGGGGCAGGATCCACGGCGGGTTGCGCTGGAAGAGGTAGAGCCGGCCCACCTGCTTGGCGAGCTGGGGCACGAACTGGATCGCGCTGGCGCCCGTGCCGACCACCGCCACCGTCTTGCCCGTCAGGTCCACGTCGTGCCGCCACTGCGCCGAGTGGAACGCCAGGCCCTGGAAGCGCTCGCGCCCGGGAATGTCCGGCAGCGTGGGCAGGTGCAGCGCGCCATTGCCCAGCACCAGCACCCGGGCCTCGACCCCCGGCCCGCTCTGCGTCCGCACCCGCCACACCCCACGGGCCTCGTCGAACTCCGCGCCCACTACCCGGGTGTGAAACCGGATGTACGGCAGCAGCTCGTACTTGCGCGCGCAGTGCCGCAGGTACTCGAGAATCTCCGGCTGCGGCGAGAACGCGTGGCTCCAGGCGGGGTTCGGCTCGAACGAGAACGAGTAAAGGTGCGAGGGCACGTCACACGCCGCCCCCGGATAGGTGTTCTCGCGCCAGGTGCCGCCCACCTCGCCTGCCTTCTCCAGCAGCACGAAGGACGAGATGCCCGCCTGTTTCAACAAGATCGCCGTCGCCAGCCCGGAGAACCCGGTGCCAACGACGGCGACCTCGACCTGAGGAACTGCCTGGTCCACTACTGGTTGCAGCAGAGCAGGGCGTTCGGATTGCCCGTCGGCGTGACGCTGACGCCCGCCATGTAGCGGTTCACGCCGCACTCGGCCTTTTCGGCGCCCGAATCCCAGTCGCCCGACACGGTCGACTCGCGGGTGCCGAAGTTGACCGTGCTGCACTGAGCCGAGACAGCCGTCTGGTTCACCGGCGCCGTGCAGCAGAGCACGTGGGTGAGCTTACGGGTCGTCGTCGAGTTGGCGAGGGCCGCCACGTACCGGCCCGGGCCGCAGGTGGCCTTGTAGTTACCCGGATCCCAGTCCGCCGGAGCCGGCGAGCCGGCCGGCAGGTGGCCGGAGCCCGCCTGCACATCGATCACCGCGCAGTTGTCGCTCGGATCCGTGTCCGGGCCATTCGGGTCATACGGGTCCGGGAAGGGGTGGATGTGCGTGTACTTCTCGCCATCCAGCGGATCCTTGTAGCAGAGCAGCGTGCGCGGGCCGCCCGTCGCCGGCGACTTGGACAAGCCCATCGCGCGCTCGGCCGGAGCGCACTCACCGCGGTAGGCCCACACCCATTCATAGGTGCGCGTCGTGCGGCGGGCGTCGCTGCTCTCGAAGTTCAGCGGGAAGAAGCTGCCCGTGGCCCAGCAGGCCTCGGGCCGGGTGTTCCCCATGCCGCCCGCCAGGCTGTAGAACTTGTTCCACGTCGCCACGCGCGGCGTGTACGTATTGTTCTGCGCGTCCCACTGCCCGCGCACGCCGAAGCGATCCGTGCCCTCGTCGCGGTAACCGTTCCAGATGGCCAGCGGCGTCACGGCGCTGTTCACCAGCGCCTCACCCGCCGCGTGGTAGCCCGCCGCCTGCTGGAACGTGTTGAGCACGCAGTTGTCGGTGTTGCAGATGGCCAGCTGGAAGCCGAACTCGGTGGCGAACAGCTTCGAGCCGGTGGTGCCCGTGGCCTGGTTGACCCGGTTGGCCACCGCCTTCAGGCCCGAGTTCGTCTTCACCTTCCAGTTGTAGAAGCAGGTGGTGAGCTCAGCGTCGATGCAGGGCTTGTCGATGTAATCGTTGTTGTACGGGTGAATGCCGAAGTAGTCGAACGGCCGCGTGCCCGGGAAGCCCGTGAAGGCCGCCGACGAGAACAGGCCAGACCAGTACGGCTCGGTGGTGTACGTGTTGAACAGGCCGCCGCTGACGACCAGCTCCGGGCGGCTGTTGCTCGTCTTCCACTGCCACATGCTGCGCAGCAGCCACGCGAAGGCGTTGGGCGCCACGCGGAAGCGGCTCACGCCGTCCGGGCAGCCCGTGTCCAGCACGTTCGGCTCGTTGCCGAACTCGAACGCATCCACCGCCGCCGAGCCCGAGAAGGTGTCGTTGACCCGCGCGATGACGTCGTTCTTGTACGCCGTGGTGAACGCGTCGACCTGCGCCTGGTTATTGTCCGCGTCGCAGTAGCGCGCCGGCAGCGTCGCCAGGACTTTGATGTTCTTCGCCTTCGCCTTCTCGATGACGCGGCGGTTGGCGGCCACGACGGACGGGTTGGCGTTGGACGGATCCACCA
>DASVVJ010001020.1:0-4968 GCA_036389955.1 Myxococcaceae bacterium
GTCATCACATCCATGCCCACCTGGAGCATCACCGGCTGGAGCAGCGTCAGCGGCACCGCCAGCCACGGGTGGGGCAGCTTCAGCCGCCGCGCCAGCAGGTACACCAGCCAGCCCGTCACCGCGCAGACGGCCACCGTGAAGACCCGCATCGCGGTGAAGCCAAGCTGGCCCGGCAGCGCGTAGGCCAGCGCGAAGATGGGCCGGGACCACACCGTCAGCACCCGGTACGGAAAGGGCGCGGGGTTCGGGTCCAGCGGCCACCGGCTGTAGATGGCGTGAATGGCGGCGTCCTGGTCTCCCGACGCGGGCAGGCCCACCAGCAGCACGGCGTAGGGCACCAGGGCGGCCAGCAGCGCGGCCAGGGCGGCACGGTGGGCGTTCATTCGCGCGCAGAGTAGCGAGATTCCCCAGCATTTCCGCTACTTTGCGCGCTCTGGCGCCATTTCTGTGCAGCGCACGGAAACGTTTTCCGGGCCGGCCCGTACGCGAGGAAGAGGATGGGGAGCCCGACGGACGAAGAGCTCATGGAACGTTTCTGCCAAGGTGACCAGGCCGCGTTCGAAACCCTCTTCGGCCGCTATGCCGGCCGGGTGCAGGGTTTCCTCGCGCGCATGGTGCGCGATGGCCCACTGGCGGAGGATCTGCTGCAGCAGACCTTCCTGTCCGTGATTCGCGCCCGCGGCCGCTATGAGCCCGGCACCCGCTTCAGCTCCTGGGTGCTCACCATCGCGGCGAACGCGGCCCGGGACGCGCTGCGCCACCAGCGGCACGTCGATGCCTACTCGAGTGGAGCCTCCACCGCCGAGGCCACCGTGGCTCCCGGCGTGGGCGACCCTGGTATCCGCAAGCACCTGGTGGATGCACTGCAGCAGATTGCCCCCGAGCAGCGCGAGGCCGTGCTCCTCAGCAAGGTCGAGGGCTGGTCGTTCGAGGAGATTGCCTCGATGCGGGGAATCAGCGCGGGCGCGGCCCGGCTCCGGGCCCACCGGGGCTACGAGAAGCTCCGGGAACTGCTGGGCGCGCTGGAGGAAGTCTGATGCCACCGTCCTCTCTCGACAGCCTGCTCCTGCGCGAGCCTCCTTCCAACAGCGGCTCCCTCGAGCGGGCGCTCGCCGCCGCCCGGCAGGAACTGGCGCTCAAGCAGCCCGTGCGGCGCTGGCGCACCCAGGCGGTATGGGTGTTCTCGTCCTCGGTGGCCGTGGTGGGGCTGGTGGCCGCGGTGCTGCTCGCCCAGAAGCAGATGACGTGGGAGGTGCTGCTGCAACGCGCGCCCCTCTTTGGGCTGCTGTGGCTCACCTCGGCGGTGTGCGCCTGGAGCGCGCTGTCACCTCGGGGCCGGTGGCTGCGGCTGGTGGGCAGCCTGCTGGCGGTGGCCAGCGCCGCCACGCTCGTCTTCGCACGGGGCGAGTCCTCCGTGCCGCCCTCGATTCCCGCGTGGGTCTGCACGGCCAGTCACTTCGCCGTGGGAATCGGGCCGCTCATCGTCTCGGTGCTCGCGCTGCGGGCCGCCGTCTTCCGTCCCGCGCGCGCCCTGATTGCCGGCCTGGCCGTGGGCACCAGCGGAGCCCTGGTGGGAGAACTCGCGTGCTCGCAGGACTGGCGGCACGTTGCTGGCTACCACCTGACGGCGTGGGCGCTCATCGCTCTGGTGGAAGTGGTCGTGTCCAGGTTCCTCAAGCCCCGGTCGTTCGCGCCATGAGCCAGGATCCCTCTCTCATCGTGTCGGTGGACGTCGAAGGCGCTCCCGTGCGCATCGGCGAGCCGGTGAAGATCATCAGCGTTCCCGAGGATGATTCCCGCGGCTCCCGGTTCCTCGGGTGCACAGGCGTGGTGGTGGCCCTGGTGTTCGATGATCCGCGCGGGCAATACCCCGAGGATCCGCTCATCCAGGTGCTCGTGCCCGGCGTGGGCATGGACCTGTTCTTCCCCGAGGAGCTCGAGCTGAATCCGACGTCCCGGGGTCTCTCCGAAGGGGCCTCCGGGCGCTACCCGGCGGATTGTCAGACCCGGCGGGCATAGTTCCTCCTGTTCGAGGGGAACCACCATGAATCTCGTCCGTACCGTCCGTCCGCCGCTTGCGTCCGCCCACCCGCTGCCCCTTGAGGCTGCAGCCCGGCAGACCCCGTTCTTCGAGCGTCGGCCCCTCGAGCCGGACCATGTGCGGCCCCGCCGCACGGCGTTCTCCTTCCACTCCGTTTCCCGGCACTGGCTGGCTGGCAACCCGGTGCGCACCCACTTCTTCAACGCCATCAACCTGTTCGTGGTGTCGTTCGAGGACTTCATGGGGCGGGTGATGCGCTCGCGGCTGCCCTACCTGGAGGACGCGGCGTTCAAGGTGCAGGTGCGCGGCTTCATCGGCCAGGAGTCCACCCACGCCCATGTGCACGCCAAGTACCTGGCCCGGCTTCGGGAGCAGGGCTTCGAGATTGACGGCTACCTGGCGGTCTCCGAGCGCATCTTCTCCGGCCTGTTCGAGAAGTGGCTGGGAGGGCGCGTCAGCGTGGCGATGATCGCCGGCTTCGAGCACCTCACCGCGCTGCTGGCGGAGGTGGTCCTCTCGGGCCGTATGCTGCAGGGCGCCGAGCCGGAGATGAAGGCGATGTGGGAGTGGCATGCGGCCGAGGAGCTCGAGCACAAGTCGCTGGCGTTCGAGCTGCTGCGGCGCACCAGTGGCTCGGTGCTGCTGCGGCTGCTGGGCGCGGTGCTGGGCGCTCTGGTGGTGGTGGGCTTCATCGCCGCGGGCATGGGGCTGCTGCTGCGTCAGGATGGAGTGCTGGGCCAGCGGCGCACGTGGGGGGACCTGCGCGAGCTACTCTTCGGGAAGAACCGCATGGCGGCGCGCGCCGCGAGCCTCTTCGTGGAGTACTTCCGCCCGGGCTTCCACCCGGAGCAGCGTGACACCACGGCTCTGGCGGAGGAGGTGCTCGGCGCGGCGCAGGTGGAGACGGAGGAGGAGCGCGGTGCTCCGGTGGCCCAGCCGGTCCGCCGGGCCGCCTGAGAGGGCTTGGGCGGGGGTTGAGGCTCGGGCCCTACTTGATGCGCTCGCGCCACCTGGCTTCGAACCCGCGCTCGGCCGTGAGGATGCGCCGCACGTCCTCGCGCGCGGCGGCCTCGGCCTCTTCCCGCGGCAGGCCGCCCAGGAACTCGCGGATGGCGGCACGCTCCTCGAAGAGGGACTGCTCGGCCTCGGAGCCGGTGGGCAGATCCATCGGTGGACGTGGCTTCATGCGACCCATACAGCGGCCCGTTGTAGCTTGCTTGTCTGACAGGCGTCCTGCTCTGCCAGTCCTGGTTTTTCGCACGACCTGACAGGTCGTGTTGGCTGCCTCACCGTGCTGGGTTGAAACGGGGCGGCCCCTCGCTCGGCCGGCTGGTCTGCCGGGAGACAAGAAGGGGGTGCGCGGAAGGGGGAAAGCAGGGTAGATGCATACCCATGGGAGGTTCCCGGCCGTCAGGATTTGCCGGGAGGTTCCCCTGGGTTCTCTCATGATGCTGTCCTACCCCATGCCACTGAGTGTGGCGCCGATGATGGACTGGACGGACCGGAACTGCCGGTTCTTCCACCGTCAGATCAGCCGGCGCACCCTGCTCTACACCGAGATGCTGACCACGGGCGCCGTGATTCACGGAGACCGTGAGCGGCTGCTGGGCTTCTCGACCGCGGAGCACCCGGTGGCCCTGCAACTGGGAGGCTCGGAGCCGGCGCAGCTCGCCGAGGCGGCTCGCATAGGCGAACAGTGGGGCTATGACGAGATCAACCTCAACTGTGGCTGCCCCAGTGACCGCGTGCAGTCGGGCCGCTTTGGCGCCTGTCTGATGGCGGAGCCGGAGCTCGTCGCGCGGCTGGTGGGGGCCATGCGCGAGGCGGTGCGCATCCCGGTGACGGTCAAGTCGCGCATCGCCATCGACGAGATGGAGGAGTGGCCGACGCTGGAGCGCTTCGTGCGTGAAATCTCCGCGGCGGGCTGCACGCGCTTCATCGTGCACGCGCGCAAGGCGTGGCTGCAGGGGCTCAGCCCCAAGGAGAACCGGGACGTTCCGCCGCTGCGCTACGAGCTGGTGCACCGGCTCAAGGCCGAGTTTCCCCACCTGGACATCAGCATCAACGGAGGCATCCGCACCCTGGACGCCGCCGCCGAGCAGCTGCGTCACGTGGATGGGGTGATGATCGGCCGGGCCGCGTACGAGAACCCGTACATCCTCGCCGAGGCGGACCGGCGCTTCTTTGGCGCCACCGAGGCGCCTCCCGAGCGCCACGCCGTGGTCGAAGCGATGCTGCCCTACATCGAGGAGCGGCTGAAGCAGGGCGCGCCGCTGAGCGCCATCACCCGGCACATGCTGGGGCTCTTCCAGGGGCTGCCCGGCGCCCGCGCCTGGCGCCGGCATCTGAGCGAGAACGTGCACAAGCCTGGCGCCGGCCCCGAGGTGGTCTCCGCCGCGTTGGCCCTGGTGCGCCGTGGGCCCGCGGGGGCGGAAGTAGCGGCTTGACCGCTGGGGCTCGGCTGTCCGCCCGCTTTCCGATCGGGCCCCTGAATCTCGGGTCTGCCGCGCTTCGGATCCGGTTCATACCTTTCTGGCATGAACGCTCAGGCGCAGGCCATCTTCGATGAGGGCGCGAGCGGCGATCGCCACGTGAAGCTCGGCGATCGGGAGCTTCGCCTCACCCACCTGGAGAAGCCCTTCTGGCCCGATCTGGGCATCACCAAGGGCGACTTGCTCCGTTATTACGCCCAGTTGGCTCCCGTGCTCCTTCCCCACCTGCAAGGTAGGGCGATGGTCATGAAGCGCTACCCCAACGGGGCCTTCGGCGAGTTTTTCTTCATGAAGCGCGCCCCTGATCCGCGCCCCGCGTGGGTGCGCACCTGCGCCATCTCCCACGCTTCGGGCAACGTGATCGACTTTCCAGTGATTGATGATCTGGCCGCACTGCTCTGGGTCGTGAACCTGGGCTGCATCGATCTCAACCCC
>DASVVJ010001021.1:0-46896 GCA_036389955.1 Myxococcaceae bacterium
CCCCAGTGTAACGCGGACGTGTGGCGGAGTGGACGGGTAGGTGCCTGTGCCTTGCCCGGCCAAAGAGTTTTGGGCTATGCGCCAGGGTATGAAGACGCTCCGTTCTGCCGTGATGATGCTGGTTGCCGTTCCCCTGGTGGCGCTCGCTGGCGAGCCCGCCACCGCCACCAAGGCGCAGCCCGCCGCCAAGCATGAGAAGCACGAGAAGCACGAGGCGGACTGCCACCACCCGCCGCCGCCCACGCAGGCGTCTGCTCCCCAGTCTGGCGCGGGCTGGACGCTCACCCGCGGCGAGGCGCTCAAGGGCGCCCCGGCGGTGAAGCTGGCGGACCTGCTCGCCAAGCCCCAGGAGCACAGCGGCAAGACGGTGCTCGTCGAGGGCCAGGTGCGCAAGGCGTGCGAGAAGAAGGGCTGCTGGATGGAGCTGGCCACCGGCACGGACGCCAAGGCCCCGGGCGTGCGGGTGACGTTCAAGGACTACGGCTTCTTCGTGCCGCTGGACTCGGCGGGCTCGCAGGCGCGCGTGGAGGGCATGGTGCAGGTGGCGGAGCTGAGCGAGAACCGCGCCAAGCACTACGAGGGCGAGGGCGCCATCGTCCCGCGTGGCAGCGACGGCAAGCCGCGCGAGGTGCAGCTGGTGGCCACGGGCGTGGAACTGCGCCGCTAGGCAATGGTGCGTAGCTACAGCATGAGGGGCGTGCAGGGTGCGGCCGACCGGGCCGTACGGCACGCCCGCGCCTGGATGCTGGAGACGGCGCCCGGCTCGCGGATCCATGACGTGTCACTGGATCCGCGCTTCCAGCACCGGGGCGTGGACCTGCTGTGGGAGCTGCCCTCGGGCGAGGTGCGCGGCATCGAGGTCAAAGGTGACCGGCAGGGGCGGCGGCGCTACTGGTTCGAGCTGGTGTCCAACGTGGAGAAGGACACCCCGGGCTGCTTCCTTTATAGCGGCGCGGACCTGATGCTGTACGTGTTCCTCAGCCAGGCGGAGCTGCACGTGCTGCCGCTAAAGGACGTGCGCGAGTGGTTCCTGCCCCGCGCGAAGGCGTATGCCCTCAAGCACACGTCCACGAAGACGGGGGCAATCCGCTACACCACGGTGGGGGCGATCGTGCCCTGCCACGAGGTGCTCGAGGGAGTGCCGAGCGTGCTCTGGGTCTCGCTGAAGCGGGGCGCCAAGCCGGACACGGCGCCCCCCGAGGAACAGGGCGCTCCAGGGCTAGCACCCACGGGAACAGACACCGAGTAGCCCCCTGCCCCTCTCCCTTCGGGAGAGGGACGGGGTGAGGGTTACCGCGCCCCCGGACTCACTCCCAGGCCACTACTTGTGCCGGTGCCGGTGGCCCGGGTGCATCTCGTCGTGCATGGCGTTGAGGCGGGCCGCCTCCTGGGTGAGCGCCTGCAGCGAAGCGCGGTCCCCGGTGGCCTTGAAGACGTGCTCCAGCCGCGCGGCGAGATCGATCGCGAGGTGGATGTCCTTGTCCTTCTCGGCCTGCATCATCAGCGCGCGGGCCTGAGCGGCCGCCTGGGGGAAAGCGCCCAGGTGAATCAGCCCATCCACCGCGAGCAGCCGCGAGAGCGGGCCTCGGGCGGAGTCCGTGATCACCTTCTCCAGGTCGGCGACAGCCGGATCCCGCTCGCCCTTGGAAGCACGGACAATGGCGGTGGCGATGCCACGGCGGTCCGGCAGGAGGAACTCCTCGAACTCAGCGAAGGCCTCCGCGTGGCCCACGTGCCCGGCCTTGGCGAGCGTCTCGGCCATGGAGTCGAACAGCTCGGCGACCTTCTCGTTGAACACGCCCAGGGCGCGCTCGATGAAGGCCAGCTGCGGCTGCCCCTTGTCATCCACGGGCACCTTCTGGCGCACGGCCTTCATGCGCTCGAAGGCGGCGTCCACGGGCGCGTCCTTCTTGCCATCCAGCAGCGAGGCCAGCGTCTTCAGCAGCTCGGCCAGGGCCTCGGACAGGTCCCTGGGCGCCACGCGATCCGGCATCCAGCGCCGCCACAGCTCATCCGCGGCAGCGAAGGGGAAGGGCTTGAAGGGGCCAGTGCCCTTCCACTTCTGTCCCCACTGCAGGCCAATGTCCGTGGGCCAGGCACCCTCGGCGAGCTTCCGGAAGTCGCCTTCGGCCACGGCAACGCCGTAGTGCCCCAGAGTCCCCACAATGGCCTCCGTCGAGTACCCCTGGAGACCCTTGCTCTGCCACGCCTTGTCCACGCGCTCGGTGCTCACCGCTGACCTCTCCTCATCGCGCCGGCCATCGGCGCCAGCGGCCTTCTAGCAGAGCGCGGCGGCCAGGGCGCAAGACGTTCACCTGCCCCCAGGCCATCTGTACGCCCGATCACGCCGGGCGGATGCCCGCGCCCACCTCGGCCGCGGGGGGCGGAGCCACCGCGGGCACCGTGGGCCACACGGTGGGGTTGCGCCGCCCGTCCACGACGCGCCGGGCCAGGTACGGCTCGCAGCCCCGGGCCTCGAAGGCCTTCCGGAAGGCGGCGAACCCCGCTCCGGCCTTCCAAGCATCCATCGTGGCCAGGCCCGCCTCCGGGCCGCACTGGGCGAGCATGTACTCCACCCAGGCCCAGCGGGCGGAGGTGGGGCGCACCTCGGCGCGGCCCTTGAGCCCCCGCCGCAGCCGCTCCAGCTTCGCCTCCACCTCGCGGATGCCCGCGAAGGGGGCCCCATCCAACGGCGTGTTGCGCTTGGCCACGAAGGGCGCCACGCCCAGCGCCACGGGGATGATGCGCGACAGCTCCACCGTGAAGCGGATCAGCTCGTCGATGTCCGCGTCCTCTTCGTACGGCAGGCCCACCACGTTGTAGACCTTGAGCTGCCGCATGCCCGCCGTCCGGGCGAAGGTGGCCGCGCGGACGATCTGCTCCTCCGAGTGCTTGCGGTCCACCAGGTCCCGCATCTTCTGCGAGGCTCCGTCCGCGGCCACCGTGAGGTTGGTGGCCCCGCCGCGGCGCAGCGTGTCCACCAGTTCCTGCGTGAGCCGGTCCGCGCGCAGGGAGGACACCCCCACCTCGCGCCCCGAGTCCACGAGGGTGCGCAAAAGCTCCACGATGCGCGGATGGTCCGTCACCGCCGCGCCCACCAGGCCCACGCGCTTGGCGTGCTCTGGAATGAGCGACAGCACCCGCTCGGGCGGCACCGTCCGCATGCCTCCGTTGGTGGTCCGCCGCATCACGCAGTAGTGGCACCCGCGCGAGCACCCGCGCTCCGGCTCGATGAGGAACATCGACCGCAGCTCGGTGTGCGGGGTGATGATCTGCGAGCGGGCGGGCAGCCGCTCGTCCGAAGCCTTGGAGACGAAGTAGCGCGCCCCACCCCGCCCGGGCACCCGGAAGCCCGGCGTGCGAGCCAGGTGCGCCAGCAGCGCCTCCCGGTCCATCGAGGCGGCGGCCTCCACCAGGGTGTGAATGAGCTCCTCCGCCTCACCCTGAACGAGCACGTCCACGAAGGGCTCGAGCGGATCCGGGTTGGAGAAGGTCAGCGGCCCGCCAGCCACGATGAGCGGGTGCCGCTCGTCCCGCTCTTCCTTCAGCAGCGGAACCTGCGCCAGGTCCATCAGGGTGAAGAAACCGGTGAGCTCCAGCTCATAGGCCACGGAGAACGCCAGCATCGGGAAGCTGGAGATGGGCGTCTCGGACTCATAGGAGAACAGGGGCGTCCGTGTGCGGCGATAGGCCTCCACGTCGTCCGGCAGGAAGACCCGCTCGGCGGTGGCGCCCGGGTGCAGGTGCAGCTCCCGGTAGATGGTCTGGTAACCGAGCGAGCTCATCCCCACGTGGTAGGGGCTCGGGTAGCAGAGGGCCACCCGGTAGGGCGCCTCCTTGCGAAGCGTGCCCTGCTCGTCCGCCAGCCGTGCGCGCACACCTTCTACGAGTGAGTAACGACCCTCCATGCTCCTCCTACGGCAGTGCCTTCTTTCTTAAACACCGCGGCCCCAAGCAGCCACTCCCCGAAAGGAGCGCCACCGGGGCCGCGAGGACCTTGCCACAACGGGGGCTACTCTTCGTCCTCGAAGGCGGGAATCTCACCCACCGGCACGCAGTACCCCTTCGCCGTCAGCTCCTCGGGAACATCCTCCCCCCCCTCGGCCGCCTCCGCCGCAGCCTCGTCGTACAGCGGGTTGGGAGCACACTCCGTCCTGAAGTCCGGGTTCACCCCTGAGCCCGAACCGCAGGAACCTGCCTCCGCGGGATCGCAACTGGCCGCCGGCCACATCGCCCGGACGCCATACTTCCGGGTGCAGCCGTTGACGGTGTAGGTCAGCTCTCCCTTGAGCTGGGTGCCCGGAGCCCGAGGCGCGGAGTAGACCTCCACGTTCTCGAACGTGTAGGCGATCTTCACCGCCCCTTCCGTTTCATCCCAGGCGGTCTCCTCGTTGTCCGCCTGTGCCGCCGCGTCCACCGAGGCCTCCACGAAGTTCGTGGCCGCGCAGAAGCTCTCCACCGGCTCGTCCGACAGGTCTCCCATCGCCGTCTGGAGCGCCGGATCGCTCGGATCACGCGTCCCACGCGAGGCCAGGCCATAGGGGCGGATGGTCAGCTTCGTCTGCCCCGGCTGATCCGGGTTGGTGAACTTGTAGACGCCCAGCTTCTCGCTGATCAGCTCAGGAGCCTCGCACCCGGCCGGGTCAGCGGAGTCCGGCTTCAGGTCGTACTTCGCGTACCAATCGGTGTCCTGAACGATGCAGCCCGCCTCCGGCTGCTTGAGGTCACAGGCCGCCACCAATGCACCCGCGCCCAGCAACGCCGCGGCCACAGAAACGATGTGCTTGCTCATGGTTCTCTGAGTTCCCATTGAGAGGGCGGGGCCTAGAAGGTGTACCGGATGCCGAGGCGCAGCTGCCGCGGCGCCTGGTACTCCTTGGGCTGGCGGAAGTTCTTGTTCACTTCCTCGAACGTCAGCAGCTCACCCGAGGTGCGGTACACGTTGCCCTCACGGTTCGCGGTGGGCAGGTCCGCCTCGGTGCCCTTGGAGACCGGCACCACTTCCTCGAACGTGTAGGACTCGTCCACCTTCGTGGCCGTCTGGAAGTTGAAGAGGTTGAACACGTCCAGGGTGACCGAGACGACCTGGTTGCGGCCCACGCGGTAGTTCAGCCCCACGTTCGAGTCGATGACGTTCACCCAGGGGGTACGGCCACCGGAGCCCCGCGGCAGCACGAAGGCCTCGTCCTGGCCGTACTCGGGGTGAGCGCCCCAATAGCTGATCGGCGTGCCCGAGTTGCCGCGGTAGGACAGGCCGAGGCTCGCCGTCATCGCGTTGCTGAGGACGAACTCCCGCGCGCCGAACAGCTTCACCGAGTGCGTGCGGTCGAACGGCAACAGGCCGGAGCGGTTGTCCAGCAGGTCGATCAGGTCGAAGTCCGAGAGGATGTTCGGATCGAGCTGCTCCGTCTCCGGGCGGAACAGGCCAGGGTAGTTCCCCTCCAGCCGCGACCAGGTGTAGCTGGCCTGGGCGAGCCACCCGTCCGCGAAGTTGCGGTTGAGGTACAGCGTGACGGCCTCATAGGTGCGCTCCGGCTTCGGGAAGTCCTTGGCGAAACCCTGGCCCGGGTTGCCGATGAAGTAGGTGTTGCCCAGGTCCCGGCTCATGTCCTCGATGACCGAGCCCATGCTGCGGTGGGTGTAGTTGGCACCGAGGCGGGTGTTGGCCAGCAGCTCGTACTCTCCGCCCACCACCCACTCGTTCGAGGACTGCGCCTCGAGATCCGGATCCACCGGCGAGGGCTCCACCTTGCCGCCCGAGTAGAGGCGGTTCGGCGTGAGATCGCCCTCGGGCCGGCGGGCCACGTAAGCGCTGTCCGCGCAGCCCGTGCGCTGCCCCTCAAGCGTGGACGGATCGCAGCCCCCCGTCAGCCCCGGCTGCGTCGGCACCCGGCGGGCGGTGTAACGGCGCTCGGGCGGAAAGGAGCGCTCCACCATGTTGAGCGGCACCTGCTCGTAGTACTTCGCGTAGTTGACGAAGAGCTTCATCCGGCCATTGGCCAGCGGGTCCCAGATGGCGCCCAGGCGCGGCGACCACTGATTGCCCAGCAGGAGGGCCAGGTTGCCGTCACCGCCGTACAGGGCCTGCACGTCGTAGCGCATGCCCAGGTTCAGCGTCACCCGCTCGTGCAGTGTCCAGCTGTCCTGCAGGAAGCCACCCACCGTGGTGCTCTTGGTGGTCGACTGCTGGACCGGCTGCACCGTGGGCGAGTCCGGAGCGTCCTGGTGGCCGAAGCGCCGGAAGTCCACCCAGCCATACCCCTCGCCGATCCGCTGCCCCGTGCGCGGGTCGATGTAGCCGCCCAGATCCACCTCCTGGTACAGCACGCCGCCGCCGTACGCCCTCTGCTGCTGGTAGGTGAGGAACTCGGTGTCCACCCCGGCCTTGATGACGTGGGTGCCCAGCTCCTTCATGTTGAGCAGGTAGGTGGCCTTGGCATTGGCCTGGTAGCGGTTCAGCCGGCCATTGCGCAGCAGGCCCACGCCGCCCAGTTCATAGTTGTTCACCGGGCAGCGCTTGATGTCCTCGCTGGGCAGACCTGCGGGCTCGCAGAAGGCCGCGGCCTGACCAGGGTTCTCGAACTCCAGCAGCGAGCGGGGCTGCACGTACACGGCGCGCGAGTAGCCCGCAAGGCCATCTCCCTGGATGTCCCCCAGCTCGCTGCCGTCGGCCGGCAGATCGGAGGCCACCTGGTGGAACCAGCCCGCGTTCACGTCGAGCAGCACCTTCTTGTCCAGGAAGGCGCCGCCGTACTTCATGCCCAGCGCCGTGGTGCTCGCCTCGGTCGAAATCACTCCGATGGAGTCCGGCCGCATCGTCTGAGGCAGCGGCAGGCCTCCGCTGCGCGGATCGATCTTCAACCGGCCCAGGCCGCCCGTGCTGGACGGAGTGCCGATGAGTGACACCGCCACGTTGTGATCCGCGTTGATGAGGTAGGTCAGCTTGCCCATGTACTGGTAGCTGCGCGAGTCGGCGAAGTACGTGCTCTCGGCGCCGGGAATGGGCTGGACGAGGGACTGGCCCTGCTCGTTCGTCGCCACCGTGCCGTCCTCATTGAGCACGAAGGCGTTGACGCCGCGCACGTGGTTGTAGCGGGTGAAGGACGGGATAAAGCCGGCGAAGAACCACAGCTTGTCCCGGAGAATGGGGCCGCCCAGGGTGGCGCCGAAGTCGCCCAGGTTCTTCAGGCTGTTGAGGCCGGTGATGACCGAGCCCTCGTTGACGGCCAGCTTGCGATCCGCCTCGAAGGCGCCCGGCGCCATGTTGGCGAACACCGAGCCGCGGAACTCGTTGGAGCCCGAGCGCGTCACCGCGTTGAGCACGCCGCCGGTGGAGCGGCCGTACTCCGGCATGTAGCCGCCGGTAATGATGTTCACGTCCTGAACGAACTCGATGCTCAGCGGGCTGGCGTTGATGCCGAACGCCGGATCATTCGTGGACAGGCCGTCCACCACGTACCCGTTCTCGGGCGAGGTGGCTCCATTGATGGAGACGCCAAAGTTGTCGTTCTGCGCGCCGGGGGCCAGCTCCGCCAGACTCTCGAACGAGCGCGTCGCGCCCCCCTTGCCGCCAGGGCGGTTCACCGCGATGCGCCGGATGAACTCCTGATCCACGTTCACCCCCACGGTCGTCGAGCCCACATCGATGGTCGGCGGGGTGCCGGTGATCTCGAGCTGCTCGGTCAGGCCTTCGGGCCGCAGCTCCACGTTGAGCCGGATCGTCCGGTTGAGCCCCAGCTGAACATCGGACCGGCTGAACGGCTGGAAGCCCTCGCGCTCGAAGCGAAGGGTGTAGAGTCCCGGAGGAAGCTGGGGAATACGGTACTGGCCCTGAGCGTCCGTAACCACCGTCTGCTCACCCTGAAGGTTGGGTGAAGCCGCGGTCACCGTCACATCCGCCAGTGGGGCTCCGGTTGCTCCCTCAGGATGATCCGCATTGGCAACCGTACCGATGATGACGCTGCTGGAAGACTGGGCAAATGCCACGGAGCCGATCAGCAGGCACACAACCAGCACACCTCCGGTTTCCCGGAGCATACGGGTCAGACTCATGCCGGAACCTCTTCCCAGGTGGGGGGATGGTCGAGGTGGGAGAATGCAACCAAAAAGGGGCGCGGACTCTAACTGGGGTCGCCAAGTTGTCAATAGATGGTTGCTTTTTGCCCACCACTGGTGCATTGCGCGGTGCCGGTCGTTTTATGTCGGACGACCCCAACTTGAACCCGGGCTGCATTTCTGCCAATTAAGCACGCCTTCCCGATCGGGAGCGGCGTGGCAGCGCCTCCTACCGGTGTGTAGAGGAGTGATCGCGAATGTTCGATTCGGTCCTGGACCGTGGACAAGCCCCGAAGGGGCGTATGGGCGTCGGAGCCATCATCTCCGTCATCCTCCATGTGGCCCTCTTTGGCCTCGCCCTGTGGCTCTCCACGCGTGAGCCGCCCCTCGAGGAGAAGGATGTCGAGGTGACCTTCAAGGCGGCGATGGCGCCTCCGCCCCCGCCTCCTCCGCCCCCGCCTCCTCCGGCGGCCAAGCCGAAGACGACTCCGAAGACCAAGCCCAAGAAGCCTGAGACGATCGTCCAGCCGAAGGAGATTCCTCAGACCAAGCCCCCGGAGCAGGAGCCGGTGGAGGAGCCGCCCGCGGAAGAGGAGCCCACCGAGGAAGAGGTGGAGGGTGGTGTCGAGGGCGGCGTGGAAGGCGGCGTGGTGGGTGGTGTGGTCGGTGGCGTGCTCGGCGGCGTGCTGGGTGGCCAGGTCGGCGGTACCGGCACGGACGTGCTGCCCTTCGGCGCGGGCATGACGCGCCCGGAGCGGCTCGGCGGCCCGGTCCCTCAGTATACGCGCGAGGCGCTCGAGGCCCGCGTGCAGGGACTGATGATCGTCAAGTGCGTGGTTACTACGGAAGGCCGGGTGGAGAAGTGCCGCATCATCAAGCCCCTGCCCCACATGGAGCAGGCGGTGCTGGACGCTCTGTATGCGACACGCTACAAGCCGGTCACCTTCCAGGGTAAACCCGTCCAGGTGGACTACACCTTCAACATCAAGCTGAGCCTGCCGCGCTGATCCTGCGGGGCCCCTGAATTCATCAACCGCCTTCACCTCTTTAAAACTGCCGTTACCCCCCCGCGCTCGAGGAGGAGCGCTTTTAAGCCATGGACTTCTCATCGCTACACAGCTTGTTCTCCAGCAGCTCTCTGCTCGCATCTGCCGGGGCGGCCGACTTCTCGCTGCAACACATCTGGGAGAGCACGGGCCTCTTCGCTCGCTTCATCATCTTCACCCTGGGCTTCATGTCCATCGCCTCGCTGGTCGTGATGGCCGAGCGCATGGTGGTCTTCCGCAAGACGCGCTCGGACTCGCGCAACTTCGCGGCGAAGATGGGGGCCATTCTGGCCAAGGGCGACCTGAACACCGCGGCCAACACCAACCTGGGTAAGGACGTGGGCCACCTGGGCCGCGTCATCAACTCGGGCCTGACGGCGTACCGCATCAGCCCCAGCAACAAGGATGTGGCCGTGGAGTCGGTGGCGCGCGCCCTGGAGCGTCAGGCGCAGCGTGAGGTGCAGAGCATGAAGCGCGGCCTGGGCGTGCTGGCCACGGTGGGCTCTACCGCCCCGTTCGTCGGTCTGCTCGGCACCACGATGGGTATCGTGAACGCCTTCCAGCTCATGGCCCAGGCGGGCTCGGGCGGTCTGGGCACCATCTCGGCCGGTATCGCCGAGGCGCTCATCACCACCGCGTTCGGTCTGCTCGTGGCCATCCCGGCGGTTATGGCCTACAACTTCCTGCAGGGCTGGGTGGACGCCCGCTCGGTGGACATCTCCGAGTCGTCCAACGAGTTCCTGGATGTGGTGGCCCGGCAGCTGACCGGTGGCCCTGGGTACTCCGCCTCTCAGCAGCAGTCGGCCTAAGTAAGGACGGCCCCTTTCCGGGCCGTCTCTCCGGCCCGCCTTCGCGGTGACAGGGTCCTCACGCAGGGGACCCTACCCAAGGCGGGCCGCTCTCTCCTCTCGCTCAGCTCGAGCCCCTGGTGCATTCATGGGAATGGCAGTAGGCCCCTCTTCGGGGATCAAGAACGAGATCAACGTCACGCCGCTGGTGGACGTGGTGCTGGTGCTGCTCATCATCTTCATGGTGATTACGCCCATGCTCCAGCGCGGCAAGTCGGTGACGCTGCCCAAGGCGCAGAACATCGAGAAGGAGAAGAAGGGCGCGGACCCGCTGATCCTCTCGGTCACCCCGGACAAGAAGACGTTCGTGGAGAACGACGAGTTCGACGCGGCGGGCCTGGAGACCAGGCTGCGCGAGGAGCTGCAGCAGGATCCCAGCCGGCGCATCCTCCTCAAGGGTGACAACACGCTCAACGTCGGCGACGTGCGCCGGGTGATGGATGTGGCCCGCAAGGCGAACGCCAAGAGCATCTCGCTCGGTGTCGAGGAGCTGAAGGAATAGCCATGGCCGGAAAAGCTCGCCAGTGGGTCAAGCCGCAGAGCCGCCCCAACTCGGACATCAACGTCACGCCGCTGGTGGACGTGGTGCTCGTGCTGCTCATCATCTTCATGGTCATCACCCCGCTGCTCGAGAAGGACATCGAGGTGAAGGTGCCGGAGACGGAGGTGGAGAACACGCCCCCGCCCGAGAACCCGGACCAGCTGGTGGTGCAGGTCGATGAGACGGGCAGCATCAAGATCAACGCCGAGGCAATGCCCAACGCCGAGGAGTACGTCACCCGGCTCAGGCGCATGCTGGCCGCCAAGCCGAAGGAAGAGCGGATCGTCTTCTTCATGGCCAACGACAAGGCGAACTACGGCATGCTGGTTGCCGCGCTGGACGGCGCCAAGTCGGCCGGTGCGTTCGTGCTGGGCATGGCCACCGAGGATCTGCCTCAGGGTGCCGTGGTTCCGGGCGCCGAGGGTGCCGCGCCGGCGCCGGATGCCGCGCCTGCTCCTCCGGCTCCCGCTCCGTAATCAGGCGGATTCCCCTTTTGGGGGCTCGTCGGCTACATTGAGAAACACATGGCCGACGAGCTCCTGATTTTCGAGCAGACGATTGAAGCTCTGTTCGTACGCGCGCTAGGCGGCCGTCTCACCCCTGACTGCAAGGCGCGCCTTCGCCTGGCGGGCTTGGACGTCGACCAGAAGCTCAAGCCGGCCTACTCCTTCAAGTCCTGGATGACGTTCATCCGCATCGCGGCGGAGGAGCTGTACCCGGGCGTGCCGATAGAAGAAGGCACCTTCAAGCTGGGCGAGGCCCACATCGAAGGCTTCCGGGAGACGATGCTGGGGCGCGCGGTGCTGTCGCTGCTGCGCGTGCTGGGCCCCCGGCGCACCCTTCACCGGGCGACGCAGAACTTCCGGGCGGGCAACAACTACACCGAGTCCCGCCTGACGGAGCACGGCCCCGGCCAGTTCGAGCTGTGGATGAACGAGGTGGGCGATTTTCCCTCCTTCACCGCCGGCATCATCCACGCCGGCCTCACCATCGCCGGCGCCAAGGAGCTGCGCGTGGAGCCGACGGCCTACGACGGCCGCGCCTGCGTCTACCGGATTAGCTGGAAAGAGGCCTCGGTCTCCTCGGGCGTGGCGGGCACCGGAGACTCCAAGGCGGCCAGGAGATCCGGGTCCATCAGCTCCCTGTAGATGCGCTCCACCAGCAGGCCCGTCATCATCCAGATGGGCAGGATGTAGAGCGACGTCATCTGCCAGAGCACGGCACCCGCGTCCGCGTAGTACCAGATGCGATAGCCGGTCAGCTTCCAGAGGATGACGCCGGCAAAGCCCTCGAAGAACAGGATGACGAAGCCATAGAGGATGGCGCGCGCCAGCACGTGGGCTCGCAGCAGACGGCGGAACAGCGGCTCGATGAACCAGAGCGACGCCACGCCGTAGATGACGAACATCCACAGCGAGCACTGCCCATAGGCGGCCACGGCGGGCGTGTCCCAGATGGCGTTGAGGTTCAGCCGCTCGTCCACGCGCCACTGGAAGCGGAACAGGGCCTCGAGCAGGGGCACATGCTGGGCGACGCGGACGAAGTTGTAGAAGAAGACCTCGGCCGAGATGCCCACCATGCCGTAGAGGCAGAAGCGGAACACGGAGAACGAGCGCTTCATCCGCTGCCCGCGCTTCACATCGGAGTGGCCCACGCGGAGCTTTCGGGGAGCCTCCTCGTCGTGCGTCTGGGTATCGGGGGACATGAGGGGCGCAATCGTACCGAAGGCATACCCACGCTGTCTGCTCCCTGACCTTCAAGAGTTCAGTAGCACTGAAGTCCTGATCAGCGCGGGGCATCCCATTTGGTGGACGGACCATCCAGCAGGTAGGACGGCTCGAGCTCCGTTTGCCCTGGGTGCCTGCTGGTACACGCCTTGCTCTGTGGCCCGGAGATAACCGGGAGGGTTGGGAATGCTGGCGCGGGTGAGGTCGGGCGCGTTGATGGGCATCGACGCGGTGGTGGTGGAGTGTGAGGTGGATATGGCGCTGGGGTTGCCCTACTTCAACGTCGTGGGGCTTCCGGACGGGGCGGTGCGCGAGTCGAAGGTGCGGGTGGTCTCGGCGCTGAAGAACACGGGCTTCGAGCTGCCGCAGAAGCGCATCACGGTGAACCTGGCGCCCGCGGACATCCGCAAGGAGGGCGCGGCGTTCGAGTTGCCCATCGCCCTGGGGGTGCTGGCGGCGGCGAAGCTGATGGAGGAGGAGCCGCTGGGCCGCTACCTCTTCGGTGGCGAGCTGTCGCTGGACGGGTGGGTAAAGCCCATCAAGGGCGTGCTGCCGCTGGCGGTGGCGGCGCGCAGCGGAGGCTTCGAAGGGGTGATGGTGCCCGCGGCGAACGCGGCCGAGGCGGCGCTGGTGGAGGGCATCCAGGTGCTGCCGGTGAACCACCTGCGCGAGGCGGTCGAGCACCTGACCGGTGTCACTCCCCTCTCCCCGTACCGGCGCGAGGGCACCTCCCCCACGGCCGCGCGGGGCTCATCGCCCGTGGACATGGCGGACGTGCGGGGCCAGGCCGAGATCAAGCTGGCGCTGGAGCTGGCGGCGGCGGGCGGGCACAACGTCTTGATGTGCGGTCCGCCGGGCTCGGGCAAGACGATGCTGGCGCGGAGACTGCCCGGCATCCTGCCCGCGATGACGTTCGCCGAAGCGCTGGAGGTGACCAAGATTTACTCGGTGCTTGGGCTGCTGGGAGAAGACCAGGCGCTGATGCGCGAGCGCCCGTTCCGCTCGCCGCACCACACCATCTCGGACGCTGGGTTGGTGGGAGGCGGCATGGCGGCGCGTCCCGGAGAGCTGTCCATGGCGCACCACGGGGTGCTGTTCCTCGATGAGCTGCCGGAGTTCCGCAAGAACGTGCTGGAGGTGCTGCGCCAGCCCATGGAGGAGGGCCTCGTTCACCTGGCTCGGGCCAACCAGAACGTCACCTACCCTTGCCGGGTGATGCTGGTGGCGGCGATGAACCCGTGCCCTTGTGGCTACTTCAACGTGCCGGGCCAGCAGTGCAAGTGCCCGGAGCACCGCGTGTTCGAATACCACGCGCGGGTGAGCGGGCCGCTGCTGGACCGCATCGACATCACCCTGCAGACGCGGCCGGTGGAGTACCACCAGATGGTCCGCGCGGACATCACCGAGCCCTCCAGCGCGTACTACCGCGAGCGCGTGGAGGCCGCTCGGGAGCGCCAGAGGGCCCGCTTCCGTGACGAGCCGGGGGTGTACTGCAACGCCCAGATGCCTCCGCGGCTGGTACGGCGCTACTGCACGCTGAGCGCGGTCGCCGAGCGGGCGCTGGAGACGGCGGTGCGCCAGTATGGGCTGTCCGCCCGCGCCCATGACCGCATTCTGAAGCTCGCCCTCACCCGCGCGGACCTGGAAGGGCACGCACGCATCGAGGACATCGACATCCGCATCGCCATCGACTGCCGCATCATCGACCGGCGCGGATGGCTGTACGCGAACACTCAGGGCATCGGCCGCGCCGATTACTTCTCGCGGCTGACGGGACCTTCCCCGGGCCCACGCCGTCCCGGAGGGTCTTGAGCCTCAGGACGCCTTGGGCGGAGGCATGGTCTGGATGGAGGCCTGAGACGACTCGACCCGGGCGGACGGCGAGGGCAGCGCGGGAGCCTGGAACGAGGAGGCCGTCAGCAGAGGCACGCCCCCGGTGATGATGCGCGCCGAGCGCCGGAAGGCCACGTACGAATAGGCCCAGTTCACCAGCACCGCGACTTTGCTGCGGAAGCCGATGAGAAAGAGGATGTGGATGAACAGCCACGCCAGCCAGGCGAAGAAGCCGGTCATCCGGAAGCGCTGCAGGGCCACGCCCACCGCGGAACCTCGGCCGATGACAGCGAAGGTGCCGCGATCCCAGTACGAGAACGGCGTCATCGGCTTGCCCTTGAGGTGGTTCAGGATGTTTTGCGCCGCGTGCGCTCCCCCCTGCATCGCGGCGGGGGCCACGCCTGGCACGGGCTGGCCCTCCTGCTTGAACAGCGCCAGGTCTCCGACGACGAAGACGTTGGTGTGGCCTGGCAGGGTGAGTTCGGGGGTGACGGGAACGCGCCCGGCTCGGTCGAGCTCCACTCCGAGGGAGCGCGCGACGGGGGAAGCAGCCACGCCAGCGGCCCAGATCATCGTGCGCGCCGGAATGTGCTCCTGGCCGATGTACACGCCGGTCTCGTCGATGTTCGTCACGCGGGTGCTGGTGCGGATCTCCACGCCCAGCTTCTCCAGGGACTGGCGGGCCTTGAGCGACAGCTTCTCCGCGAACGTGGGCAGCACGTTGGGAGCCCCCTCCAGCAGCAGGATGCGCGCCTGGGAGGGATCGATGTTCTGGAAGTCCCGCACCAACGCGTGGTGGCTGATCTCCGCGAGCGCTCCGGCCATCTCCACGCCGGTGGCGCCCGCTCCGATGATGACGAAGGTCAAAAGCTCCCGGCGGCGCGTGGGGTCGGTCTCCCGCTCAGCCATCTCGAAGGCGAGCAACACCCGCCGGCGGATCTCCACCGCGTCCTCGATGGTCTTGAGCCCCATCGTGTAGCGGGCCCAGTGGTCGTTCCCGAAGTAGGAGTGCGTCGCCCCGGTGGCGAGGATGAGGTAGTCGTATTTCAGCTCCCCGTCCGCCAGCATGAGCCGCTTGCCTGCCAGGTCCACGCCTGTCGCCTCGGCGAGCAGCACGGAGATGCCGTGCCGGCCGAGGATGCCGCGCAGTGGCGAGGCGATGTCGCTGGGGCTGAGCGTCGCGGTGGCCACCTGGTACAGCAGGGGCTGGAATAGATGGTGGTTGTGACGATCCACGAGCGTCACACGCACGGGAGCCCGCTTCAGCCGAAGCGCCGCATAAAGGCCGCCAAAGCCTCCGCCGAGGATGACCACATGGGGACGGGTATCTTGGTTGGCTGTCACGCAAGCGACCTTACTTCAACGTGACAAAAGGGCACGCGCGGTGGAACGCTGCCGGGGAAGGAGTTCTCCAAGTGATGAAGCTCCTGTACCCGCTGCTCAACGCCCTGCAGCTCGTCTTCCTGGCCCTGTGGGGAGCGTTCTGGATCACCCTCGCCGGGCTGATGATGGTGCTGACACTCAACGGTAACGTGCCGTTGATGATGGCGCGGCGCTGCTGGGCGCCCATGCACTGGCGCATCACTGGCTCGCGCATGTTCGTCGAGCCGCTGCCGGACCTGGATTGGAGCAAGCCCTACATCTTCGTGATGAACCACCAGTCGGCGATGGACATCCCCTGCGCATTCGCGGCGCTGCCGGTGAACCTGCGGTTCGTCGCCAAGCACGTGCTCAAGTACGTGCCCTTCCTGGGTTGGTTCATGGCGATGACGGGGATGATTTTCATCAACCGCTCCAACCACCGGGAGGCGGTGGCCAGCCTGGCGCGCGCGGGAGAGCGCATCCGCTCGGGCAAGTCCATCCTCGTCTTCCCGGAGGGCACCCGCTCGCTGGATGGGCTGATTCTCCCGTTCAAGAAGGGGCCCTTCGTGCTGGCCATCGCGGCCCAGGTGCCCATCGTCCCCATCGCCATCGAGGGCTCCATGCGGGTGCTGCCCTCCAACAGCCTCGCGCTGCGCAAGCACCCCATCCGCGTGAAGGTGGGGCAACCCATCGAGACAAAGGGGCTGAGCAACGCGGACCGGGACAAGCTGCTGCGCCAGGTGCGCGACGCCATCATCGAGCTGCACCGGGAGGTTGGCGGCCCGGGCAGCGTGCCCGAGGCCATCGCCGAGCGTGGTCACGAGGGCCGCGCGCCCTCCACTCCCAGCCCCGTGAGCTGAGCCCCGGCCTCCGTCCTGGGAGGCTCCGGGTTGGCCCACCGTCCGCCAACGTGGACGGTCGTGCAGTTTCTGGACGGTTCCGCGTGAGCCTTCCCGAGGGAGGAACACGCGGCACGGGCATTGCTCATGGGTCCCCGCGATGCGCACGAGGGCTTCGGCCCCGGGCGCAGCACTCAGCGCCCGGAAGGGCCAACTGGAGCAAGGGACCGATGAACAAGGTGACGGAGAAGCTGAAGGCGGTGGCGGCGGCGGTGGCGGCGATCGAGAAGCAGTTCGGCAAGGGGGCGGTGATGGCGCTGGGAGGCGAGGCGCAGGAGCAGAAGGTGGCGATCATCCCCTCGGGCTCGGTGAGCCTGGACCGGGCGTTGGGCGTGGGGGGCTACCCGCGCGGGCGCGTGGTGGAGATCTTCGGCAACGAGTCCTCGGGCAAGACGACGCTCACGCTGCACGCCATCGCGCAGGTGCAGGCGTCGGGCGGGGTGGCGGCCTTCATCGACGCCGAGCACGCGCTGGACGTCAACTACGCGCGCAAGCTGGGCGTGCGGGTGGAGGAGCTGCTCATCTCCCAGCCGGACACGGGGGAGCAGGCGCTGGAGATCACCGAGCAGCTGGTGCGCTCGGGAGCAGTGGACCTCATCGTGGTGGACTCGGTGGCGGCGCTGGTGCCGCGCGCGGAGATCGAGGGTGAGATGGGCGATGCGCACATGGGCGTGCAGGCGCGACTGATGAGCCAGGCGCTGCGCAAGCTCACGGGCGCGGTGAGCCGTTCGGGCGCGTGCATCATCTTCATCAACCAGATCCGCATGAAGATCGGGGTGATGTTCGGCAACCCGGAGACGACGACGGGTGGCAACGCGCTGAAGTTCTACTCGTCCATGCGGCTGGAGATCCGGCGCACGGGCAACCTGAAGGACGGGGACAACGTCATCGGCACGCGGGCGCGGGTGAAGGTGGTGAAGAACAAGCTGGCACCGCCGTTCCAGGAGGCGGAGTTCGACCTGCTGTACGGCACGGGCATCCACCGGGCGGGCGAGGTGCTGGACCTGGGCGTGCAGACGGGGCTGATCGAAAAGTCGGGCAGCCACTTCAGCATGAACGGGGAGCGGATCGGCCAGGGGCGTGAGCGGGCGGCCGAGTGGCTGCGCGAGCACCCGCAGGCGCTGGAGAAGCTGGCCAGCGAGCTGGCGGGGACCGCGCCTGCGGTGGCTCCGCTGCCCGAGGCGGCGGAGGCGGTGGCCTAAGCGGGAGCCTGCGCGAGGGACACGGGCAGCGCCGTGCGGTGCTGTCCGGCCCGGAGGAAGAGCTGGCCCCCCTCCCCTTCTTCCAGCAACTCACCGAGCTGGTATTGGGCATCCCGGGAGAAGCGCGCCTTGGCCCGGCCGCGCTTTACCCGGCAGGAGAAGACGCCATCCGGCTCCAGGGCGAGCGTGGCCGGGTCGAGCACCTCGGCGATGCGGTCACTCAGGCGCACGGACACGCGCTCGTCCGGGGTGACGTCCACCGTGCGGACCTCGTAGGCGGCATCCTCCACCTGGACGTAGCACCAGTCCTTGCCGATGCGCAGTTGGTAGCGCCCGTCGTCATCGAGCACCAGGGAGGCGTTGAAGAGTTCGATGATCTTCGGGTGCTCGATGGGCTCGTCGTCGTGCCACCAGCGCAGGGTGGCGTCGAGACGGATGCCGCTGTCCTCGCGCGTGTGCCAGCGCTTACCGAAGGGAGGCTGTCCGCTGGGCGGTTCCATGACACCCCTTATGTGCGCGCCGTGGGGCTCGGAAGCAAGCCAAGCCGCCACGGGCTACCAGTTCCGGACGTACTCCGTGTACCCGCGGAAGGCCACGGCCCCCCAGAAGTTCACCAGGACGCCAAGCGCCACGGCGGCCATCACCGCCTTGTGCCTCAGGGGCCAACCGCCGATGGCGAAGAGCAACAGGAGGTAGGGCGTGTAGTCCAGGCTGAAGCGGAAGCCGAACTGCATGTACCCGGTGTTCTGGTAGAAGAGGCCCGGCAGCGCACACACCGCCACGGTGAGCCACAGCGGCAGGTGCAGGCGCGGAGTCTTCTTCGGAATGCAGAGGAAGACGAGCAGCGGCAGTGTCAGCAGCAGCGACAGGCCATGCGGGTCGTACCCCAGCTTGAGCGGGTTGAACGACAGCGTGGGAAGCTTGAGGAAGGCGGCCTCAAAGTTGCGCTGCAGGTAGGTGAAGTCGAACAGCCCGAACCGGTCGATGTCGGTGTTGACGCGGTTGTTGTAGAGGAACGCGTGGCCGAACTCGCTCAGGCGGCCGAAGCGGTAGAGGTTATAGGCGGCGGCGAGCACGGCGAGCGGCGCGGCGCCCAGGGCGAAGAGTCCCAGCTTTCGCGCGGCGGGCTTCCAGTGGGCCGCCAGGGCCTGGAGCTGCTCCCGCCGGTTCGGCCCGGGGCACAGCGCCTCCAGCACGAAGAAGAGGCCCGCGAACACCAGTGGCGTGCGGGTGAGCGTGGCCATGGAGAAGAAGAGGCCCGCGAGCACCGGGCGATGGGCCCGCACGGCGTTGCGCGCATAGAGGCAGGTGAGCGCCACGCCCATCACCTCCGCGCTGAACCACACCTCGCCGCGGATGGCGCAGTAGAAGAAGAGCGTGCCGAAGGCGAGGATGAGCGCCAGGACGATGTTCTCGTTCCGGTCCTTCTCGGTCTCCCCCTCCTTCGCCAGGAAGCGCAGCAGCGCGTAGAAGAGCGCCACCGCCAGGGCGCCGGTGAAGACTCCGAAGGAGGTGTCGTTGAACTGGTAGCCGTGCAGCGCCACGAAGGGCAGCATCACCACCGCGGGGAACGACGGAAAGCTTACGTACCAGGTGTCTCCCGGGAGCAGGCGGCCTTCGCAGCGGACCTTCTTGCCGTCCACCTGCCTCACGCATGCCCAGTCCTCCAGGTTGGGCAGCACTTCCGGATCCACGTCCAGCCGGCCCTCGATCCACGACTGGGCCTGGTAGATGAAGTGCGGCGCCGCGCTCTGGCGCAGGAAGCGCTCGGAGCTGAAGCTCGCCAGCACCACGTAGCTCACCAGGAAGAGCACCACCTCTACCTTGTAGGCGGACAGCCAGATGCGCACGGCCGCCCACAGGCCTCTACCGGTGGACCCGGAGCCCGCAGGGGTTCCAGCCGCCGGCTCCGTGGCCCCCGGAGCGGGCGATGCCGACGGGGCCGCCGCTTCGGGTGCGGCCGTGGCGGGCGCTGCCGGATTCTGCGACGCGGCGGCTTCGGGTGCAGCGGAGGACGACGGCTGCGGTGCCGCTGTCTGGGGCGCAGAGGGTTCCGCCTGCCGTGACGAGGCCGTGGGAGTTGCCCCAGGCGAGGCGGGCGGAGCCGCCGCCGGGGCTTGCGCTGGAGCACGGTCAGGAGAGTCGCCTTGGCGAGAACGCTTGGACTTGCGGCTCATGGAACGGAAGCCCCCGTGAGGAGGCGCTGGCGCAACAGCTCGAGCGCGGAGGTGGCGGCGAAGAGGCGCACGCGATCGCGGTCGCCCATGATGGAGAAGCGCTCACAGCGGGTGGGGCGCCCCTGCTCCGCGAGCGCACAGTAGACGGTGCCCACGGGATCCTCGGGGGTTCCTCCCGTGGGCCCCGCGTAGCCCGTCACCGACAGGCCATAGGTCGTCTCGCACGCGGCGCGTACGCCCTCCGCCATGGCAATGGCCGTCTGCCGTGACACCGCAGTGTGGCGGGCAAGCACCTCAGCCGGCACTCCGGCCCACGCCATCTTCATCTTCTCGGAGTAGGACACCGCGCCGCCGATAAAGAAGGTGCTCGCACCGGAGACGCCGGTGAGCTGCTCGGCAATCATCCCTCCGGTGCAGCTCTCCGCCGTGGCCAGCGTGGCCCCCGCCTGCGTGAGCAACCGGGCCAGCACGGGCGCATACTCCTCACCGTCCGCGCCGAAGATGGCCGTGCCGAACAGCTCGCGGCAGGCAGCCTCGGCGGCGGCGAGGGCCGCATCCGCCTCGGCCTGAGAGGGAGCGCTCGCCATCAGCTTGAGGTGATTCTCCGGAGCGTGGGTCCGGAAGCCGAACACCACCCGGGGGTGCTGAGACACCAACGGAGCCACCCGCGCATCGAGCTGGGACTCGGGGATGCCCACCGTGCGCAGCAGCCGGAAGGCGCGGTACACGCGCCCGGACTCGGCCTCCAGCATGACCTTCAGGCGCGGCAGCACCTCGGCCTCGGCTAGCGCCCGGTACTCGCGCGGCACCCCGGGCAGGAAGAAGAGCTGGCAGTGCCCCAGCCGCAGAATGACCATGGGCGCGGTGCCCGCGGGGTTGCGCACGGCCTCGGCCCCCTGGGGCACACGGGCCATGCGGTAGCTGCCCGCCGTCATGGGGATGTTGCGCTGGGCATAGCGCTCGCGCAGCCACCCCAACGCCTCGGCGTGCTCCACCATCGGCACGCCCGCGGCGGCGGCGGCGCACTCGAGCGTGAAGTCGTCCATGGTGGGGCCCAGCCCGCCGGAGACGAGCACCACGTCCGCCCGGGAGGCCGCCTCCAGCAGGGCGTGGGTGATGTCCGGGCGGACGTCTCCCACGAGCAGGACGCGCTCCACCTTCACGCCCAGCTCGAAGAGCCGGGCCTCGAACCAGGGGCTGTTGGTGTCCGTGATGAGGCCGGTGACGAGCTCGTCACCGGTACACAGCAGCTCGACGCGCATGGGGCGGGCATCCTAGCGGCCCTGCCCTAGCGCGCCACCCCCTCCATGCTCCGGGCGTAGTGCCGCGCGGCGAACAGCAGCGCGAGCGCGCTCAGGAGATGCCAGGCCGCGTGCCCCTGGAACCAGTGGTTTCCGGGCTCGCACCACACCCGCGTCACATCCAACACCGAGCAGGCCGCCGCCGCCGCCATCAGCCCCACCGCCAGCCAGAAGTCCCAGTACACCGCTCCCGGGCCCGCCCGCCGGAACAGGTGCACCTCGGTGCCGACGATGACGAGCACCGCCCCCACCACCATGAACTGGTACGGAAAGCCCACGTGCCGCAGCACCGGCACCAGCAGGGTGCAGCCCACGGTCAGCCCCACGTGGACGAGGCCCACCTGCTCGCGAGCCAGCCACCCCACCCGGTGCAGATTGGAGGCCAGCAGCAGGAACGCGAGCACGTACATGCCCACGAAGTCCAGGAGCTGGGTGGCGAAGTTATTCGTCGCGTGGAAGGCGAACGAGGCCAGGCCCACGAACAGCGTCGTCCACGCGAAGTGCCCCATGACGCGGCTACCGGAGGCGCGCCACCGCCAGGCACACGCCAGAGCCACCGCGAGAAAGGCGAAGTTGGACCAGGCATTGGCGGGCTCGTTTACCCACGAGCACACCGTCGCCTCGCACCACTTCACATTCGGCGCGCCCCAGGCCAGCCGCATGTCCCACCAGGGGCACCCTGGCTGGAAGGGCTCCACGAGCGCCGCCGTCCCGCCCCGGGACTAGAGGAAGCCCGGGCCGTTACCCGAGTTGGAGGACTCCTCCTCTTCCTCTTCCTCGTCCTCATCGTCCTCTTCCTCGTCGAGAACGGCGGCGGCGGCCACCACACCAGCGCTGGCGCCCACCTTGCGCGCGGCCAGCCGGCGGCGCACCGAGAACGCGGACTCAACGAGCCCCATGGCCAGGTACGCGGAGCAGTACGCCACCAGCACGTAGGCCGGGTGGAGCTGCGTGCCGATGACGAGCCCCGTCACCACCACGAGCATGAAGATGAAGGCGGACTTCTTGGAGAAGCGCGCGTCCTTGAAGGTGCGGTAGCGCACCGTGGACACCATCAGCGCCGCCAGCAGGACGATGACCGCAGCGATGGGGCCCTGAGCCGACTCGGCCGGCTCGCCCCCGCGCACGGCGTAGTGGGCGATCACCATCGACACCAGCACGCCCGCGGCCAGCGGGATGGGCAGGCCCACGAAGAAGTTGCCGCCACCGCCATGAGGGTTGCGCATGGCGAGCACGTTGAAGCGCGCCAGCCGCAGCGCGCCGCACGCGGCGAACGCGAAGGAGATGAACAGGCCCAGGAAGCCCAGGGGAGCCAGCGCCCACTTGTACACCAGCAGGGCAGGCGCGGCGCCGAAGGACACCACGTCCGCCAGGCTGTCGAGCTGCATGCCGAAGTCGCTCTGCGTCTTCGTCAACCGGGCCACGCGGCCGTCACAGCCGTCGAAAAACATGGCGAACAGGATGGCCAGCGCCGCCTGATAGAGCTGAACGGGGGTAGCCTCTCCCGCGCACAGCGCAATGGCGTAGAAGCCGCAGAAGATGGAGGTCACCGTGAAAAGGTTCGGTAGAACGAACATCAGCTTCCGCAGCTTCATCGTGTCCCTCACTTCCCTGCTCCCCGTTCGCGCTTGCACGGCGGGGTGAACGAACCATACCAAGGTTTTATTGCGCGCACGGAGGGTGGCATGGATCCAGGAAAGTGGGTGCTCTGGGGGCTGCTGCTCGTCCTGGCCGCTGTGCTTGGAAATGTCGTGTGGGTGCTGGCCGTTCGCCGCCTCTACCGTCCCCGTACAGCGCCACCACAACTGCTGCGTACCCGGTGCTCGGATGGGTGGGAGATTGCCGTCCACGTCCGCCGGGCCGCCCGCCGGCGCTTCGAGGAACCTGTCCTGTTGTGCCATGGACTGGCGGCCAACCGGTTCACCTTCGACTTCGCGCCGCCGTACTCGGTGGCCCACTACCTGGCCGAGGCAGGCTTCGACTGCTTCAGCGTGGAGTGGCGCGGCACGGGGCACTCCCGGCATCCCCCTGCCGGGCGCCGGTTCACGGACTTCTCGGTGGATGATCACATCCTCCAGGATGGGCCCGCGGTGCTCGAGTTGGCGCTGAAGGAGACGGGCGCCAAACGGGCCTTCTGGCTGGGACACTCCCTGGGGGCCCTGGTGGGGTTTGGCGTGGCCCAGGGTCCGCATGCACACCAACTCGCAGGCCTGCTGGCGCTGGGGGCGCCCGTGTACCTCAAGTCCGAGCCGCTGCTGCGCGCGCTGCTGAACCTGGGCGTGCGTGCGGCCTGGCCTGTGCGCCTGCGGCAGGAGTGGGTGACGGCCACCTTCGCGCCGTTTCTGGGGTACGTGAACCTGCCCCTGTCGGATCTGTTGGTGAACGCCGAGCACATTCCGCCCACCATTCAGCGCCAGGTGTTCGCGACCATGATGTCGTCGATGAGCCGCAAGGTGCTGCTCCAGTTCCAGGATTGGATCGAACACGACGCGTTCCGCTCCTATGACGGCCAGGTGGACTGGCGCGCCGGCATGTCCCGCCTCACCCAGCCCATTCTGGTTATGGGGGGCAGCAGCGACCGGCTCGCTACCTCGGAGAACATCCGCAAGCAGTACGAGTTGCTCACCGCGCCGGACCGCACGCTGCACATCTTTGGCCGCGATCGCGGCGACAAGATGGACTACGGGCACGGTGACCTCATGTTCGGCACCGGAGCTCCCTCGGAGATCTACCCCGTCATCCGCGCGTGGCTGGAAGAGCGGGCCACACGGCTGCCCGAGCCCGTCGAGCAGCCCCTGGCCTCTCCCAACCTGCCCGCCTGACCGCGGGGGCTCACCGGGGAAGCTGTTCGACGCAGGGGGCCGAGAGTCCCTGGCGGTTCTCCGACTTCACGCGCCCCAGGCGTACCCGCGCGGAGCCCTCGCACTCGGCCCACAGCAGCCCCTCGGTGAGTTCGCTCGCGGTGAGCAGGTCCACCGAGGCATCTCCGTCGCGCAGCACCGCCAGCGCCGGGCCTCCCGGGCCGCGCACCTCGAGCCCCTGGGCCTGCACCCGCCCCAGGTTCTCCACCAACAGCCCCGCCTGCTTGCACCGGGTCAGCTTCACGTCACGCAGCACCACGTCTCCGCCCTGCGCCGCCAGCACTCCGGCGCCCGCGGCATCACTCACCTGCACCGCCTCGATGTCCGCGTTCACCCCGCGCAGGTGCAGGCCGTCTCCCGTGAAGCCTTCGGAGGAGCGCACCTGGGTGATCTGCCCCTCGCGGGCGCGCAGCCGGCCCTTGGTGGCCGTCACGCCATAAGCGTCCACGCCCTCCACCCGGAAGCCGCGCACCTCCAGGTCCGAGTCGATGAATTGCATCGCCCCGAAGCTGCCGCTCTCGCGCACCTGTACGTTCTCGAGCCTGCCCGAGGAACGCGCGAGCCCCAGTCCCGCGCGCTCCGCGCGGACCGAGGTGAATCCCCGCACCTCCAGCTTCGCCCCGTTGGTGGCCAGGCCGTACTCGTGCCCCGTCACCGTCGACTCCTCGATCTGGAGCGCCCCGTCCCGCACCAGCAGCCCTGGCCCCCGGCCTCCCTCCACGGTGACCCGCTTCAGCCGCACCTGTCCGCCCTCCTGGTCCAGGGCCATCACCGCTCCCTGAAAGGCCACCGTCTCCAGCACCGCCTCCGCGGCGCCCTTCACCTTCACGCCGCGCCGGAAGGGCCCCGTGAAGGTGCTCTCCTTCACCTCGGCGGTGGCCAGGCCCTCCAGCGCCAGCCCCACCGTCTCCGAAACGCTGGCCTCGAAGCGCACCGCCTGGGCCACCACCTTCCCCGCCGTCACCCGCACCGCCCCTTCCCGCTGGCCGCTGAAGCTCACCGCCTCCAGCCGCAGCCCCGACGCCGCCTCCACGCCCCAGCCTCCGCCCTGGATCACCAGCCGCTCCAACATGCCCCCCGCCTCGGCCCGGACCACCGGCTCCTGGCCCTCCACGAAGAGCACCGTGGACGGCCCCACTCCCACCAGGCGAACCCCCGCCGACAACGTGAAGGGGCCCGGGTAGAGCCCCGGGGCGATGTGCACCGTGGGCACCGGACGCGGTGCCAGCGCCTCCCCCAGGGTTCGGAAGGGCCGCTCGCGCGAACCATCCCCGGTTTCCCGCCGTGCGCCATCCACCCACACCTCGGCGGGCGCGGCGGCCGACTCCGCACCCCTGGAGGGGGACGAGGAGGGCGAGCGGCAGGCGGCGATCACCAGCAGCACGAAGAGGAGGGCGCGAGGGCTCATTCGGCGCACCACTCTAGCCCCGCAGGCACGTGCCAGCGGATCAGGAATGGCGCGTAAACGATCGAAACAACACGAAAAACCCAGCTCAATCGATCACAATCCCTCTCAAAGCGTCACATGCGGAAGATGTGACGTTGTCTCGGAATGAGCGATCATTCCCTCTCTAACCCGGGTGTTTCAGGCGTCAAAATTTCCGATCACCGAGCGGGTTTTCAGAGGCGGGAGCACGGTCTATCATTGACAGGGAAAAGAGCGATTTGTTACCACCCCCGGCCAGATTCCGATTCAACGCCAGACAACCTTAGACGGAGGGGCGAATGACCAAGGCAGAGCTCGTGGAGGTGGTGGCTGCGCAGTCAAAGCTGACCAAGAAGTCGGCGGCGGAGCTCCTCGACATCGTCTTCAACAACATCGGCAAGGCGGTGAAGCGGGATGCTCGCTTCAGCTACCCGGGCTTCGGCACCTGGTCGGTGCGCTCTCGCAAGGCGCGGAAGATTCGCAACCCGCAGACCAACGAGATGATGAAGCTGAAGGCCTCGAAGACGATTGGCTTCCGGCCCGCCAAGGAACTGAAGAACTCGCTGTAGCCGGCCACGGCTGGCCTGGGCCAGCGTGACACGCTAGGGGCGTCGTCCCGAGGAGGGACGGCGCCCTTGCCGTTTCGAGGCCGGCAGGGCCTCCAGGGAGCTGTCTCCCACCAGGAGTTCGGACGCGTTGCGCAGCTCGTCCATCGGGTCCATAGGCACGCCGTCCTTCCACAGCTCGAAGTGCAGGTGCACCCCGGTGGCCATGCCGGTGTCCCCGGCCAGGCCCAGCACGTCCCCGCGCTCGAGAATGGCGCCCGGCCGCACCAGCACCCGGGACAGGTGGCTGTAGCGCGTGAGGATCTTCGCCGCGTGCTGCACCTCGACCTGGTAGCCGTGCGAGCCGTTCCAGCCCGCGCGCAGCACCACGCCCGGGGCGGCGGCGAAGATGGCCTGGCCCCGCTTGGCGGCGAGGTCCAGCCCCAGGTGGTCCCGCACCTGGCCCATGATGGGGTGAGCCCGCTCGCCGAAGTGGCTCGTCACGGAGACGGGCGTGACGGGCCAGGAGAAGCTTGGCGGCTCGCGCACGGCCTGCACGGACAGGCGGCGCAGCTCGGACATGCGCACCGCGAGTTGGCCGACGCGGGACATGACGCCCTCGGCCGTCTCCGCGGGGATGTCGCCATAGGTGCGGGCGTCCTCTTCCAGCTCGGCCTCCAGCGTCACCCGGGCGCGGATGATGTCCATCGAGGCCGTCTTCGCCACGGAGCGGCCGAGGAACGCATCCAGCGCGGCGTTGACCTGGGCCCAGTTCAACACCTGCTCGGTCGGCATGGGACTGCCGCGCTGAGCCTTGCGGCGCGACTCCTGGGCCTGGTTGACGAAGGAGGCGAGCGCCGTCTGCAACTCCGGAGAAGGACGCGCCGTGGGCAGGTCCTTGCTCGGCGGGGCCGTCATCCGGGGCTTGCGGAGCAGTGGAGCGCGCCTGACGGGAACAGCGGGCTCGAGCTGCTCGGGCGGCTGGGCGAACACCTCGTCAAAGCTCACCTTCTCCGCGCGCGGCGTGGCGCACGAGGTGAGGGCGACAAGGGTGAGGGCGGCAAGGCAGCGAGACAAGACACCTCAAGCCTACCACGCCCCCTCGGGCGTCAAGATTCCAGGGCCTTGCGGATGCGGCCGAGCGCCTCGTCCATGTCGGCGGCCGACACATTGAGGTGGCACACCAGGCGGATGGTGTACGGGCCGAAGGCGTTCACGAGCAGGCCCAGGGCGTTGAGCCGCGGCACCATCTCACTGGAGGGACGGGGAAAGTCCACCAGGAGGATATTGGTCTCCACGCGGGCCGGGTCCACCTTCACTCCGGGTAGCTCGGCGAGCCCCGCGGCCAGACGGCGCGCATGGGCGTGGTCCTCGGCCAGCCGGTCCACCTGGTGCTCCAGCGCATAGAGCGCCGCGGCGGCCAGGAAGCCTGCCTGCCGCATGCCGCCTCCGAGCCGCTTGCGCAGCCGCCGGGCCTCGGTGATCAGCGCCTTCGAGCCGGCCAGCGCCGAGCCTACCGGAGCGCCCAGGCCCTTCGAGAAGCACACCGAAGTGGTATCCGTCAGCTTGGACCACGAGGAGGCAGGAAGGCCCGTGGCCACCTGGGCGTTGAACAGGCGCGCCCCATCCAGGTGCACGGCGAGTCCGGCCTTGCGAGCCACCTCCACCACGGCCTGGAAACGCGGCAGCGGCCACACGGTGCCGCCGCCCCGGTTGTGGGTGTTCTCCAGCGAGAGCAGCTTCGAGCGCGGAGAGTGGATGTTCTCGGCGTGCACCGCCGCCGCCACCTGCTCAGGGGTGAGCAGGCCCCGCTCGCCGTTCAACACCTGCGGCTGAATGCCCCACAGGGCCGACAGCGCACCGCCCTCGTACTGAACGATGTGGCTGCCCAACTCGGTGATGACCTCATCACCGGCGCGGCAGTGCAGGCCCATGGCGATCTGGTTCGCCTGGGTGCCCGAGGGCACGAAGAGGGCGGCCTCCAGGCCCAACCGCTCGGCCACCCGCTCCTCGAGCCGGTTCACCGTGGGGTCCTCCCCATAGACGTCATCGCCCACCTGGGCCTCGGCCATGGCGCGGAGCATGCCGGGGGTGGGCTTCGTCACGGTGTCAGAGCGGAAGTCAATGGGTCTCATGAGTTTCGGCCTACCTGGTAGGTGGGTTCCCTCTTCAAGGGCGACGGAGGTTATGCCATACAACACGGCGTGGGACGCGAGACACGAGAGGCGAAGCAGCGGCGGGCGGTGCAGGTGCTGGATCGGCTGGGGACCGAGATGCCAGAGGTGCGAATCCAACTGGACTACCGTACCCCCCTGGAGCTGCTGGTGGCCGTCATCCTGTCTGCCCAGTGCACGGACAAGCGGGTGAACATGGTCACCCCTGCCCTCTTTCAGCGCTTCCCGGATGCCCAGGCGTACGCCTCGGTGAAACCCGAGGTGGTGGAGCCCTTCATCCAGACGTGCGGCCTGTACCGGGCGAAGGCGAAGAACATCGTCGCGGCGGCCAAGGCGCTGGTGGCGCAGCACGGGGGCGAGGTGCCGCGCTCGCGCGAGGCGCTGGAGCAGCTTCCCGGTGTGGGGCGCAAGACGGCGGGCGTGGTGTGCATCCACCTGGGTGGAGACGCGGCCTTCCCGGTGGACACCCACGTCAAGCGGCTGGCGTACCGGCTGGGCTTCACCTCGCAGCAGCACCCGGACAAGGTGGAGCTGGATCTGCAGGCGCTGCTGCCGCCGGAGCGGTGGATGAACGGCCATCAGCTGCTGGTATGGCACGGGCGGCGGACGTGCTTTGCCCGCTCGCCGGCCTGCGAGCGCTGTGTCGTGGCGGACCTGTGCCCCAAGCGCGGGGTACGGGTGAAGCCGGCTACGCCGTCGGCCGTTCCTCGCGCTCGGTCTTGAGCTTCTTCATCCGCTTGCGGATGAGCTCGCGCTTGAGCGTGGAGACGTGGTCCACGAAGACGGTGCCATCGAGGTGGTCCACCTCGTGTTGCACGGCGATGGCCAGCAGGCCGTCACAGCGCAGCGTCTGCTCCTGGCCCTCCACGTCGAGGAACTTCACGGTGACAATGGCGGCACGGTCCACGTCCTCGGCCTCGCCGGGGATGGACAGGCAGCCCTCGGTGTAGGTCGTCTCGCCCTCCATGCCGATGATCTCCGGATTGATCATCGCAATGGGCTTGGCGTTGTCCTGACGGGGCGTGGTGTCGAGGACGATGACGCGATGCAGGATGCCGACCTGAGGGGCGGCAAGACCGACGCCGTCCGCGGCATACATCGTCTCGAACATGTCCTTGACGAGGGTGCGGAGGGAGTCGTCGACCTTGGCGACGGGCTTCGCCTTCTGCTTCAGGACGGGATGGGGCCAGATGAGGATCTCGCGAACCATGGGGCCCGTCTTAACCGGCCCGGAGCGGGCGGGCAACCAGGGTGAAGCAGGTGTCGTCACCCGCCCTACAGGTCTCCGGGCGAGCCGGCGAGCCAGCCCCGGAAGCGGGTGTCGGAGGGCTGGCCCCGGAGCCGGTGCAGCACCCGCTTGAACTGGGCGTAGACGCGGAAGAACAACTCCAGACCGGCGCGCTCCCAGTCGCCCAGCGGCCGAGCGCTGCAGATGACCTTCGGGTCGCCCCGGCCCGCGTCGAGAAAGTCCACCACGCCGACCACGGGGACGCGCAGGCGCTGGCCCCGGCGGAGGCGGGGACCGAGAACCACGACGTCCAGCGGGTCGCCGTCATCGGACTGGAGCCCGGGGATACAGCCGTAGTTGTAGGGACAGGGCACGGGGGAAACGAAGTCCACACTGCCGTCACTGCGCCGCTTCACCAGGGCCCAGCGCGGGGACTCGATGAGTACCTCGGGTTCGGGCTGAAGCCCGGCGAGCGGAGAGGAAACGGGTCCCTGCGCCATGTCGTCCCCTCTCCCCACCGTCTTACAGCACGTCCGAGAGGCTCGTGGCGTTCAAGGCCTTATCGAACCATTTGTCGAGGGTGTTCAGGTCCGTGCACGACAGGATGCGCTGTCGAGTGCCCTCGTCCACCGCGATGCCGCGTGCGGCCAGAATTCGCAGGACACCTTCAGCACGCCCACGGGCCTGACCTTCCACCAGCCCTTCGGTCCGCCCCTCGGCCAGTCCTTTAGCCAACCCCTCTCGCCAGCCCTGCTCCCGCCCCTCGTCCCGGTACGCATCTGCCATCGTTCTCATCAGGGACTCCGATCGTTGCTCACCCGCCACTGAATTTAACATGCGCCTCAGCACCTCGCGTACGCCCTCGGCTCCCACGTTGAGCAAGTAGTGAACGGCGGCGCGGAGTTGCTCCAGTTGTTTGCCTCACCGAGGTTCGTGGACGGTGAGTCCAGAGTGGAAGACGATGGACCCTCTCATGTCCTCAGTGCTTCAGCCCGTGGGTGCACGATGCCCCCTGGCCGTGACGACCTCCGACCGCATCGAGCCGGAACTCGCACAGCGTGCCCTGCGGGCCGCGACAGAGGTCGGCGTGCCTTATCTGGAGCGCACGCACAAACGGACGCTCACGTCGATGCTCGCAGACACGGCTGAGGCGCTGATCGTCTTCGAGTCCGGTTCTGTCTCCCTGGTGGATGCTCAGGGCTCGCTGCGGTTCTCCCCGGGGCTGGCGCATTTGCGTGTGAAGCAGCTGGATGCCGGAGTGCTCGAGGACATGCTCCTGCGCATCAGTGGCCTGAGTGAGGGTGAGCGCGTCCTCGATTGCACGCTGGGCCTCGCTGCTGACGCGCAGGTCGCGGCCCGTCTTGTCGGCCCTTCGGGTGCGGTGACGGCCCTGGAGAAGAGTCCGGCACTCTACCTGCTGGCCCGGCATGGGCTGGAGACCCTGCAGCAGCATCCCCGCGCGTGCCCCATCCAGGTGGTGCACGCCGATGCCAGCCAGTACCTGCGCACGCTTCCCACCGGCGCCTTCGACGTGGTGCTCTTCGACCCGATGTTCGAGCGCCAGCGCAAGTCCTCGGTCGCCTTCGAGACCCTGCGGCGCCATGCGGACTATGCACCGCTCACCCGCGAGACCGTCGCCGAAGCCCAGCGCGTGGCGCGCAGAGCGGTGGTCCTCAAGGGCTCACGCTACTCCAGCGACTTCAAGAAGCTGGGGATCCGGCCCGAGCCTGCCAGGCCCAATGCCACCGTGCTGTGGGCGAAACTCCCGGGCACCCCTGCTCCGTCCCCCTGATGAGCCGTCCCGTCAGTGCACGGTCCGGGCACGGGGCTCCTCTTCGTCGTCATCCCTCGCCCGGGGAGCATCTCCGCCCTCCAGCAGCGTGAGCAGATCCTTCGTGGTCAGCCGCGCCGCGACATCCGTCCCTTCGAGCACCCCTGCCACCAGGGCCCGCTTGTCCGAGTGCAGCGAGAGGATCTGCTCTTCGATCGTTCCGCGAGCAATCAGCCGATACACCGTCACCGGCCGCGTCTGGCCAATGCGGTGGGCCCGGTCCGTTGCCTGATCCTCCACCGCCGGGTTCCACCACGGATCCAGGTGGATGACGTAGTCCGCCGCGGTGAGGTTGATGCCCGTGCCTCCCGCCTTGAGCGAAATCAGAAAGACCTCGCCCTTCCCCTCTTGGAACTCCTGGATTCTCTTCGCCCGGGCCGCCGCGGGCGTCGAGCCATCCAGGTACTGATACGTGAAGCACGCTCGCTCCAGCTCCTCGCGGACCAGCTCCAGGTGCGAGGTGAACTGGCTGAAGACCAATGCCCGGTGTCCCTCGCTCCGCAGTTCCTCTAGCAGCTCCAGCAGGCGCCGCATCTTGGAGGACGAGAGGCTCGACTGCGCATCGTAGAGCTTCGGATGCGACGCCAGCAGCCTCAGCCGTGTGAGCGCCGCGAGCACCTGGAAGCGCTGCTGCTCGTTGCGCAGCCCCTTGCCTTGCTGGCTAACCTCCGCGACCGCCGCGAGCCGGGCATCCTCGTACAGCTCCCACTCCTCCTCGGAGAGCGCCACCGGCACCTGGATCTCCGTCCGCGGCGGTAGCTCCCGTGCGACCTCCTGCTTCGTGCGCCGCAGCAGAAAGGGCCTCAGCACACGGGAGAGCGCTGCGTTTGCATCGGGATCCTTGCCACGTTCAATCGGCGCGGCGAACCGCTCCCGGAACTGCTCCCAGCTGCCGAGCAATCCCGGGAAGACAATCGAGTAGATGCTCCACAGCTCACCCAGGTGATTCTCGAGGGGTGTACCCGACAGCGCGATGCGGAAGCCGGCGTTCAACTGCCGGGCGGCACGGGCCCTGCGGGTTGCCGGGTTCTTCAGCGCCTGCGCCTCGTCGACAACGAGCGTTGCGAACGGAATGGCGCCGAGGCTCGCCACATCGCGCACCAGCAGGCCATAGCTCACGATGAGCACGTCGTTCTTCTTGAGCTTCGCCAGGCACTTCACCCGGTCCGGCTGTTCCGCGTAGAGCTGGGGACGCAGGCCCGGAGCGAAGCGCTGAATCTCCTGAGCCCAGTTGAAGGCCACGGAGGTCGGCGCAAGGACGAGGGCCGGGCCCAGCCGGGCCCGATCGAGCAACACCGCCAGCGCCTGCACCGTCTTCCCCAGCCCCATGTCATCCGCCAGGCACGCTCCCGCGCCCCAGGCCGCCACCCGGCTGAGCCATGCGTGGCCTTCCACCTGGTAATCGCGCAGGGTCGTCCCCAGCGAAGCCGGAGGCTTGGGCTTGAGCGAGAGCGACGCGGCCAGCCGCTCCGTCAGCAACCGCCACTCGGGGGCGGCTTCGACCTTCGCGCCCGCGTCCAACAAGGCGCTGATCGCCGACACCGCTCCAGGCGAGAGCTCCGTGCGGCTCTTCCCGATGAAGGTATGGTCCGCCACCGCCAGCAGCCGCTGCCGCAAGGTGTCGCTCAGTTCCACCCACCGGTTGGCATCCATGCGCACGAAGCGCTTCTGACGCCGGGCCGCATCCAGCAGCACGGCCAGCTCCAGCCTCCCCGCTTCCACCTTGAGCTGACCCGAGACTCCGAACCAGTCCCGCTTCCGCTCAACCACGACCTTCAGGGCTTCGGGGCCCACGGACGAAGTGACAAAGGGCTTCTCGTCGATCCACTCGACCTCGAGCCCCTTCGGTGGCTGGCGCAGCGCGGCGACGAGCTCCAACGCTGCCTCCGTGTCTCCGATCCGGAAGCAGAACGGCGGCCCCTCCTCCGCACCCGAGAGGGGAAGTGGCGCAATCGCCGCGCGAGCGCGCTGCTCCTCCTGGAGCAACTGGCGCCGCACATAGCCGCGCTCGCCTCCGCGGGACAGCAGCACATCCCGCGGGCCCACTCCGGGATGGTACAGCGGTGCACCCTCGCCCGGCCGCACGAGCAACTCGAGTTCGAGCGACACGTCGGGCAGCAACCGCAGACGGACCACGGTGGTTGTCTCTGTCTGCAGCTCCCGTCCCTTCAGCGTCTGCGGGACGACGAGCGGAAGCCGCGCTTCGAGCCGTGACAGCCGCTCGAGCAGCTGCTCGTGGCTCTCGGGCGGGAAATGGTCGCCGTGCTTTTCGAGCACGTTCCAGATCCGCCGCGCCTCTTCGTTCACATCGATGAGCAGACACTGGCCCCGTTGCTGCTCCACCGTGAACAGCGGCTCGCCCGGCGCGAACGTGCGCAGCAGCGCGCCAAGAAGCTTCGGGTTGAAGCGCTCTCCCTCAATCGACGGTTCGAGGCGAATATGGTCCGCGGCCGAAAGCGCGGTGAAGCCAAGCCGTACACGCTTCACCTCGATGGGCTCTTCGGGCCGAAGCTCGAGCGCCACACGGGGATGCCCCGCGAGCGCGAGAAACGCCCGCGAGGGGTACGTTCCGGCCGCGCGGGACGCTGGTGCCCACGAAGCCAGGTGCTCGGCGATGCGGAGATCGGCCTCGGAGAGCAGCTCGCGATGCTCTTCGAGCAGGCGCACCGCCGTCATCCGGGCCCCGGCACTCAAGGTCCCCCGGCGGGTCTGCTTCTTCACGAGCGGCGACACCGTCAGCGCCCCGAGTTCATGCTCGATGCACCACCACACCTCGATCGAGGCGCGGGGCTTGGCTGCCTCCGCCTCGAACAGCTCCAGCTCCTTCAACGCGCGGGCCCAACCCGGACGCAGCAGCTCCTCGGCGATCCGCCGCGCCTCGGTCACCCGGGAGCTGTCCTCGAGCAGATCCAGCAGGGTGTCGACGAGCGCGAGAGCATGGACACAGCCACGCTGCCGGGCCGCACAGCTACACTCCACTCGGCCCTCGCCCCCACCGGGGAACGTCAGCCGGGCCAGGACACTGGCCGTCCCATAGTCCGGGCCGGCGCGGACCACGCGGTGGTTCTCCTTCCAGGTGAGCGCACACGCCGCCGCATCGAAACTCCAGGCCGCCGAAGCTCGCCGCTCACGTGAGCGCGGAGAGGCCTGAGCCCGGAGCGTGCGGCGCACCTCGAGCAGACGGTTCCACAGAGGAGCCAGTACCGCGTCCGGGTGTGACTCCCGGCGCGCGGCTTCCTCGGAGAGCGCCTGGTGCACCGCGCTTGCCTCCTGCCGCAGGTACGCCCACGCCGCCTCGGCGAGCGCCGTCTCCAGGCCTCTTCCGCGCGCGCCGGCATACCGCTGCGCACCTTCCCTCGAGCCCACATCCCGGAGCGCCAACCCGTTCAGGACATGCCGCAGCCCCTGCCGCTGCGCCTCGTTGATCGGCAGGTCCGCGAGAAGCACCTCCGCGGAGACCACCAGCGCGTGACGCACCTGGTGCTCTTCCGTCCAGCGATCGAGCTCGCCTCTCGTAGCGAACGGGCCCTCTCGCGGCTCAGCCACGGTGGCCGCCTCGAACCTGCCGGGAGCGGAACCCTGGCGCGCGAGGTACGAGAGGCTCAATGCAACCGCGTGCTTGCAGACCGCCTCCCGCACCGGGCACGTGCACTCGCCCACCAGCTCACCGAAGGCGGCGCTGACCCGGACGCGGTACTTCGCCGTTCCCTCCACCAGCCCGTCGAGCGCGTCCCCCTCGAGTACACAGGAGAGCACCCGTCCCTCGCGCCAGTACGCCTCGCCGCGCGCGAAGGCGCTTCCCGCGGTCGCGCGGAGGTTCTCGGCGGTGAGCAGCGTGGGCAACAACATGGGCCGCGGACTTTACCCGCGTCCCGATTGGCTGACTCCCTGTTCCGCACCCCCGGTCAGACGCCTGCCTGCCTGCTGTTTCCAGGCGCCTGCCACTCTCAGCGAATCACCAGCGGCGCACCCGGCGCTCCCGAGCCGCCTTTGATGGAGACCGGGTTGTACACATAGAAGAACTCGTACGGAGTCCTGTCCCAGATCTGGTCCAGGTGGTCCGCCGCCAGATCATTGGCCAGGGCCTTCAGCTTCAGCGACTCGTGCATGTAGATGCCGCTCTTGACCAGGAGCTGGTGGTGGACGGGGAACAGCACCTCGGGGGTGGCCGGCGGCCTGGGCGGTGAAACCTCCAGGCCCCAGTTGTCCGCCCCCACGCAGGCCACCTTCTTGGAGCTCAACCACCGCGCCACCTCGAGCCCCAGCCCGGGCGCGGCCAGGCCCAGCTCCGGGTGGATGTAGTAACCGTTGTTCGGGGCGTCCCACATCGCCTCCCACCCCGTCACGAAGAGCACCACGTCGCCCTCGCGGATGTCGAACTCCGTCATTCCCTGCGCCGCCAGCGTCTGGCGGACCATGGCAAGGGTGACCTCCTGCCCCGGCTGCATCATCTGGTTGCCGTTGGCGTAGCGCTTGATGTCCAGCAGGATGCCGCGGGTGACGAAGGGCCTCACGTTCTCGACGCCCAGGTGCTTCAGGCCATTGGGCCCGATCACCTGCGCTCCCGTGAACTGGTTGTAGAACAGCGCGTCCGTGAGCGCGTCGCTGCCCGGCGCCAGGATGCCGAAGTGGCCCAGCGCATCGAACTGTGTTCCCATCTGCGTGAACTCACCGTGGAGCATCTCCGTGTTGACGATCTGCCGAGCGAGATGCTGCTCCGGCTTGGTGTCGATGCTCAGTCCGTAGTTGCCCGGGAACATCGGCATTGAAGGCTTATAGGTATGCCCCAGGTCGTAGACCTTGCCGCTCTTGATGAGCCACTTGGCCTCGAGCACCTTGGCTGGAGTCTGCGTGTTGGACGCCCCCGCCTCGTCGCCCGGCCCCCAGCGCGAGGGGCCGGGATAAGGGTCATACGCGGACGCGGCACTGGCCAGGAGGCAGCCAGCGAGGACCATGGGACGCACAAGACGCTTCAACACGGCGGGGGATTGCTTCATGACCGTATTCTCCCTGGTGAAACAGTCTGCTCTGCACAGTCCTAAGCCGCCGCGCGCTGGGCCTCCCCGAGGTAGCGCACCACCAGCAGCGTCACGTCATCCTCTGGCTGCGGACTCCACCGCAGCACCAACTCGAACAACGCATCACGAATCTCCGTCGTCGGAGCCTCCGCCTTGCGCTGCAGCTCGGTGGCGATCCGGTCCAGCCCCAGCCGCTCGCGGCCCGGGTTGGGGGCCTCGGTAGCTCCGTCCGTGTGCAGCAGGAGCAGATCCCCCCGGTTCAGCTGGAAGGCGCTCGTCCGGGTGAAGGGGCCCACGTCCCGGATGGCCCCCAGCCACGTGCCCGAGGTCTCCAGGCGATCGAGCGAGCCGTTCACCCGGCGGACGAGTACGTCCTCGTGCGCTCCCGCCATCTCCACCCGGCCATCCGGATGGAAGCGCAGGAGCGACAGGGTGATGTGCTCGTCGCTGCGCAGCCGCTCCCGGATGTTGTCGTGCAGGAACGTGTTCACCGCGCTGAGCACCTCGTGCGGCGCCATGTCCGGTTTGTGCTCGAGCAGCGCGGAGATGCCACTCTGCACCATCAGCATGACCAGGCCGCTCGTCACACCATGGCCCGCCACGTCCCCGATCCCGATCCAGCACCCGCCATCCGCCGTGGGCCGCACGTCGTAGTAGTCGCCTCCCATCGCCGCCACCGGCACCATCCTCGCTGCAATGTCGTACGCTGGTATTTGTCGCGGAGCGGGCAGAATGGATCGCTGAATGCTGTGGGCGATCTCCATTTCCTTCAGCAGCGGAGCCACCGCCGCGCGCCGCTCGGACTCGACCAGCGCGGCCTGGCCCTCCCGAAGCCCCCGCGTCATCGCGTTGAAGCTGTCGATCAGCTGCGCCAGCTCGCCCTCGGCCTGCTCGTTCACCACCACCTCGAACTCGCCCTGGGCGACCCGGGTGCTGGCCTTGGACAGCGCGAGCACGGGCCGCGTGGCGCTGCCGACCAGCCACCAGGCGAGCCACACGAGGGCCGGCACGAGCACCAACGCCGCGATGGCCACCATCGTCCACACCCCGTACCAGGCCGAGGCGTCCACCACGGCGCGCGGAATGACGTAGAGCACCCGGTGGTGCATCTGCGCCGTGGCTGGGCGGATGGGCGAGAAGCAGACGTAGGAGGGCACCTTGACCCATCCTTCGCCCTTGCCGTATTTGCCGCGGTAACCCACATAGCCCCGCACCGTGAGCACATAGGTGCTGCAGGGCGACTCGGTGGCGGAGGTAGAGGCGAGCGCCTTCTCCAGCTCCGCGGGCAGCTTCACCTCCGCGGGTCCTCCGTCCGGGCGGCGCAGCGTGGACACCAGCGGCTGCCCCGGCGCCCAGAGGATGAGCTCATTGTCCGCCAGCGCCTGGTGCTCACCGAGGTACTGCGCATCCACCGGCCGCCAGAGCACCAGCTGCCCCTCGCCCAGCGGCTTCGCCCAGGCGAGGACCACGTCCTTCCCACACTCGACCCAGCGGACCGGATCCGGGCCCGCCACGCTCTCCCAGCCCGTCGCGAGCTGCGTGCACTCCGGCCCACCCTCGGAGCCCCACACCTGTCCTGCCTTCCCCAGGTATGCCCAACGCACGCCGCTGTCGCCCAGCACCGGCTCGATTTCCTGACGCAATCGCTCCGGCCCCGGCTCGCGGGTGCCGGCCTCCACCACCGGGTTGCGAACGAGCGCCGTGCCCAGGCGCTGGAACATCTTCACCGCATGGGCCTCCTGCATGCCGGAGGCCTGCTTCTCGCTGAAGCGCAGCCACTCCACCGCCGCGCGCCAGGTGCCGAAGAAGCTGAAGCCACCCGTCATCAGGATCTGCGCGGCCAGCCCCGCCACCAACATGCCGCTGATCGCGAACGTCCAGCGGTGCTTGAGCGAGCGCTTGAGCAGCCGTGGTGGAGGGGAACTCTCAGGTGGCATCTTGCGTCTCTACGGTGACGAGGCCGGGCGCGAAGCAGCTGAGCGCCATCAGGCTCGCCTTCTGCCAGCGAACCCGTGGGCTGCTGAGGAACCGGATGGAGTAGCGGCTCGGCCCCTGTACGTCGCGCAGCACGTTGAGCCAGGTCACGAAGCGCTTGAAGCTGGAGGAGTTCATGAACTCCAGCTTCACCAGGTCCGCCGTCACCTCGCGAGCGCCCAGCCGCAGCGCCTCCTCGTGCACGCGGGTGAGAAACGGCCCCAGCTGATCGCTCACCTGGAGTTCGGCGCTGCCCCGGAAGCTGAGCCGCACGGCCTGGTTCTCGTAGTTGGCGGAGACTTCGAAGCCAGTCTCCTTGATGCCCGGAACGTCCAGCGTGTTCGTCATGAAATCCTCGCGGGGCACGTGGTGCTGGCGGTGATCTCGACCCACTCGCCTTTGACGATGTGGCTCAGCTGCATCTCACCCTCGACTCGAATGCGTGTCAGTCCCAGGCCCGACCCCTCGGCTTGCCGCGCGCTCTGGCCCATCAGCTGGAGATAGAACTGGAACGGATCCGGCGCGCGATCCATTGCCTCGAGCAACCGGGTCAGCCGGGTGATGCGCTCGGGCGAGGTGGGGTTACCGATGCGCACCGAGATGTGCTTCTCTCCCGCCACGTCGCGCAGCTCCACCACCAGGTGGGCATCGCCTCCGGAGTTGTGCTGGATGGCATTCTCCATCAGCTCGTGGGTGGAGAGCGCCAGGCGGGAGATGACCTCCTCATCGTCGAAGACCTCGCCGTAGAAGTCAGACACGAAGCGCCTGACGATGGGAACGAGGCGGATGTTGGGAGTGAACTCGAGCTCGAAGAGATACGTGTCACCCGTCCGGCGGCTGCGAAACTCGAAGCGTGCGTCCGAGGGGACCGCAGCAGAAGCAGGGGTTGTTCGTGGAGACGACATCCAACCTCCAGTAGCTTCAGCGTAGCACGCAAGTCATGTGTCCTTCCTGCCAGGGCGGGCGGGAGCACTGGGGGGCAAAGAGACCCACTGGGTCACGGCTGAACCCTTCTTCCCGGGTTCGCTCTGGTGCGAGACTGTCTCCTTCAGAAGGAGCGGGTACGGGTGTCCAGGGACGCGAGCACGGACAGCATGTGGGCGCAGCGGTTGGTGACTCAGCAGCTCGAGTTCCTCGAGATCATCGAGAGCATTCCGGACGTCATCGTCATCGTCCGGCCGGATGGGCAGATCCGCTTCGCCAACGCTCGCACGGCCATGACGCTGGGCGTGGCCTCGGCGAGCATGCTGATCGACCGGAACCTCATCGAGCTGATGGCGCAGGAGGATCGGGAGCGCTGCCGCTGGCTGCTCACCCAGCGCCAGACGGTGCCCACCGAGGGAGGAAGCGCGGAGTTCCGGCTGCTGCGCGATGGGCGGGAGCCGGCGGTCGTCGAGGCCTCGCTGGTGCGGGAGATCGACTTCGACGAGGAGCGCTCGTTGATGCTGGTGGCCCGGGACATCACCGAAGAGCGGCAGCTGCGCCTGCGCCTGCAACTGGCCAGTCAGCTCGCCTCGGTGGGCACCCTGGCGGCCGGCGTGGCGCATGAGATCAACAACCCGCTCTCCTTCGTCATCGCCGCGCTGGCGTTCGTGCAGGAGAGCACGGGCAGTCTGACGGAGCGCCCCTCGCCGGAGCTCTGGAGCGAGGTGAACCAGTCACTGTCCGAGGCGCTGGAGGGCGCGCACCGCATTCGCGACATCGTGCGCGACCTGAAAACCTTCTCGCACAGCGCGCCCGAGGTGGGGCAGAAGGCGGACCTCCGGGCCGCGACGGAGTGGGCGCTCAAGGTCACCGCGCACCAGCTGCGCCACCGCTGTACGGTGCACCAGGCGCTGAGCGCGGTGCCCACGGTCATCGGGAACGAGGCGCGCTTCGGGCAGGTGCTGGTGAACCTGGTGATGAACGCCGTGCAGTCCTTCCCGGAAGAGCGCACCGCGGAGAACCAGCTTCGCGTGACGACCTTCACGGATGAGAGTGGAAGGGCGGTGGTCGAGGTCGTGGACAACGGACGGGGCATTCCCGCCCAGCAACTGGCGCGCATCTTCGAGCCCTTCTTCACCACCAAGCCGGTGGGCCAGGGCACCGGACTGGGGCTCGCCATCTCTCATGCCATCGTGTCCGAGGCGGGCGGAGAGATTCAGGTCAGCAGCCAGGTCGGCATGGGCACCTGCTTCCGGGTCGTGTTCCCCCCGGCGGCAGGTCCAGCCGCCGTGAAGAAGAAGTCCTCCGCCATTCCCACGCCGGTGCCTCTGGCCCTGCGGGTGCTCGTGGTGGACGACGAGCCCTCCGTGGGCAAGGCCCTGAGGCGCATGCTGGGAAGGAACCATCAGGTGGAGGCCACCACCGGGGCGCACGAGGCTCTGGAGCGGCTGCGGCGCGGCGAGCGCTTCGATGCGATCCTGTGCGATCTGATGATGCCGCAGATGAGCGGCATGGAGTTCTACCGCGTCCTGCAGGAGCAGTTTCCCGCCGTGGCACCGCGGGTGGTTTTCATGACGGGCGGCACCTTCACGGATGCGGCGCGGGACTTCATCGCCCAGGTGCCCAACCCCACGGTGGACAAGCCCTTCGAGCGCGACCACATCCTGGAGGTGATCTCCAAGGTCATCGGCGCGTAGAGGACGCGCTCAGTCCAGCAGGTTGCGGGCGTACTCCGCCCGGAGCCTGTCATCGGCGAGCGCCTGGACCGCCTCCACCAGCACGTCGCGGATCTGCTGGGCGCGGTACTGGAGCGAAGCATCCGCGTGCCCGGCGAAACGCAGCGGGTGGAACTCGGTGGAGAGCCGCTCGTAGGCGCGCTTCACCTCTTCGCTGCCCGCGGTGCGCGCCAGGCCCAGCACGGTGAAGTAGTCGGCGTCCTGGATCTCCTCGAACTTGGCCTCGAGCCGGAGGATGTCCAGCTCGGGAGGCGTCTCGCCCTGAGGCCCGGACGCGGGCCGCAGCGCCACGAGCCCCAACGCTCGCGCCATGGCGAACGTCTTGAGCGCTGCCTCCTGGGGCTGCCCGGCGCTCAGGAGCAGCTCCTCCAGCGTCCGCTCGCCGTTGACGCCGGTGAGCAGCTGCAGCTCGCGGCTGGGCAGCCCGAAGGCGTCGGGCTCCAGCCCCACATCCCCGCGGGCCACCACGGCGCGCAGCCCTCCGGCCTGCTCCATGAAGGACTCGGTGGACAGCGAGTTGCGCAGCGCCTCGGCCAGCAGGAACGTGGGCGGGCGCGTGGCCGCCGCGAGCGCCACCTCGTGCGGCGGGGCCTCGTCCACGATTCGGTAGAGCGAGGAGGGCTCGGAGAAGGCGTCGATGAAGACCTGTTCGGTGTAGCGCTGCACCAGCGGCACGGACTCGGCCTCGCGCAGGTAGCCGCGGCCACGCAGCGCATCGAGCAGCGCCCCCGTGGAAGCGGCGCGAACCAGGCGCAGCTCGTTCTCCTGGCGCGCGTTGATGAGGCCGTCGCGGCGGGCCCGATCGACGAGCGTCTCGCCCGGAGCCGAGGAGACCGCGCCTACCAGACGGCCTCCGCGCAACCAGAGGATGCGCAGGGCTTCCGCCGCCTTGAGCTCCAGGCGCACCTCGGCCCGGCCCTCGTAGAGCCGGAGCAGCAACCTGGCGAGCCCCTCCTGCGTCACGCTTCCAGCCCGGGGAACGGTCAGCTGCGGCTGACCCGGTGCCTCGAGCTGGAGGACCGCGGACTGCATCCGCACCGCGAGCTGCTCCGCCTCCGCCCGGGCCTTAGCGACCGCTTCCGCCTCACGGCGGGCCGTCTCCTCCGCTTCGCGACGGGTGCGCTCGGCGGCGGCCAGACGCTCGGCGGCCTCGGTCTCGGTGCGAGCCTTGTCCGCGCTCAGCCGCTCCAGGTCCGCCTCCAGCCGCGCCACCTGCTCTCGCAGTTGCTGCTCCCGGCGGGTGGCCTCCTGCGTCTCGCGGCGAGCGTCCTCTTCGGCCTGGCGCGCCTGCGCCTTCCAGCGGGTCAGCTCCTCGGACAGCCGGACCGCCTCGGCCCTGGCCTCTTCGCGCTGGCGCTCCAGCTCCTGCCGGGTGCTGGCCTCGGCCTCGCTGCGCGCCTGGAGTTCGGCATGGAGCCGTGCCTGTGCCTCCAGCCGCTGCTCCCGCTCCTGCTGAGCGCGGGCCTCGGCCTCGCTGCGCGCCTTCACCTCGGCGTCCAGCCGTGCCTTCAGCTCCTCGCGTGCCCGAGCCACGGTGGTGGCTCGCGCGGTGGCCTCGGCCGCGCGTGTCTCCGCGGCGGCCCGGGCCTGCCGCTCCTGCTCCCACCTGGTCTCCGCCTCCACCCCGCCCCGTGCTCCCGCCGCGGCCCGGGACTCAGCTTCCTCACGCGCGTGCGCCTCGGCTTCGGCCCGAGCTTCCGCCTCCGCCCGGGCAAGCGCCTCGGCTTGAGCCCTGGCTTCCGCGTCTGTCCGAGCCAGTGCCTCGGCCTCGGCTCGCGCTGCCGCCTCCGCACGGGCGAGCGCCTCGGTCTCGGCCCGCGCTTCCGCCTCCGCCCGCGCCTGCGCTTCGGTCTCGGCTCGCGCCTCGGCTTCGGCCCGTGCCTGCGCCTCGGTCTCGGCCCGCGCTTCTGCCTCGGCCCGCGCCTGCGCTTCTGCTTCGGCCCGCGCCTGCGCTTCGGTCTCGGTCCGTGCCTCGGCCTCGGTCCGTGCCTGCGCCTCGGCCTCGGCCCGGGCTTCCGCCTCCGCCCGTGCCTGCGCCTCGGCCTCGGCCCGCTCCTCGGCCTGCTTGCGTGCCAGTGACTCCTTCTCGGCCCGGGCTTCCGCCTCGGCGCGTTTCTGGGCTTCCGCCTCCACGCGTGCCTGAGCTTCGCCTCGCCCGAGCGCTTCCGTCTCCGCGCGCTCCTCGGCTTCCTGGCGCGCCTGCGCAGCCTCCGCCGCGCGGGCTTCCGCCGCCACGCGCGCTTTGGCCTCGGACTCGGCACGCACTTCCGCCGCAGTCCGGGCACCGATGGCCTCCGCTGCCCGCATCTCGGCCGTGGTCCGGGCGCCAAGCGCCTCCGCCACCCGCTTCTCCGCCTCCTCGCGAGCCTTCACCGCCGCCTCGGCCCGAGCCTCGGCTTCCTGACGCGCGCGGGCTTCCGCCTCCGCCCGGGCTTCCGCCTCCTGGCGTGCGCGGGCCTCCGCCTCTGCCTGGGCCTCCGCCTCGCTCCGGGCCTGCAGCGCCGCGTTCACCCGGGTCTCGGTGGCTGCCCGGGCCTTGGCCTCCTTCTGAAGCCGGCTCTCCAGCTCGGCGCGCTTCTGGTGCTCCTCGGTCGCCAGCGCCTCTGCCTTGCTCCGGGCGATGGCCTCGGCGTCCGCGCGCACCTGCGCGTCGAAGCGGGCCAGCTCCTCCTCGCTGACGCGGGCCTCGATCTCCGCCCGGGCCCGCGACGCGCGCGACTCGGCTTCCGCCTGCGCCTGGGCCGCTGCCTCGGCCCGCGCCTCCGCCTCGGCCCGGAGCCGCGCTTCCGACTCAGCCCGCTCCTCGGCTTCGGACCGCGCCTGGATGGCCAGCTCGTTCTGCTCCTGTGCCTCCCTGCGCTTGCGGGACTCTTCCTGGCTGCGCGCCTCGAGCTCGGCGCGCATGCGGGCCTGTTCACCGGCCTCCTGCTGGAGCGCCGCCAGTTGCGCCCGCAGGCCCTTCAGCTCTTCTTCCTGCGCCTGGAACCGGGTGTCCTTCGCCCGCGCCGCCTCCGCCTCCGCCTCCATCGCCTTGCGGCGCTTCTCCTCCTCGGCGCGCGCCTTCGCGTCACGGCCGCGGAACTCCATCACCCAGCGCTCTGCTTCCGCGCGAAGCCGGGCCTCGTGGTCCCGCTCCTTGGTGAGCGTCGCCAGCTTCGCCTTCAGCTCTTCCGCCTCCTTCGCCGCCGCCTCGCGCAGCGCCGCTTCCTGGGCGCGCGCCTCCTCCGCCTGCTGGAGCGCCGCCTCCGCCTCGGCGCGCAGCGCGCTCTCGCGCTCCATCTCCGCCTGGATGACTTCGAGCCGGCGCCGCTCCGCCTCCGCCTCGTGCTCGGCCTGCAGGCGCAGCGCGGACTCCGTCTCCAGCTCGGCCTTGGCCGCCCGCATCAGCTCGGAGGACAGCTCAGCCGGGTGCTCTTCCGCCGTCTCGGGCTCGGCATCGGCCACCGGAGGCGCCATCTCCTCATCCGCCACCGGGGGCGGCACGGCCTCGGGCGGGAGATCCTCCAGCTGCTGCGTCGACAGCTCCTCTGACACCGAGGGCTCTGCGGTCGTGGAGCCCGGCTCTACCCAGTGCAGGGCCTGGGCTGAGCGCTCCGTCGGCTCTTCCGGCAGCGGGAGCCCGAACTGCGCCCAGCGCGCCGTGCGCTCCATCCGCTCCTGCGGCGTGGCCTCCGGATCCTCCGCGAACTGCGCCCAACGCGCCGTGCGCTCCATCCGCTCACGCAGCGTCAGGCCCGGCTCGTTGGCGAACTGAGCCCAGCGCGCCGTCTTCTCCATCCGCTCCTGCCCCACCGCGGGCTGTACCGGCGGGACACCTTGCACCTCTGCGGACGGCTCCGGGGCGGCCACTTCGGCCATGTCCACGGGCGGCTCGGCCTCGCCCCGCAGCGCCTGGAGCTCGGCCTCGGCCGCCGCCAGCGCACGGGCCCGCGCGGCTTCGGCCTCCGCCTCCGCGGAGCTGTCCACGTCGAAGAAGCCCTCTTCCCCGAGCCCAGGCGTCGCCACCACCGCGGACACCGGGGGCAGCTCAGTCGAGACCTCCGCTGGCACCTCGGGCTGCGTGGGCGAGAGCACTCCCACCGGAGTCAGCTCCGCCTGATCGCGCGCGAGCAGCGCGTCGATCTCGAGCTGCGCCTGCCGTTCGGCCTCGGCGCGAAGCTGGGCTTCCACACTGCCACCCGCGGCGGACACTCCCGCCTCGAGCCCGCCCCAGCCTCTCACCGCGGGCTGGTCCGGTTCGTCCATGTCGTCGGCGCCCTCGGAGAGCAAGAACGCCTCCTCGGCGGGCGCGACGAAGGACTCGGTGCTGGCCGGTACGGGCTCCACGGCGGGCGCGTCCGCCACCTCCTGCTTGCGGCGCCGGCGCTCGGCGGCCTCGCGGCGCACCTCGTCCTCCATCTGGCGCAGCTCATCCTCGGCATCCGAGGCCGCCGCCTCCCCCGAGGCCTCGGGGGGCGCCGGGGACACCACGGGCTCGGGCTCCGGAGTGGACGGATCCTGGACGGTGATCTCCTCGGCCTTCGAGAAGAGCGAGTCCATCCCGTCATCCGCCGGATCAAAGGTCGCGGGCACGGGCTCCGAAGGCAGCTCCGGCGGCAGGCGCTCAGAAGGGGGCTCCATCAGGAGCGGATCCGCCTCCACGGACATCGCCTCCTGCTCGGTGACCGGCTCGCTGCTCACGAACGTGAAGGGAGACTCGGCGCCCGCCGTTTCCTCCGGGGCCCTCACCGCGCTGGTGGAGAGTGGCGTGGAGGAGAGTTCCGGCTCCACCGGAGCCATCGTCTCGGCCTCGGGGTACACCCCCTGGGCGGGCTGCTCCGGGGAAGCCGTGGAGGCGCCCTGCTCCGCCGCGGCTCCCCAGTCCGTCTGCCCGGGCGAGGCCATGTCCCCGAAGAGGGCGTTGACCAGGGCCGGGTTGCTGCGCTCGGAGGGCGGCGGCACCTGCCACGGGTCGGGCTCGGTGCCTTCACCGGCGTGCGGCACCGCCACCGTGTGCGGCTCCACGACACGCCAGGCATCGGCCGCCGTGGGCGAGTTCACCAGCGCCTCCACGGTCTGGATGAAGCCCGCGTCCAGGGGCAGCGCCGTCACCGGCGCGCTGAAGCCGGGAAGCGGCTCTCCCAGCAGCAGCACCCGGGCCTGGTGGCCTTCGGGGTGCTGCATCAGCTCCTCCAGCACCAGGTGCCCCCGGCCGCTCTCCACGCCGGGCGCCAGGATGATCAGCGAGGGCTGGTGGTGGCCAAAGGCGATGAGCGCGTCCGCGACGGACGTGGCGAGGATGACCTCATGCCCTCTGGGCAGAAGGAATCGCCGGGCAGAGGCAATGGTGGCGATGTCGTCGTGGACGAGGAGGACCGGGGCGGCCATGGAAGCCGCTGGAGTCTACAGCATGGCCCCGGGATCCACGTCGATTGTCACCTTGACCCCCGAGGGGACCTCCTCCAGCTTTGTCTCCAACCGGGCAAGCAGCGAGGCGAAAGCCCCGTGAGTGGGCCCCTTGAGGAGCAGCTGCCACCGGGTGCGCCCCCTCAGCCGGGAGATGGGGGCCAGGGCCGGCCCCAACAGGCGCACACCCGCCGACGGGGGCGGCATGCGGCGAGAGAGAAAGTCGCCGAGCATCCGCGCCACGCTGGCGGTCTGCTCCGGGTGCTCCCCCTCGAGCCGGATGGCGGCCATGCGGGAGAAGGGAGGGTAGGCCAACGCCTTGCGCCACTCCAGCTCCTGCTGAGCGAAGCCCTCGAAATCATGGGCCAGCACGCGCCGCACTGGCTCGGAGTCCGGGTTGTAGGTCTGCACCAGCACCCGGCCCGGGCGGTCCCCCCGCCCGGTCCGGCCGGCGACCTGGGCCACGAGCTGGAACGTGCGCTCGGCGGCGCGGAAGTCGGGCAGGTGCAGCGCCGTGTCGGCGTTGACCACCCCGACTAAGGTCACGTTGGGGAAGTCCAGCCCCTTGGCGATCATCTGGGTCCCCAGCAGGATCCGGACCTCGCCGGCCTTGAAGGCGGCCAGGACTCGCTCGTGGCTCCCGTGGCCGCGCATCGTGTCGGAGTCCATCCGCCGAACGACGCGGTCGCCGAAGGCGGCCTTGACCTCGCGCTCCAGCCGCTCGGTGCCGACGCCGCCGTAGTGCAGCCGGGGGCAGCGGCAGGCCGGGCACGTCGCGGGCGGCTCGCGCTCGGCGTCGCAGG
>DASVVJ010001022.1:0-7362 GCA_036389955.1 Myxococcaceae bacterium
TGGCTCACGGCTCGGGCGGCCCCAGTCAGCGGCCCTCCACGACACCTCCGCTCCTGCCCTCACCCTCCACATGGCTTCTATCCTGCCTATACGCTCCGGTTTGGTCTTTTTTTGGTCCCAAAAACCGGATTTGGTCCCGAGAATGCAAGCGTAGCCCCCGTTCTCAGAGGGCGGCGCCTTGAAAGCGGCGGGTTGCTCGGCTTGGAGGCGGCGGCAATCGAACCCGCAGCCAGGCGGAAGCAAGCCCCTCAGCAGGTCGCGCTTAATGCCTTGAGTTCACACCGGATCGTTTCCCGCTCCAGGTGCTCGCCGGTCAGCGGCCTCATCTGGAGAGACCGGTGGACGGGCCGGAAATTGGGAACCGGTTTTTTTCTCAGGTTTCCGAGGACTGAGCCGGCCCGGGGGGTGGGGCGTTCCAGTAGCTCACGCTGAGCTGGTCGGAACCTTTGCGGTGCAGGCCAATGCCCGTGTACGCCTCGGAGCTGTGCGGTGTGGTCCACTGAAGCTGATAGCTCGCGAGCTCGGGATCCGGACCGCCCGGCAGGGCCAGGATGCTGAGCGTCCCATCGAAGAGGGTCGGTTGCGACGTGCTGTGCCCGGGGCTCCAGATGCGGACGTGGTAGTCGCCCGGGAGGCTGTCCTGGGAGCTGCCCGGCCGTTCGGCGAGCTCGATGCCCGTCTGGCCGTTGAAGCCAGGCAGCCCCGCGGTCCATCTGCCGTCGAGCAGGCCCGGGGTGATGCGGTACAGGGCCACGCCGTCCACCCGGCCAGGCTGACGGGTGAAGCCGGCCTGAAGCTGCAGGAACTGGACGATGACGAACGGCTGCTGCTTGCCCGTGCAGAGGAAAAGGTCGCCGTGGTCCTGGAGGAACTGCTTGAAGACGGGACCATTCACGTGCGCCTGGAAGGCCTCCGCGCTCGCATAGGCCTCATAGAACAGCACCGTGCCGGGGTTAGGCGTCGGCAGGGACGCGGGCGCGCCGCTGCCCAGCAGCGGGGTGTGGAAGCTGTACACGAGCGTGTCCGGCTCATTCGCCAGCACTGCGGCGGCGAGCTTCCTGAGGGCGGCGAGGCCTTCTTGCTCGCGGCCCTCCAGCAGGGTCCACTGAGCGGTCAGATGTACAGGGGTGGTGGCGGGCATGGCCGCCACGCTAGTCCAGAAGCGGCCGGCCAGCCTAAGGCGTGGCGGTGTACTGGAACGTCAACCCCGTGGCCTGGTTATTCTGATCCGGAGTGCTCAGCACCTGGTACGCCAGGATGCGCAGCTGGAACATGAGCCCGAGCGCCTGCTCCAGCAACCCCGGCTGGCCATTGAAGGTCTGGTGCAGGGCACGCAGCAGCTGTGTGTAGGCCTGGTTGAACTGCTCCGCCTGGAAACGGGACCGGGAACCCACAGGGTACTGCTCCACCTTGGGGTTGTCCGGCATGTCGAAGACATTCGAGGGGTCGAACTCAATGCGTGGCCCGCTATAGGACCAGCCCTGCGGCACGCTGGCATCCCGCTGCAACCGGTACTCATTGAAGATCTCGGCGAAGCGGTAGTAGTGGGCGAGGTCGTCCTCCTCGTCCTGGGGGCCTCCGGTGGAGCCCTCACCTTGCTCGATGATGAGGGTGATGGCCTTGTCAACGTCCTCCATGGTGCGGATCGGGAACAGCTCGTCCGCGGGGAACCAGCTCGTGTTGAGCACCTGCCGTGCGGGATCCCCTTTGAAAATGGCCGGGCCCAGCGAGGAGTACAGCTCGCGGATCTTCTTCCGGATGGAATTGTAGAAGTCGCCAATGGTGGGGTACTGCTCTGGCTCGGGCACGGGCGGCATCGCCGCCGCGAAGGACTTCATGGCCGTGGACTTGACGGGGTAATCGATCGGCTTCTCGGGCTTTTCGATCTGCATGAAGACCTGGCTCACCACCGGCTTGGAGAACCGCTTCAGCCCGACGATCAACCCCTCGCCCACGTTCATCGGCAGGGGCCCCGGGTAGGTGGGGACGAAGCCCGGCTGATCGATGATCGGAGCGCCGCCCAGCGCCGTCAGCAGGTTCCCCGCGATCGTCATGTGCAGCATCTCCTCACGGACAATGGAGATGAGGATGGCGGCGATGTCCCGGTTGGTCCCGGGCTTGAGCGTGTAGAGGGCCGTCAAGTACGGAGGGATGGTGGAGTGCTCGAGCTCCACGGCCTTCTGGAGGTAGCGGTAGAGGTCCGCTGGAGCCTGGGCCGACCTCACTCCCTCGAGGTGGCTTGGGGAGATGCGCAGCATGGGGGTGCTCCTTCGTCTCGGAGGGAGTGATCAGTTATCGAAGCCTTGGCCCTTGGCCAGGCCAATGCGGCTGAGCCGTTCAGACCGGCGCTCTGCTTCAGGAGAAATGGAGGCCGGCTCGGGTGCGACGAGGGCCTTCTCGGCGAACGCCGCCACGGGCGCCTTCGGAGTGCCCCGCGCCAGGGTATAGCTCCCGTCGGCGCCGCGCTGCCTCAGCCACTGAAGAATCATCGCCTGCTTGGCGGGAGACAGCTCGCGCGTGGCGGGCATGTAGTTGGCATCCGCGAAGTCACGCGAGAAGGCCAGCTCGAGAATGTCCCGGTGGGCCTTCACCGACTCGTAGTCGCTGAGGTCCACCAGCCACCGGCTCATGACGGGGTACAGATTGCCATACTGTTTCAGGATGGGCTGGATGTCCGCCTCCCACGTCGGCTGGGCGGGGGGCGTAAACGGCTCGCGCACGTGCAGGAAGATCCCATCCAGGGAGTGCTGCTGGAAGAGCTGCCAGCCATTCACGATGCTCAGGTTGTAGTTGATGACGTAAACCTGGCCGTCGATGTAGCTGCGAGGGGGCCGGGTCAGCGCCTTGGCGGTGATTCGCAGCGCGGCGCCGCCCGAGGGCTGGGTCGTGATCGTGTTGGGCAGGACAAGGGCGTCCTGGGGCTTGCAGATTTCAGGAATGGGCGCCTTGGGAGGATCCTTCTCGTTGGGGCCAGCGCCTCCCTGGCCTTTCAGGGGTGGGGACAGGGCGATATCGATGGAGGCCTGGGCCAGGGGCTTGCCGTACTGGCTGGCGTAGAGCTGGACGTCCACCGAGTCCGTGGGCATCACCTGGCCAGGGGCCTGGGCGCCGGGGTTGAGCCGCTGCTCGAAGGCGTCCGCACGGACGTAGTAGCCCTGGATCGTCTCCCGGATGGCGATCCGGGCCTGCCCCGGGGTGATGAGCAACTGGAGCAGGGCCAGCGGCCGCTGCTGGGCCAGCGCCTGCGTCTTCGCGTCGAGCTTGAAGGTCGCGATCCCCGCCGTCTTCACCAACCAGTCCGGCTGGAGATAGGGAATCTCTCCAATCACCACATAGTCATTGGGCCCAATGACCTGGCCCTGGCTCTGGACAGCCAGAGGCGCATTGAAGGGATCCGGCGGATCGGCCTGGGTCAGCACGGCCAGCATCAGCCGGCCAATGTCCTGCGTCTTGCCCAGGGGATCCGCGAGCGGCAGGGCACTGCCCAGATCCACGGAGATGAGACCCCGGGCCTCATCCACCGCGGCGGTGAAATAGTTGAGGCCCTCGGGGGTGTAGTCCGGATCACTGTTGGGGTCGTTCTTGGCCGGGGCGAAGCGGCGGCCCAGCACGAAGTGGCGCGGCTCGTCCGCGGTGGCCACGCCGATGGCGCCCACGACACGGCCTATGGTGAAACGCTCGGTGCCCGGCCGCGAGTAGTAGGCAAAGGTGTTGAGGATGATGGAGAGCAGGCCCTCCTTGGCCGCCGCGCGAAGCTCCTCCATGGCTGGCGAGGCGAAGCCTGCTCCGAAGTCCCAGTTCAGGTCGGTCAGCACGGATTGGAAGTAGCCGCCCAGGCGCTGACCATTGGGGATAACCGGGGCGAACTGGCGCAGGCTCAGGTCCCGGAAGGGAGCGGGAGCGAACCGGCCGATCAGGTGCCCCGGCGTCTTCCCATCCGTGAGGCGCACGGTGAGGCCCCAGATCATCGAGGCCATCTGCCATTGGGGATCGAGGTCGACCAGCTTGGCCGCTGGGGCGTCCAGCGCATTGGCGACGTAGAGCCCGATGGCGGGGTCCCGGGCCGGGTCCTCGATCCACGTGCCGTCACCGAGGGACACGCCCTGGATGCGGCAGCTCACGAGGCGGAAGGCCCCCGAGCCCACGGGGTTCCACCAGCCGTTGAGGATGCCGGCCTTCGCCGGGTCCTGAAACCTTTCTTCAAAGGTCTTCGTGTCGTAGTGCCGCACGTCATTGTTGACGGTCGACACATCCGCCTGGAAGTCGCCAGCGAAGACAAGCCTCGGCCCGCTCAGGTAACTCATCCGGCCCCCTCTCGAGAATCACGTACTCCGGGTGAGTCTAGACGCGAGTTCCTGAAGGGGGGAAAAGAAAAGGCCGAGCACACATCCGCGGAGGAGCACCATGGCCATGCCCCGGGAAGTTCCGAAACCCAAGGACTGGGAGGAGCTGGAGCAATATGTGGCCCGGTTCGCGCGAGCCTACCTGTGTGACTTCCATGCGCGCCGCTACGCCCAGCAGGGCACGGATCAGCACGGAATCGATGTCCTGGCGAGGGACCGGCGGCCCGGGGGCACAGAGCAGCTCTGGGCCTTCGAGGCGAAGTGCTACACCAAAAAAGAGCTAAAGCCCCAGCTGCTGGAGCGTACCCTCGAGAAGCTCGAGGGCTTTCCCTACCGCGAAGAGCTCTCCACCTTCATCCTGGTGACGACCGCGGACGTGTCCAAAGCGGTTCAGCACAAGGAACTCGAGCTGAGAAAGCGGCTCAAGCGGCGGCGGCACAAGCTCGACTTCGAGGTCTGGGGTTGGGAAGAGTTCTCCCAGAAGCTGGTGGAATATTGTGGAGCCGGTCCCTGGCTCAGCAGGAGCGAGCGGGAGCTGCTGCGAAAGCAGTACTGCGACGCGGAACGCAGGCAGTTCCAGCAAGCGGGGCCGCTTTACCCCCTGCTGAGCAGCGCAACGCGCGATCAGGAGGTGCGCCTGGAAGAGGTGCTGGTCCCGCAGACCCTGCGCGCCTGGCAGCCACCGGGCCCCCAAGGCGAGCAACAACCGGTAGGGCCCGACAAGCCGCTCGTGGCGTGGCTCGCTCCCCAGCGTGAAACGGACAAACCTCTGGTCCTCGTGCTCGCCCTGATGGGCATGGGAAAGACGGTCGCGCTGCTCCACGCGGCGGCCACGCTGGCCTCGACTGCCTCCACGGATTCCCAGGCGCCACTGCCCTTGCGCATCAAAGCTTCCGAGCTCTCTCAGGTGAACGTCGATGAGCACCTCCAGCGCAGAGCTTCCCGGAATCTTCGGCGCCTGTGGGAAGACCCCATGTCGACCTGGGTGGTCCTCGTGGATGGCCTGGATGAAGTGGAGGAGGGCGCCCAGCAGGACGTCCTGAACAGAATCCTGGAACTGCACGGTGACGGCAGAGTGGTGGCCGTCGCCGCGGCCTGCCGGACCTCCCATCTTCACTCCCGGCTGCTGCCCGAGGCCGTTCGTATCGAACTCCTGCCCTGGAGAGACAAGGACCATGGGGAGTTCTTGCGGCGCTGGTCTCGAGCGCAAAGCCAAAGCCCCAGGCCTGGAGCGCCGTCCTCCGCCAAGGTCGCCCCCTCCCTTCGGGTCAACCCCTTGTGCAGCACGCTGTTTGCGCTGCTGGCTACCTCCCCGGGCGAGGAGTGGATGGGAACAGCCCGGCTCTTCCGCCGCTTCCTGGACGAGCTGTTCAATGAATGGGCACGAGAAAACAAGCGGGGAGGGTGGCACCGGCTCGCTGGGGCTTTCGAGCGCATGATGCTGGCGGGGCTCGGGCACGGAGGGCCCGCCGTGCCTCGGAGCGTGTTGGAAGCGGCCCTGGCCCAGGCGCTCAGCGAGTCCGAAGCCGTCCCCGCGCTCAAACTGGCGGAGCGCCGGTTTGGCCTGATTCGCCTGGTGGAAGGGCGGGTGGAATTTCCGCTGCGCGCGGTGGCGGAGTACCTGGCCGCGGGCGCCCTCCTGGAGCGAAGCGACGCCGGGTTTCTCGAGGCCGCCAGCCAGCTCTGGGCCGCGGAGGTCGCGAGCATGGCCCTGGTGCGTGCCTGGGACCAGGAACGAAAGCGGGCGCTCGCCCTGATGCGACGCCTGCTTCGAGCCCGGCCTGGAGACGCCCCGGACCAGGCGGTCAGAAAAGTGCTGGTGGCGGCTCAGGCTGCTCGTGAGCTGGGACCCGAGGCGGCACCCATCGCGCGAGCCATCGCCCGCCGCCTGCGAGACTTCGTGACCGAGGAGACCTCGGCCTGGCGCCGTCAGCACGCGGCGGCGGAAGTCCGGCGCATTGCCCAGGAGGGAGGACCGCTCTGGGAAGCGCTCTGGCGGGAGTTGAAACCTGCGGTGCTGGCCACGGGAGACCGGGCAGCGTGGTTGGCGCGCCATGGCCCCAGGACCCGCGCGCATTGGGTGCAGCGGCTTCAGGAGCAGGATCTGTCCGTCCGCGTCACCGCCACGCGGCAGCTCAAGGCCTGGAAGTCCCAGTGGGAGGTCCAGAACCTCTTGTTGTGGCAGATCCTCGATCAGGGACGTGGCATCGAGCCCCATGAGCAGCCTGCCCTGGCTGCCGCTGCCGTGCTCCGCACCGTCCCTCGTACCCAGCGGCTCCTGAAGCCCCTGAAGGACATTCTGCACGCGGGGGACCAGCGCTCGGCGGGCGCTGCGGCGGTGGCCCTTCTTCCGGGCGAAGCCGACGCAGAGACCTTGCTGCTGGCCATCCAGCAACTGTTCCGAGCCGGGATGCCGGACCTCGTACTGCTGGAGGCCATCAAGGCCCACCGCCGCCGCAAGCAGAGCCGTGCCTGGATGAAGCGCCATTGGCCCGACGCGCTCACGATGAAACCCTGGCCGCTGATTCGTTACTCCTCCCCAACCGCTGGCCAGTCCTCATTCCCTCCACCGTCTCAGCTCGTCCGGAACACCTTGTACTGGAGCATCACCCCCGCGCTGCGAGGGCGAGAGGTCTTCGAGGCGCTGAGGGCACTGCCCACGGAGCAGCTCGGGCAGTTTGGGTTCATCCGGGCCGTATGCGTCGTCGCGGACACGGCGCCAGAGGCCGCCTTGGAGCTGTTGGAGCGCAGGCCGAAGGTCATTCCCATCGATGCCCAGCTCTCACTCGGACGGGCGGCGTTGGTGCACCCGCGAGTGGGCCAGGCCCTGGTGAACCTCTGGCGCACCAGAACCCCGAAGGAGGCTCCATCCTCCTTCCCAGGCATCGCGCTGGATCTCCTGGCGGCCAGAGGAGAGCCCGAGGCCGTGCAGGTCTATGCGGAGTGGCTGCCAGAATTCATCGGCGCCTTCGTGCCGGCGCAGTGGCTGCCCTCCCGCGAAGCGCTGCGGCAACCCGCG
>DASVVJ010001023.1:0-3766 GCA_036389955.1 Myxococcaceae bacterium
GCAGATCCGGATCATGCACGATGGCCTGCGCCAATCCCACACGCGGCCGGTAGCCCTTGGAGAGCTGGTGGAGGTCCTTGCCCAGCACCGCGCGCAGGCCGCAGCGATCCACGGCCTTGCCAATCGCCTCGGCGCGCCGGGCCTTGGGAATGCCTCTCACCTCGGCGACGAAGTGCAGGAAGTCCCGCACCATCATCTCCTCATAGAGAGGGTTGTTCTCGGGCAGGTACCCGATCAGCCGCCGGGACGCGACCGGATCGACGCTGACATCAATGCCATTGACCCTCGCCGTGCCGGACGTGGGCGTCACGAAGCCGGCGAGAATCTTCATCGTGGTGGACTTTCCGGCGCCATTGGGCCCCAGGAATCCCACGACCTGCCCTCGAGGAACGTCGAAGCTGACCCCGCGCAGTGCCTGCGTGGTCCCGTAGCTCTTGGTCAGACCTTCGATCCGGATCATTGGTTGAGACACGGGCTCACCCCATGAAACGAAGCGGTTCATCTCCAAACGCCGTCAGCACTTAAGACAGCGATTGGCCGTGTCAACTTGACCCTGTTCGAATTTATTTCTGCCCTTTTCTGCCGCCGGTTTCAGCCTTGTTGAAACGCAAGGCCCGGCTGCCGCTGCGGTGGACAGGTCCTGCCCTGCGCTCAACACCCCGTCCTGCAGACTTTTTTCCGTTAACGTTGGCCCAGCCCATGAGCCTCTTGCCCCCTATCACGCAGCCAGCCCAGGTCATCGCCGCTTTGCGCGAGCGCGGCTATGCCGTCCTCAGCCGCGAGGGGCTCTGCTCGCTGGTGGGCGCCTCCGCCCCCGCGCTCGATGCCCTGCGCTCGACCTGGGAGGAGCTGCCGCCCGATGGGTACCTGCGCGATGGCGGCCGCTATCGCTCGCGCCGGCACTCGTGCTTCGTCGTGGAGGCAGAGACCGTCACCCCGGCGCCGCACCGCGCGCACTGGCAGCCCGTCGAATACAACGCGCTGCACGGCGGGCTGGAGCGCTGGTTCGAGCCGATGATGCCCGCGGTCGTCTCTCAGCCGGTCTGGCCGCGGCTCCTGCGAGGGCTGGGCGCGTGCTGCTCCGCGCTGAAAGGGCCTCAGCCCTGGTATGTCGAGGCGCACCAGTTCCGCATCGACACGACGAACGGCATTGGCCGGCCCACGCCCGAGGGGGCCCACCGCGACGGAGTGGACTTCGTGGCCGTGCTGCTGGTGGGGCGCCAGGACATCAAGGGCGGAGAGACGCGCGTGTTCGAGGCCCATGGGCCGCACGGCATCCGCTTCACGCTGACCGAGCCCTGGTCGGCCTTGCTGCTCGATGACGAGCGGGTGATTCACGAGAGCACCCCGATCCAGCCACTGGCGGACCTGGGGTACCGGGACACCCTGGTGCTGACCTACCGCGCCGGGGGCTTCCAGGGCCCCACCCTCCCGGTGCGCTGAGAGGGCGAGGCGCCTGGCTACGGCTGGGAGACTACGGCTGCTGCTCGGAGATCAGCTCCGAGTACTCACCGGCCGAGATGGAGCTGTTCCACTTCGAGGAGAAGCCCATCGCGTGCTGCGGGTTCACCACGCGGGGGGCGGCGACCTTCGCCACGTCCATGCGGGTCAGCTCGCTCTTGAACAGGTCCAGCACCAGGCCGAACTGCTGCGCGGTGAGGTAGTTCTTCTTGAGCATCTTCTCCGCCATCTCCTCGCGGGTGAGCTCGCTGTTCTGGGACTTGAGCGCCTGGTAGAAGCCGTTCCAGATGTCCGCGTCCATCGCGTACTGGCCATTGCGCGTCATGGTGCAGCCCGGATCACGGCCGGTGCCGCAGTCACGGTACATCGGCTCCGAGGGAGGCGGCGGAGAGGGGCGGACATGGCGCTGGGGCGGAGGAGATGAGGTCGAGGAGGTCGTTGAGGTCTCGGTGTAGCTCTCCGAGTAGGTCTCGGTGGTCTGCACGTTGCCCTTGACCTTGACGTTCATGTTCGCGTTGGCGCCGCCGGCGCGGACCTTCATCTTCACACCCTGCGCCTCGCCATCCGCACCCACGCCCATCATCTGGATGTTGGCGTTGGGCATGCCGTCCTCATCAACCTGGACGTTCATGTTCATCTCCACTTCCTGGGCCAGGACCGCGGAGGAGGCAAAGAGAGACGCAACGAGCGCAGCGCGCAGGATCTGCTTCACGGAAGAACTCCTTGGGGGTGTAGGGAAAAGCTCGGCCGCCGGCTGAATGAGCGAGCAGCGCGGCATCTGTACGTCGCATGCGTGAAGTTATTCAAGGTCCACTCTGCGACGCTTCCTTCTCCTCGCGAGTCACCTGCGACACCAGCACTCTGCGTCAACCCACCGCGGCCCCCCCGTGCTGAGGCCTGGCTGCCGGTTATAGTGAGCGCCCGAGCGCCCTCCATGAACATTGATCTGCCTCAGGACCCCACCACCCCTTCGCCGCCCAAGCTCGAGACCGACATGCTCACACCTGGGAGCATGCTGGCGGGCCGCTTCACCTTGGAAGCGCTCGCGGGCCGGGGTGGGATGGGCTCGGTGTACCGCGCACGCGATTCGCAGTCCGGGAAGATCGTCGCGCTCAAGCTGCTGCACCCGGTGGAGCAGCGCGAGGCCATGCACCGCTTCAGCCGCGAGGCGGAGCTGCTGTCAGAGCTGCGCCACCCGGGCATCGTCTCGCACGTGGCGCATGGGCTGCTCGGCCCGGGCCAGCCCTTCCTCGCCATGGAGTGGCTCGAGGGAGAGGATCTGGCCCGCCGGCTGGCCCGCCAGCCGCTCACCCTGCCCGAGACGCTGGCCCTGATGCGTCGCGTGGCCGAGGCGCTGGCCACGGCTCACCTCCACGGCATCATCCACCGGGACCTCAAGCCGTCGAACCTGTTCCTGCGCAACGGGCGCCCGGAGGATGTGGTGATGCTGGACTTCGGTCTGGCGCGCCGCACCCTGCCCTCGCAGGCCCTCACCGGCAGCCACGTGGTGCTGGGCACTCCGGGGTACATGGCGCCCGAGCAGGCCTCGGGCCAGGGCGAGGTGCTGCCCAGCGCGGACATCTTCTCGCTGGGGTGCGTGCTCTACGAGTGCCTCACCGCGCAGCCTCCGTTCAGCGCGCCGCACTTCGCCGCCGTGCTGGCGAAGATCCTCTTCGCCCCGCCCACCCCGCTGCGCACGCTGCGGGCCGAGCTGCCCGAGACGCTCCAGGTGCTGGTGGATCGGATGCTGGCCAAGGATCCGCACCAGCGTGTTCCGGATGCCTCGCACCTGCTGTCCCTGTTGCCCTACCCGGACTCGATGCCGGACATCGAGGGCCTGAGCCCCACGCGGGTGCAGCGCCGGGACAGCCCCATGCAGGCCTCGCAGCAGCTCGTCACCATTCTGCTGGCCGCGCCGCCCACCCGGGTGGAACCCGAGGCGCTGGAGCCGCGGCGGACCATGCGCGACGAGCTGCGCGAGATGCTCAGCACCCAGCGCGCCCAGGTGGAGCTGCTGGCGGACGGCTCGCTGGTGGCCACGCTGCTGGCGGGCCGGGGAGGCACCGCCACGGATCAAGCGGCGCTGGCGGCCCGCTGTGCCCTCATGGTGAAGGAGCGCTGGCCCGAGCTGGGCGTGGTGCTCGTCACTGGCCGCGGCGTGATCAACGAGCACCTGCCGGTGGGCGAGGCGATGGATCGCGCCGGACAGCTGCTGCAGCAGTTCGGCCAGCGGGAGGCCTCGCCGCACGTGGTGCTGGACGAGGTGACAGCGGGACTGTTGAGCGCGGGGTTCCAGTTGGACAGG